>NZ_MWLL01000019.1:0-25039 GCF_002198675.1 Kineosporia sp. R_H_3 | reverse complement strand
GACTACAGGTTCTTGGAGGTCAACCCGCTGTTCGGGGAGATGACCGGCCTGTTCGACGCGGTCGGGCGAACCGCGTTGGAGCTCGTGCCGGCCCTGGAGACGGTCTGGGTGGACACCTACGCCCGGGTGGGTCTGGATCGTCAGACGCTGCGGTTCGAGCAGGGGTCGGCGGCGATGGGCCGCTGGTTCGACGTGTTCGCCGTGCCGGTCGACCCGCCGCCGCGGTTCGCGATCGTGTTCAAGGACCAGACGGCCCGCCACCTCGCCGAGGAGGCGTTGCGAGAGAGCGAGTCCCGGTTCCGGTCGATGGCGGACGGTCTGCCGCTGCTGGTCTGGCAGCACGGCCCTGACGGGAGCCTGGAGTGGGTCAACCAGACGTACTGCGAGTTCTTCGCCGTGGACCGCGCCGACATGGTCGCCGGGCGGTGGAGGACCCTGACCGACCACGAGTCCGGTGCGGTCTACGCGGCGGACTTCGAGTCGGCAGTGGCCGGGCGAGCGTCGTTCCGCGGACAGGTCCGGGCCCGCTCCGCGGCGGGGCATTGGCGGTGGTTGCAGTCGTGGGCGGAGCCGCGCTACTCCAAGGACGGCGCCTACCTGGGCCACCTGGGCGTCAGCGCGGACGTCACCGACCGGGTCGAGGCGGAGACCGCCGCTCGTGCGGAGGCCGCCCTGGACGGCTACCGGGCCCGGCTGCTGGACTCGCTGCGGGAGGTCGGCGACCCGGTGGAGATCCAGGCGATGGCCTGCCGTCTGCTCGGTGAGCACCTGGGTGCCACCGGTGTGCACTACGCGCAGATCCTCCAGGACGGCCGGACCGGCGTCGTGGAGGCCGGATACGACGCCGGCGGGACCCGGATCGCCGGGACCTACCGTCTGGACAACTACGGCGCGGCGGTGATGGACCTGTTCCGCGCCGGGCAGATCATCGTCATCGACGACGTCGGTCACGACGACCGACTCACCGCCTCCGAAAGCGGTGCGAGCCTGGCGGTCGGTGTCCATGCCTATGTGATGGCCCCTTTCGCTGGCCCGGACGGACCCGTCTCCGCGCTGGTCGTCCACCAGGAACAGCCGCGCAGCTGGACCCCGCAGGACATCGCCGCGATCCAGATGACCGCCGAGCGGACCTGGGCGGCGGTCGAGCGGGCCCGCGCGTACCAGGGCGCACTGGCCGCGCACCGACGCGCTGAGGTGATCGCCGACGTCGTCGGCGCCCTGGAGGCCGAGCCGACGCTGGGCGGGCAGCTCCAGCGGCTGGCCGAAGCCCTCACCCCGCGCCTGGCCGACTTCGTCACCGTCGAGGCTCCCGGGGACCCCGACGCCCTGCGCGGTGTCGCGCACCGCGACCCGGGCCAGATCGAGACGCTCCGCACCCTGCGGCAGCGTCACCGGCTCACCGCCCAAGAGCCCGGCTCGGTGGCTCACGTCGCGGCCGGGGAATCGGACCTCATCGCCAAGATCAACCCGTCCGTGGTCGCCGGGTACGCCCTCGACGACGAGACCAGGCGGTTGCTGGACGACCTCGGGCCACACTCCACCATGGCGGTCCCGCTCCACCTCGGTGACGACACCCCGGGTGCGCTGCTGGTCGGCCTCAGCGAACCCGATCGGCCGCCCTACACGCCCGACGACCTGGGGTTCCTGCAGGAGATCGCGCACCGCGCCGAAGTCATCCTGACCGCGGCCCGGCTGCGCCGCCGCGAGCACGACATCGCCGTCAGGCTCCAGCAAGCGATGCTGCCCGACCACCTCGTCCAGCACCCTCGGCTCCAGGTGGCCGCTCGCTACCAGGCCGCCGGCGACATGCTCGAGGTCGGCGGCGACTGGTACGACACCTTCACCTGGCCCACCGGCCACATCGGAGTCATCGTCGGCGACATCGTCGGCCACAACCTGGAATCGGCGGCAGCGATGGGCCGGCTGCGCGCAGCCACCGCCGCCGTCGCCGCTCACGTCCCGCCCGACCCCGCGCTCCTTCTCGACGCCGTCGACCGGTTCGCCGCCGGGCCCAACGGCACTGACTTCGCCACCGCTTTCTGCGCCGTCGTCGACCCCGCCGACGGGCACCTCGCCTACGCCTCGGCCGGACACCCACCCGCGCTTCTCGTGGAGCCAACCGGCTCCAGCCAATGGCTCGACCAGGTCCAGCACCCACCCCTGACCACCGGTACCGCGGCCCATGCCAACGCCGAGCACCAGCTCACTGACGCGAGCGTGCTCATCCTGTACTCGGACGGCCTCATCGAACGTCGCACCGGCTCCCTCGACGAAGGCCTCGACCGCCTCCGAACAGCAGCCACCGCCGTCGCCGAATCCCGCACCGACCCCGAGACACTCGCAGACCACCTGCTGCACACCCTCACCGCGGACGCTGCCATCGAGGACGACATCGTCTTGGTCTGCCTGCGCTACCAACCCTCAAGTGAGCAGCCCTCGGTCCGATAACGGGTCCGAACCCACAGCCGACGCTCGCGCATCCCAGCGGGCGGCGTTGCAGCGCCCAGGTCAGCGGCGGTGTGCGCGTTTCGGGCACTCCCGACCCGAACCACAACCCCGATGCCGGTGATCATCTCAGTGAGCGGTGGTGCATACACCCAGGTCAGCGGCAGTTCACGAGCTTCTTGCACCCAAAGGGTCGGATCGGTCAGGGCGGGCGAACGGCTCGGTCTTGCGTTCGCGTGTACCGCAGCGTGGTAACGCTCACGAGGGCTCGCCCGCGCTGCTAGCCTCGTGATGTTGCTCTCTGTGTCCACGGCATCACTGGACACTGGGCCTGAGCGAGAGTGAGCCTCGGTCATGGACGATCGACAGACCGCTGTCGGCACACCCCTGGGTCGCGTCCCGGAAGCGCGTTCGTCGGGTGGTCGCAGGGGCGATGTGCTCGTTGAGGTCCTGGAGGCGTTGCCGGACCCGGCTCTGGTGTTCGACCGCGATGGTGTGATCGTCGCGGTGAACACGGCGTGCTCGGGGTTGCTGCGTCAGTCGGTCGAGGAGTTGGTGGGGCAGTCGACTCGGGCGTTCCTGCCGGCCGGTTCTCATCATGTCGAGCGTCGCGCCGCATACCTGCGTGACCCGAGGCCACAAGCGATGGGCAGCGGCTCGGCCGTCGTGGTGCAGCTGCTGGACCAGACCGTCATCACGGTGCAGTTTTCCGTGGCCCCCCTGGGGTCTTCCGAGGATCGACCCGAGGGGTCGCGCACGCTCGTGGTGATGCGTGAGCTGGTGCCTGCGTCGCCCTCGACGGCCGGGGCCCAGCATCTGGCGTTGACGGAGAGCGCGGGCGCGATCGGGAGCTGGGACCACGACGCCCACACCGGGCTGGTCGTCTGGTCGCCGGGGACGTACGAGGTGCTGGGTCTGAGCCCTGACACGGCAACGCCGAGCCTGGAGACGTTCTGTGAACGCGTCCTCCCGGACGACCTGCCGATGTACTTCGCGCGGCGAGAGGAGGCGCTCGCCACGGGTGGCGACTTCTTCGTAGAGGTCCGGCTCAAGCCGACACACCATGCCGGTGGTACCGCCTCGGGCACCGCCGATGACCTGGGTGAGGGCCTGCCGAGGACGGTGTCCGTCCTGGGCCGTGTCGAGCTGGACCAGGGCGGTCAGGTCCGGGCGGTCTCCGGGACGGTGCAGGATGTCTCAGCGCGGCTCAGGCGTGAACGGCAGCTGCACGTCAGCAACTCCCGGCTGCAGCACGCCTTCGACGGCGCCCCGGTCGGTATGTCCTTGATCGATGCCCGGACCGGCTCGTTCGGGCGGCGACTCACGGTGAACCGCGCCCTGGAAGAGATCACCGGCCGGTCCTCCGCCGAGCTGCTCGACATGCCGCTGCTCGACAGCATCCACCCGGCCGACCGGCGCACGGTGGCGGAGTCCTTGCACGGGCTGCTCAGCGGCCGGGTCGACACCGTCCGGGCTCTCCAGGCGCGGGTGACCCGCCCCGACGGCGAGGACCGGTGGGTCAGCCTGCACGGCGCCCTGATCCGCGACCGCGTCGGCGCACCGGACTACGTCATCGCCCACATGGTCGACGTCACCGAGAAGGTCCTCGCCGAGGACGAGGCCAGGGCCGCCCAGGACGTCCTGCACGCGGCGTTGGACGCGAGCCCTGACGGCTTCGCCCTCTACCGGATCGTCGGGACCAACCACGCCGCGGACTCCTCTGGCGATGCGACGACCGGTCCGCTCGTCGATAGCGCGGTCGATGCCGTCGGGCCTGCGTCCGTGGCCACGCCGGGGCCTCGGTTCGTCCTGACGCAGATCAACGCCGCCGGCGCCGCGATGGCGGCCGATGACCAGACAGTCGTCGGCCAGACGTTGGACGCGATCCTCGACGACGCGGAAGCTTCCGGGATCCCGGGGCTGCTCCGGCGGGCGGTTGCCAGCCCCGGGACGCACCGGCTGCGCACGTCCTACACCTCCCGGGGCTGGGCCGGTGTTCTGGACGTCGTGGCTGTCCGGGTCGACGCCGAGCACGTGCTGTCGACGTGGCGGGACGTCAGCGCCCAGGTCGCCTCCGAGAACGTCCTCATCGAGGCCTACGGGCGCGCCCAGTACGCCTGGGACACCTTGCACCTGGCGATGGACGCCGCCCGCGACGCCATCCTCATCCTCGACGTCGGTCCCACACCCACCCTGCAGCGCCCCGCCCCGGCCCCGATCACCATCCGACACCTCAACACCGTGGCCGCCGCCGGAGCCGGCCTGGACCGGGAACACCTGATCGATGCCGATCTCGATGCCGCGTTCCCCGGCCTGAGGGGCACGACGCTGCCGGCCACGATCCGCAGGGTCGCGGCCGACGGCCTGCCCCGCACGGCCCGCGCCGTCATCGACGGTGCCAATGGACCGGCCGGGCTTCCCGAGGCCGCGTTCGAGGCGACCGTGTCCCGGCTGGCCGACCACCGGGTCATCGTCATCTCCCGCGACGTGACCGCCCAGGAGGCCACGAACCGGCTCATCCAGGAAGGCCGCCGCAGCGCCGAATGGAAGGCCGCCCACGACCCGCTCACCGGCCTGCCCAACCGCGCCCACCTCGAGCAACGCCTCCGGCACGCCCTGATGACCTGCGGACCCGACGAACGCGTCGCCGTCCTGTTCTGCGACCTCGACGACCTCAAGAACGTCAACGACACCCACGGCCACCGCACCGGCGACCACCTCCTCAGGACCGTCGCCGCCCGCCTGGCCACCTGCACGACCGACGACCAGACCGCAGCGCGGATCTCCGGCGACGAGTTCGTCCTCGTCCTGCCCGACCTCGAGCCCGGCTGGCAGCCCGACCCGGTCCTGAACCGCATCCGCCGCACCGTCGAGCAGCCCGCCGACGTCGACGGCACAACGCTCGCGCCGCGACTCACGATCGGCTGCTACCTCGCCGACCCCGCCGCCGCCATCCACGACCGCGACCCCGCCGACGTCCTCGCCGCCGCCGACCAGCTCATGTACCAGGCGAAGACCGACCGCCGGGGCCGCAGCTGACGCACGACGGACTTCTCGCCTCGTCCTCACGACATGGGAGAGGCAAGCGACGAGAGCGCTGTACGCCAGAGCGTCGGTCCCTACGGTGAATACGACTGATCGTCCGACTGCATATCGGACTGTCACTGTTGGGAAGCCTTGGGCGACCTCGCCGTCGTCCCAGGTCAACCGCTCTGCGGGCCCTCGGGAGGTGGGCATGCCCTTGTCGGTCGTGGGCGCGCTATGGGCGTGATCTTGGAGATTGGGCTGTCCGGTGGTGTTCGGGTGTCTCCGGTGCTCGTCGAGCGTCACGGATGCCCTGAGAACGAGAATGGCCGGCGATGAGCGGCGACGCCTCGCGTTTTCCTGATCAGAGGCCCTTTGCGGCGGCCAGGGGCTGTGGTCGAATCGCCGGTCTTCAAATTCTCGGAGGACCGCTTCTGACATTCGAAGCCGACCATGATCTGCGGTGATGCGCTTCCGCACCGTCGGGTTCGGATCTTCTGGGTGGATCCTGGGCGACAAACCCTCGCCACGCGTCGGTGTGCGGCCTTGGTCCCCGTAGTTGCGCACGCAGCCTCACCTCGAGGGCCTTCAGAAGCCGAGGCTGATGTCGGTGATCTCGGGCACGCCACCGGGGGCGCATCCCTGAGGCGTTCTTGAGGCACTTGGCCTCTCGCCGCCGCGCCTGCCGAGCCTACGGTTTCGTGTGTCGGCGGTCACAGGTCCTCGTCCCCTCTGCGACGAGAGCGCCGGCCGTCCCAAACCGATCCAGCTCCGGAAGGTCAGCCATGACTCAGCTCGACGACGCGCTCCTGGCAGGCAAGACCGTTCTCGTCAGCGGTGGCACGCAGGGCCTCGGCGCCGCCGTCGCGGAGGCCGCGGCGCGCAACGGCGCCCGGGTCGCCGTCACCGGACGGCGCAAGGACGTCGGCGAGGAGTTCGCGGCGTCGCTGGCAGCCTCCTCCGGGCAGGAGGCCTTCTTCGTACAGGCCGACGCCGGGGACGTCGCCGCGGTGCAGGCGGCCGCGGCGGCCACGATCGAGCGGTTCGGCCGCATCGACTGCGTCGTGAACTGCGCGGGCCTCACCACCCGCGGCACGATGCTCGACACCACCCCGGAGCTCTTCGACGAGCACGTCGCGATCAACGTCCGCGGACCGTTCTTCCTCATGCAGGCCGCCATCAAGGACATGGTCGCCCGCAAGGAGCCCGGCTCCATCGTCAACATCATCTCGATGTCGGCGCACGGCGGGCAGCCCTACCTCGCGCCCTACGTCACCTCGAAGGCCGGCCTCATCGGGCTGACGAAGAACGCGGCCTACGCGCACCGCTGGGACCGGATCCGGATCAACGGCCTCAACATCGGCTGGACCGAGACGGACGGCGAGGACGCCACCCAGCGCCGCTTCCACGGCGCCCAGGACGACTGGCTGGAGAAGGCCAACGCGAGCGTGCCGATGGGCAAGCTCGGCCAGGTCGACGAGATCGCCGACTTCGTCGTCTTCCTGCTCTCCGAGCGCAGCGGTGTCGTGACCGGGTCGGTCATCGACTGGGACCAGATGGTCCCCGGCGCGCACGACTGATCCCCGTCCGCCCCAGGAGAGGACCACACCATGCGCATCGGACTCGTCGGCCTCGGACGCATCGGGGCGTTCCACGCCCGCACCCTCACCGACCTGCCGTCCGTCGACGAGCTCCTCGTCGCCGACGCGCTGCCCGACCTGGCCCGCAGCGTCGGTGAGCCGCTCGGCGCGACGGTCGTCCCGGAGCCGGTGGACATCCTGTCCGCCGGGGTGGACGGCGTCGTCATCGCCTCGTCGACGGTGACCCACCCCGACCTCATCCGGGCCTGCGTCAAGGCCGGCATCCCGACGTTCTGCGAGAAGCCGGTCTCGGCCTCGGCGAAGGAGGCCGTCGCCCTGCGCGACGACCTCGCCGGGTGCGACACCCCCGTGCACATCGGCTTCCCGCGCCGGTTCGACGCCGCGTACGTGGCGGCGAAGGCCGACCTGGACGCGGGCCGCCTCGGCTACGTGCACACGCTGCGGTCGACGACGCTCGACCCGGCCCCGCCGCCGGAGGAGTACATCCGCGGATCGGGCGGCATCTTCAACGACTGCGCGATCCACGACTTCGACTCCGTGCGGTTCATGACGGGGCAGGAGGTCGTCGAGGTCTACGCGGCCGGCGCCACGCAGGGGATCGACTACATCCGTGACGCCGGGGACGCCGAGACGGTCACGTCGATCCTCACCCTCAGCGGCGGCACCCTCGCCGTCGTCTCGAACAGCCGCGCCAACGGCCGCGGCCACGACGTCCGGCTGGAGCTGTTGGGCAGCAAGGACTCCGTGTCCGCCGGCCTGGACGACAAGCTGCCGCTGCGGTCTGCCGACCCGACGGTGACCTTCCCCGCCGGCAAGCCCTGGCACTTCTTCATGGACCGCCTCGAGAACGCGTTCCGCGCCGAGCTGACCGCCTTCACCGAGGTCGTCGCCGGTACCCGCCCATCGCCGTGCACCCTGCACGACGGCGTCGAGGCCTCCCTGGTCGCCGCCGCGGCGACCCTGTCCTGGCGCGAGCACCGACCCGTCCTCGTCGACGAGGTCCGCTGACCCTCCCGAGAAAGGCAGGCGGAGTCCTCCCGCCGCAGGTGACACCCATGACCTCGAACACCACGCCCTCGAACACCGTGAACGTCGGCATCGTCGGCTTCGGCTGGATGGGCCAGGTCCACGCCAAGGCACTGACCCGCGTGATGCAGCACTACCGCGACCTCGGTGCGGTCCCGCGCCTGGTCGCCGTCGCCGACCCCGCAGCGGACGGCCGTCTCGACTACGCCCGGGACGTCTTCGGCATCACGTCGACCACGGACGACTGGAACGCGCTCGTCACCCGGGACGACATCGACCTCGTCTGCGTCGCCGGCCCGAACTACACCCATCGCGACGTGGCGGTCGCCGCGGCCAAGAACGGGAAGCACATCTGGGTCGAGAAGCCGGCCGGCCGCAACCTCGCCGAGACGGTCGAGATCGCCGACGCCGTCGCCGCAGCTGGCGTCGCCTCTGCCGTCGGCTTCAACTACCGCAACGCCCCGGCCGTCGAGCTGGCCCGCAAGCTGGTCTCCTCGGGGCGGATCGGCGACGTCCGCCACGTCCGGGTCCAGATGCTCGGCGACTACTGTGCCCACCCGGACGGCGCACTGACCTGGCGGTTCGTCCGCGAGCTCGCCGGCAGCGGCGTCATCGGAGACCTCGCCTCGCACGGCCTCGACCTGGCCCAGTACGTCGTCGGGCCGGTCGGCGCCGTCCTCGCCGAGGCCTCGACCTTCATCTCCGAGCGTCCGCAGGCGGCGGCCGCCGCGTCGCACTTCTCCCGCGGCGGCGACGGACCGCGGCTGCCGGTCGAGAACGAGGACCACGTGCTGGCCCTGCTCCGATTCACCGGCGGTGCCCGCGGCGTCCTGGAGGCCAGCCGCGCCTCCGTGGGGGAGCAGAACTCGTACGCCTTCGAGGTGCACGGCAGCACCGGCGCGCTGGGCTGGGACTTCCGCCGCACCGGTGAGCTCCAGGTCTGCCTGGACCAGGACTACCAGGGCGCTTCCTGGACGACCCATCGGGTCGGGCCCGCGGACGGCGAGGCCGGCGCGTTCCAGCCCGACACCGCCATCCCGCTGAGCTTCGACGACCTCAAGGTCGTCGAGGCCAAGCGGCTCCTCACCTCGATCGCGACCGGCCGCCCCGAGGGCGCCACGATTACCGACATGGTCGCCACCGCACGACTCGTCGACGCCACGCTCCGCTCGGACGCCGAGCAGCGCTGGGTCACCCTGTGAGCAGAGAGGCCCACACCGCCATGACCGAAGGCCGGATCCTCGTCGACGGCGACTGGGTCGCCAGCAAGAGCGGGCAGACCGAAGAGGTCCGTTCTCCCTACGACGGCAGGGTCGTCGGGCAGGTCGCCGTCGCCGATGTCGACGACGTCGAGACGGCCCTCGCCGCCGCCGAGCGCGGCGCCGCGGTGTGGCGCGAGACCCCGGCGCACGCCCGCCTCGACGTCCTCATGCGCGCCGCCGCCCTCGTCGAGGAGCGCGCCGACACCATCGCCGTGCTGCTGTCCGCCGAGAACGGCAAGACCATCACCGAGGCCCGCGGCGAGGTCGGCCGGGCGAGCGACATGATCCGACTCGCCGGCTACGAGGGCACCCAGCTCTACGGCGACACCCTGCCGCTGGACGCCAACCGCGGCACCGGCCAGGACAAGATCGGCTTCACCCTGCGGCAGCCCTGCGGGGTGGTCGTCGCGATCACCCCGTTCAACTACCCGTCCCTGCTCGTCCTGCACAAGGTCGCGCCGGCGCTGGCCGCCGGGAACGCGGTCGTCCTGAAGCCCGCCCGCACCACGCCGCTCACCGCGCTCGCGCTGGCCGCAGCGTTCACCGACGCCGGGTTGCCGCCGGGCGTCCTCAACGTCCTCACCGGCCCCGGCGGCCGGCTCGGCGACGCGCTCGTCAGCGACCCGCGGGTCCGCAAGGTCTCCTTCACCGGGTCCACCGTCGTCGGCGAGCACATCGCCCGCACGGCAGGGGTCAAGAAGCTGTCCCTCGAGCTCGGCGCCTCGTGCCCGGTGGTCGTCCTCCCGGACGCCGACATCGAGGCCGCCGCGGACGCCATCGCCGCGGGCGGCTACATCAACGCCGGTCAGGTCTGCATCTCCGTGCAACGGGTCATCGCGCACCCCGACGTGCACGGCGACCTCCTCGACGCCCTCGTCCCCAAGGTCGAGGCGATCGCCATGGGCGACCCGTCCTCGCCCGACACCCGGCTCGGTGCCCTCATCAGCGAGGCCGAGGCCCGGCGGGTCGAGACCGCGCTGCGGACGGCGGTCGAGGGCGGTGCACGCCTGCTCACCGGCGGCGACCGGGACGGCGCTGTCCTCACCCCGGCCGTCGTCGACGGCGTCCACCGCGACGCTCCGCTGAACCAGGACGAGTTGTTCGGCCCGGCGGTCGCGGTCTCCACCGCGGACGACTGGCAGTCCGCGATCGCCTACGCCAACTCGACCGCCTACGGCCTCGGCGCCGGCGTCTTCACCAAGGACGTCTCCGCCGCCGTCCGCGCGATCCGCCAGATCGACGCCGGGGTCGTCCACATCAACTGGACCCCGCTGTGGCGCGCCGACCTCATGCCCTACGGCGGCCTCAAGGCCTCCGGCATCGGCAAGGAAGGCTTCCGGACCGCGGTGTCGGAGATGACCGAGGAGAAGACCGTCATCCTGCACGGCCGGCCCTGGTGACCCTGCGCACCTCCCGAACCCGATGCCCGACAAGGAGAACGACATGACCGGCACCCCGGCGACCGTGCGCCTCACCACGGCCCAGGCTCTCGTGCTCTACCTGTCCCGCCAGTACAGCGTCGCGGACGGCGACCGCCGCCGGCTGATCCCGGCCTCCATGGGGATCTTCGGGCACGGCAACGTCGCGGGCCTGGGTCAGGCGCTCGACCAGTACGCCGACCAGCTGCCCTTCGTCCAGGGCCGCAACGAACAGAACCTCGTCCACATCGCCACCGGCTTCGCCAAGGCGTCCAAGCGGCGCGCCACCCTGGCCGTCACCGCGTCCATCGGCCCCGGCGCGCTGAACATGGTCACCGGCGCCGCGCTCGCCACGGTGAACCGGATCCCGGTCCTGCTGCTGCCCGGCGACTCCTACGCCACCCGCCGTCAGGGCCCTGTCCTCCAGCAGCTCCAGCACCCGATCGAGGCCGACGCCAGCGTCAACGACGCGTTCCGCCCCGTGTCCCGGTTCTTCGACCGGATCACCCGACCCGAGCAGCTCCTCACCGCACTGCCCGCCGCGATGCGCGTCCTCGTCGACCCGGTGAGCACCGGCGCCGTCGTCCTGTCGCTGCCGCAAGACGTCCAGTCGCACGCCTACGACTACCCCGCGGAGTTCTTCGCCGAGCGGGACTGGGTCGTCCGCCGCCCCGTCCCCGAGCAGACCGAGGTCGCCGCGCTCGTCGAGCTCCTCGCCGGGGCCCGCCGGCCGCTCGTCATCGCCGGCGGTGGCGTCGTCTACTCCGACGCGAGCCAGGCGCTGGAGCGGCTCGCCGACGCGGCCGGTCTGCCCGTCGCCGAGACCTTCGCCGGCAAGGGCGCCGTCCGCACCCCGTCCTGGTGGCAGCTCGGGGGGATCGGCCTGGAAGGCAACCCTGCCACCAACGAGCTCGCCCGCCAGGCCGACCTCGTGCTCACCGTCGGGTCCCGGCTCACCGACTTCGCGACCGCCTCGCACTCGCTGTTCGCCGACCCCGGGGTGCGCTTCGCCAGCATTAACGTCGACCCCCGCGACGGCGACCGGCTCGGCGCCACGTCGGTGCTCGGCGACGCCCGGCTCACGCTGGACCTGCTGGCAGACGCCGTCGTGGCCCGCGGGATCACGACGGACGCCGAGTGGCGGGCGACGGTGACTACCGCCAAGGACACCTGGGCGCCGGTCCGCACCGCCGCGCTCGACGCCGACAGCCCGGCGGACCTGGCCGCGATCCGCGCGCAGACCACCGACGTCGTCCCCGACACCGACGCCGTCCTCACCCAGGGCCAGCTCATCGGGCTGCTCCAGGAGCACGCCCGCGCGGGCGACACCGTCGTCGCCGCCGCTGGCGGTCCGCCCGGGGACCTGCTCAAGGTCTGGGACGCCACCGGCGACCGGAACTGCCACCTCGAGTTCGGGTTCTCCTGCATGGGCTACGAGATCCCGGGCGGGATGGGTGTCCGGCTCGCCGACCCCGACCCGGCGCACCGGGTCACCGTCTTCATCGGCGACGGCACCTTCCTCATGGCCCCGACCGAGCTCGCCACCGCCGCCCAGGAGGGCCTCGCCGTCACCGTCGTCATCCCGGAGAACCACGGCTACCAGGTCATCCACCGGCTGCAGATGTTCACCATGGGCCGCGAGTTCGCCAACGAGTTCCGCTACCGCCCGGACCCGCTGGCGCTGCAGCCGGGGCAGCAGGCGAAGGACGCTGGCCTCACCGGCGACTACCTGCAGCTCGACCTCGTCCAGGTCGCCGCCGGGCTCGGTGCCCGGGCCGTGCGCGCCACGACCACCGAGCAGGTCCGCACCGCCCTCGCGGAGACCCGCGACCACGCCGGCCCGGTCGTCATTGTCGTCCCGGTCATCCCGCACGCCGACCTGCCGTCGGCGGGCTGTTGGTGGGACGTCGCACCGGCCGAGGTCTCCGAGTCCGACACCGTCCGGGCCGCCCGGTCCCAGTACGACACCGGTCTCACCACGCAGCGGTGGCACGGGTGAGCCCCGCCGCGGCCACCCGCTACGGCCTCGACCGAGGTGCCCTGCGCCGCAGGCTCGACGCCGGCGACGTCACCTTCGGCACCTTCGTCGGCGCCGCGACCCCGGTCACCGCGGAGGTCTGCGCCGCCGCGGGCGTCGACTGGGTGCTGCTCGACCTCGAGCACGGCGCCGGCGGCGAGGAGCAGGCCCGGGACGTCGTCCCGGCCGCCGCCTCGTACGGCGTGCCGACCGTCGTCCGCGTCGAGTCCACCGAACGCATCCGGGCCGGGCGGCTGCTCGACCTCGGCGCGGCCGGCGTCATGTTCCCCCGGGTCGACAGCGCGGACGAGGCGGCCGCCTGCATTCGCCACCTGCGCTACCCGCCGGCGGGGGACCGCGGAGTCGCGACGTACAACCGGATGTGCGGGTACGGCCTCGACCCCGGCGCGCTCGACCGTTCGAACGGTGACGTCCTTGGCGTCGTCCAGATCGAGACGCTGCCCGCCCTGGAAGCGGTGGAGCAGATCGCGGCCGTCGACGGCGTCGACGTGCTCTTCGTCGGCCCCCGCGACCTCAGCCACGCCCTCGAGGTCCCCGGGCAGCTGCAGGCGCCGGTCTACCTGGCCGCCCTCGACCGCGTCCTCGCCGCCGCTCGCGCGAACGGGAAGGCCGCGGGGTTGCTCGTCCCGGACGGCGCCGCGGCCGCCCGCCTGTCGGCCGCCGGCTGGCAGTTCCTCGCGATCGGCTCGGACACCACCCTGCTCGCGAACGCCGTGGTCGCCGAGCTGCGTCGCGCCGGGCAGGCACCGTGAGCGAGCACGGCACGCGTCGGCAGGTCGTCGTCGCGCTCGGCAGTGTCGACCCGGCGCTCGTCGTCGGCCACCTGCCCGCGGGCGCGCGGTTCGTTCAGGACCCGACGCCGGACGACCTGCGGGCGGCCGTCGGAGCCGTCGTGCGCGCCGACGCCACGGTGGACGTCGCGCTGCTCGACCGGATGCCCGACCTGCGGGTGATCGCCCGCACCGGGGTCGGCGTCGAACGCGTCGACGTCGCCGAGGCCACCCGGCGCGGCATCGCCGTCGTTGTCACCCCCGGTGCCGGCACCAACGCCGTCGCGGAGGGGGCGATGGCCATGGTGCTGCACCTGGTGAAGCGGCTGCGCGCCACCACCGACTGCGTCGCGCAGGGCCGCTGGGCCGACCGCGGCGCGCTCGTGCTCGGCGACCTGGACGGCGCGACGATCGGGATCGTGGGCTACGGCCGGATCGGCCGCCGGGTGGGCCGGCTCGCCGCCGCCTTCGGGATGACCGTGCTGGCGCACGACCCGTACCTCACCGGGCCCACCGCACAGGTGGACGGCGCCCAGCTCGTCACCCTCGGGGAGCTGCGCTCACGCGCGAACGTCGTGACCCTCCACCTGCCTCTCACGCCGCAGACCCAGCACCTCGTCGACGACGAGTTCCTCGCCGCCCTGCCGACCGGTGCGGTCCTGGTGAACTGCGGCCGAGGCGGCCTGCTCGACCTCGATGCCGCGGCGAAGGCCCTCGCCGACGGTCGGCTCGCCGGTCTGGGCCTCGACGTCTTCGACCCCGAGCCGCCGCAGCACCATCCGGTGTTCGACCACCCGGACGTCGTCCTGTCGCCCCACGTCATGGGGCTCAGCGTCGGCGCCACCCGCGCGACCTTCACCGCCGCCGCCCGGGGCGTCGCCGACGTCCTCTCCGGCCGGCGCCCGGCGGCCCTCGCCGACCCCGGCTGGACCTTCCCCGATAGCAGCACCCACACGCAGGAGGAACTGTGACCGACGTCGACCGCATCGCCGGAGCCCCGATCAGCTGGGGGGTCTGCGAGGTCCCGGGCTGGGGCTTCCAGCTCCCCGCGGACCAGGTGCTGCGCCAGATGAACGAGATCGGCCTGGCCGCCACCGAGCTCGGGCCGGACGGCTTCCTCCCGTCCGACCCCGACGCGCTCGCGGCCACGCTCGCGGACCATCACCTGACCGCCGTCGGCGGCTTCACCCCGTTCGTCCTGCACCGCCCGGACGTCGACCCGATGCGCGAGCTCGAGCGGCTCCTGCCGGGGTTCGTCGCAGCCCGGGCCGGGGTCATGGTGCTGTCCGCGGACTCCGGCCTGACCGGCTACGACTCGCGGCCCGATCTCGACGACAACGGCTGGAACCTGCTGCTGCGCAACCTCGACCGAGTGGCGGCCGCTGCGGCCCAGCACGGGATCCGCGCCGTGCTGCACCCGCACGTGGGGACCATGGTCGAGACCGGTACCGACGTCCAACGCGTCCTCGCCGGGTCCTCTGTGTCGCTGTGCCTGGACACCGGGCACCTGCTCATCGGTGGCACCGACCCCGCGGTGCTCGCCGGGCAGGCGCCGGACCGGATCGCGCACACCCACTTCAAGGACGTCGACCTCACGTTCGCCCGCAAGGTCCAGGCCGGCAAGCTGACCTACACCGAGGCGGTCCGCGACGGCATGTACCGCCCGCTCGGGACCGGGGACGTCGACGTCGCCGCGATCGTGGGCCACCTGCGCGCCAACGGGTACGACGGCTGGTACACCCTGGAGCAGGACACCATCCTCACCGGGCCCCCGACCGGTGAGGGTCCGGTCAGCGACGTGAGGACCAGCGTCGAGTTCCTCCGCGGGCTGCTGCTCGCCTGAGCGGCCTCACACCTGTTCGTCGCCGTACAACGACGCCGGCTCGTTGTACGGCGTGACGACCTGCACCTGGGACGGGACGCCTGCCGGCTTGCCGGGCAGCACCCCGCGGGCCTGCAGCAGCGCCCGGCAGGCCCGCCGCATGTCGGCTTTGAGGTCGTGGTGCAGCACCGCCGAGATCCGGCGGGTCCGCAGCAGCGTCCGGTTGTCCCCGTCGAGGTCGTGCGCGACGTAGACCTTCGGGGCCATGCCGACCTCGTCGAACGCCCGCAACGTCGCGACGTTCCCGCCGCCGACCGAGTAGACCGCGTTGATCGACGGGCGCAGCGCGAGGGCGCCACGGACGGCGATGAGGATGCTCGCGTCGAGCCCGTCGGTGTCGTTGACCACGTGCACCCTCCGCCTCGGTGCCAGCTCGGCGAGGGTGCGGCGGAATCCGAGCGCCCGCTCCTCCTCGCCCCGGAACGACGAGTGGCTCACCGTCAGCAGGACGCTGCCCGAACGCCCCGCCCACTGCGTCACGAGGTAGGCCGCCGTCGCACCGGCCGCCAGGTTGTCCATCCCCAGGTACGCCACCCGCCGGCTGGCGGGCACATCGGTCACGAACGTCACGGTCGGGACGCCGCGCTCGGCGAGGCGGGCCACCGCG
The DNA here is from genome assembly GCF_002198675.1 of Kineosporia sp. R_H_3. Lineage (GTDB taxonomy): Bacteria > Actinomycetota > Actinomycetes > Actinomycetales > Kineosporiaceae > R-H-3. The sequence continues at coordinate 8,966 of NZ_MWLL01000019.1, read as the reverse complement.
TCGACGACGAGCGGGTGGTCCGGCGCCTTGAGGATGACCCCGTGCGAACCCTTACGGGTCAACGTGTCCAGCACCGCCGCGGCAGCCGCCGGGTCGCTGTGCTCGGCCAGATGCGAACGGGCCCGCAGCACCGCCGGGCGCAGCGACCGCAGCTCTGCCTCCAGCGCCCCGCGCGAGGCCACCGCGAACCGTTCGGGGGTCTGCATCACAAGGTCGAGGATGAGGGTCCGGCCCGAGAGCAGCACCTGCTCGCGCTGGCGCTCGAGCTCGTCGACCGCCCGGGCGACCTGCGCCACCGTCTCGGGCCGCACACCGTCACGCCCGTGCAGCACACGGTCCACGGTGGCCCGGCTGAGCCCCGCCTGCGCCGCGATGTCGACGACCCGGTGGTCGCGGCGTGCACCCACCCGCACACCTCCTCCCGTCGTCCCGCTGCTGAGGCGTTCTTGAGGCATTTCACCGAGCTCGGCGATCGGCGCGCCGACCTAGTGTGGCACGCGTCACTGATGACACCGAGGAGGCCGGGAACCGTGGAAGAGCTCGAAGAACCGTTGCGGATCGGCGTCCTCGGGGCCGCGAGGATCTCCTCGCTGTCGATCGTCTCCCCGGCTGCTGCCACCGGCCACCGTCTCGTCGCCGTCGCCGCCCGCGACCGCGGCCGGGCCGAGGCGTTCGCCGCGGCCGGCGCCGTCGAGCGCGTGGTCGACAGCTACGACGCCTTGCTCGCCGACCCCGAGGTCGAGGTCGTCTACAACCCGCTGCCGAACGGTCTGCACGGCCCCTGGAACGTCAAGGCGCTGCAGGCTGGCAAGCACGTCCTGTCGGAGAAGCCCTCCACGAGCAACGCCACCGAGGCGGTCGCGGTGCAGCGAGAGGTCGAGGCCGCGGGGACGACGTTCATGGAGGCCTTCCACTACCTCTTCCACCCCGTCACCCGGCGCTTGCTCGAGGTCGTGGAGTCCGGCGAGATCGGCCGCGTGCAGCGGGTCGAGACGATGGTCGCCATCCCCGCGCCACCGGACGGCGACCCTCGCTGGTCGCTCGAGCTCGCCGGCGGCGCGGTGATGGACCTCGGCTGCTACAGCCTTCACGCGCAACGGATGCTCGGGGCACTGGCCGGAGGTGCGCCGCAGCTCCTCGCGGCCCGTGCCGGAGAGCGCGACGGGCATCCCGGCGTCGACGAGTGGCTCGACGTCGACCTCGCCTTCCCCGACGGCGCCACCGGCTCCGCGCGCTGCCACATGGCGCACACGGAGGTCGAGATGACCTTCCGGGTCGTCGGCAGCGTGGGGGAGGTCCTCGCCCACAACTTCGTCCAGCCGCACCTCGACGACCGGGTCACGGTGACGACCCCGACAGGCTCCCGCACCGAGTCGCTCGGACGGCGGTCCTCGTACACCTACCAGCTGGAGGCCTTCGCGGCCGCCCTCCGCCAGGGCGCCCCGCTGCCGCTCGACGCCGCGGACGCCGTCGCGAACATGAGGCTCATCGACGCTGCCTACGAGGCTGCGGGGCTGGCGCCGCGGCCGGTCAGCACCTCGTGAGGGCACGCGAGCGTGCGCTGGCGTCCCGGTCTGTCGCGGCCGGCCGACGGTCGTGACCGGTCGGCTAGCGCCGGCAGGGGCCCGTGGTGCCGCGGACGACGAGCGCGGGCACCACGACGCCGTCGCCGTGCTCGTCCGCGCCGTTGCTGCGCTCGATCAGGCTGATCGCCCGCGCGACGGCCAGCCTGGCCATCAGCCCCGCGTCCTGCCGCACCGTGGTCAGACCGATGTGCGAGAACCCCGCCAGGTGGGTGTCGTCGAACCCGACCACCGAGACCTCGTCCGGCACGGCGATACCCGCTCGGTGGAGCGCGCTGAGCGCGCCCATCGCACAAGGGTCGTTGAACGCCAGGATCGCCGTGGGCAGGTCGCCGCCCCCGGCGAGGAGCGCGTCCACGGCCTGCGAGCCGTTGATCTCGGCCCAGCCACCCCTGACGATCTGGGGTGTGAGGCCGTGCCGCTCCATCGCCGTCCGGTACCCGCGGCGTCGCTGCTCCGCGCTGGGAGAGCCGGCACCGTCGATGTGCACGATCCTGGTGTGGCCCAACCCGACGAGGTGGTCCACGGCCAGCGCCAGGCCCTTCACGTCGGCAGCCCGGACCACCGAGAGGTCGGGGTGGCGGACATGGCGGACCAGGACGACCGTGGGCAGCCGACCTCCGACCTCGGCGAGCCACTCCCGGCTCGACGTCGGGGCGACCAGGATCACCGCCTCACAGCGGTCCGCGAGCAGGGTGCCGATCGCCTTGTCCTCGCTGCGCGAGTCGGTGACCGCGCTCAGCACGACGTCGTATCCGGCGGCCTCGGCGGCCTCGTAGATCCCCTCGATGACATCGGCGTGAAACGTCTGCTGCACGTGGAACATGACGCCCAGCAGCTGGGACCTGCCCTGTCGAAGGGCACGCGCCCGGGAGTCCGGTACGTAGCCGAGCTCGCGGGCGACCCGGAAGACCTTCTCCCGGTTCGCCGGGCTGGCGCCCGGCGCGCCGCGCATCACCAGCGACACCAGGGCCGTCGAGACGCCTGCCTGTCGGGCGACGTCCGCCAGTGTGGTCCGGCGGGTGGGGGCCGTCCCGGCGTCCTCGATGGTCATGGCGACATCCTCGCGGAACCTGGTGGGAGCGACGCAACGATACAAGAACGTTATAGGCCGGGTAGCCAAGAAGGGCTTGACGTGTGCCCTGCGTCACGTTCATAGTTCCACACGCGACCTAAAACGTTCTAGGGGTTAAGGCCTAGAACGTTGCACAGCAGATCGCCGAACGGTTCCACAGCAGTCGGACGCGGCACGTCGCCGTCGTCGGCACGTCGCTCCCGTTCCAGCCGCGCAGGCACGTCACGCCGCTCGGGCAGTCAGCCCGAACCGCGGTCAGGCCGACCGGACAGCCAGTTCCTCCCTCATCCCAGGACACCGCCTCGTCGTAGCGGTGATGTCGAAAGGCAACCGATCATGATTCGCTCCAAGCGTGCGGTGGGTGCGGTCGTCGCCCTCTCCGCGGCCCTCGCCCTCACCGCCTGCTCGTCGTCCGGCGGCAAGGACGCGGCGGACTCCTCGTCCGCTGCTGCCGCTCCCGCGGCTGGTGCCGCGGCCGGCCCGAAGAAGACCATCGCGATGATCACCCACGCGGCACCGGGTGACACGTTCTGGGACCGCATCCGCAAGGGTGCCGACGCAGCCGCGGCCAAGAACAACTACGAGGTGCAGTACTCCTCGGACCCGGACGCCACCAAGCAGGCGCAGCTCATCCAGGCCGCGATCGACAAGAAGGTCGACGGGATCGCCGTCACCGACCCGAACACCCCGGCGCTCGGTGACGTCATCAAGAAGGCCATCGCAGCCGGGATCCCGGTCTCGATGTTCAACGCGGGCGGCCCGGACGCCCTCGGCCTCGGCGCGATCGGCTACTTCGGCCAGGGCGAGAAGGACGCCGGCATCGCCGTCGGCGCGAAGGCCAAGGCCGACGGCGCCACGAACATCATCTGCGTGAACCAGACCCAGGGCCAGCAGCAGCTCGTCGACCGCTGCGACGGCGTCACGGAGGGTGCGGCCGGCGCCAAGGTCAAGATGATCTACGTCAACGGAACCGACGACTCGGCCGTGACGACGACCATCCAGGCCACCCTGACGCAGGACAAGACCGTCGACTACGTCGTGACGCTCGGTGCGCCGATCGCGCTCGACGCGGTGAAGGCGGTCAAGGCGGCCAGCAGCTCGGCGAAGATCGGCACGTTCGACACCAACGAGCAGCTCGTCGCGGCGATCAAGGACAAGTCCGTCCAGTTCGCGGTCGACCAGCAGCCGTACATGCAGGGCTACCTGTCCATCGACTCGATCTGGTGGTACACCACGAACGGCAACACCCTCGGTGGCGGCCAGAACGTGGCCACCGGCCCGGCGTTCATCGACCAGACCAACATCGCTGCAGTCGAGAAGTTCGCCGCGAACGGCACCCGGTGACCCGGCTGCCACTCCTCTGGAGAGTGATCTGAGATGACGACCGTCACGGCCACACCTACCGACGACCGGGTCGCGACCCGATCGGCCACCGCAACCATCATGGGCCGCCCCGAGGTCGGGGCCCTGATCGGAGCCGTTGCCGTCGCCGTGCTGTTCCTGCTCGTGGCGCCTGCGTTCCGCAGCGTCGGGAACATCGGGACGATCCTGTACGGCTCCTCGACGATCGGCATCATGGCCGTCGCCGTCGCGCTGCTCATGATCGGCGGGGAGTTCGACCTGTCGGCGGGTGTGGCCGTGACGACGTCCGGCCTGGCGGCCGCGCACCTGGCCTGGTTCTTCAGCCTCAACGTCTGGGTCGGGATCGTCTTCGCCCTCGTGCTGTCCCTCGGCGTCGGGGCGTTCAACGGCTGGCTCCTCCACGTGACCGGACTACCGAGCTTCCTGGTCACCCTCGGCACCTTCTTCGTCCTGCAGGGCGTCAACCTCGCCCTCACCCGCGTCGTTGCGGGCGGCGTCTCGTCGAACTCGCTCAACGACCTCGACGGGTTCGACAGCGCCAAGGCGGTGTTCGCCTCGAGCTTCCAGCTCGGCTCGGTCGAGATCAAGGTCCCCATCATCTTCTGGGCGGCCCTCACCGTGATCGGGGCGATCGTCCTGCTGCGCACCCACTACGGCAGCTGGATCTTCTCCGCCGGTGGCGACTCGGCAGCTGCCCGCGCCGTCGGCGTCCCCGTGACCGGGACGAAGATCGCGCTCTTCATGGGCGTCGGGTTCTGCGCCTGGATCCTCGGGATGCACAACCTGTTCAACTACAACAACGTCCAGTCCGGCGCCGGCGTCGGCAACGAGTTCATCTACATCATCTCCGCCGTCATCGGCGGCTGCCTGCTCACCGGTGGCTACGGCTCGGTCGTCGGCGCGACGGTCGGGTCGCTCATCTTCGGTATGACCCAGCTCGGCATCTTCTACGCCGGCTGGGACCCGGACTGGTTCAAGACGTTCCTCGGCGTCATGCTCATCGCCGCGACCCTGGTCAACCTCTACGTCAAGCGGAAGGCGGACGCCCGATGAACGCGGCCAGGACCAGCGCGGCGCGGGCCGCGACCACCCACGCGGGGGAGTCCAGCACCTACGACGGTCCCGTTCTGGAGCTGGAGAACATCGGCAAGAGCTACGGGAACGTGCACGCGCTGCGCGGGGTGAACATCACCGTCCGGCAGGGCGAGGTCACCTGCGTGCTCGGCGACAACGGTGCCGGCAAGTCGACACTGATCAAGATCGTCGCCGGGCTGCACGAGTACAGCGAAGGCACCATGAAGCTGCGCGGCATCGTCCGCCAGTTCGGCTCCCCGCGTGTTGCGCAGGCTTTCGGGATCGCCACGGTCTACCAGGATCTCGCCCTGGCACCGCTGATGTCGGTGTGGCGCAACTTCTTCCTCGCCAACGAGATCCGCAAGGGGCCGTTCCTCGACATCCCCACCATGAAGCGGATCTGCGCCGAGGAGCTCACGAAGATGGGGATCGTCATCCCCGACCTCGACCGCGCCGTCGGCAGCCTGTCCGGTGGGCAGCGCCAGGTCGTCGCGATCGCCCGCGCCATCTACTTCGGGGCCCGGGTCATCATCCTCGACGAGCCCACCGCCGCCCTCGGCGTCAAGCAGTCCGGCGTCGTCCTGAAGTACATCGCCAAGGCACGGGACGCCGGGCTCGGGGTCATCTTCATCACCCACAACCCGCACCACGCCTACCTGGTGGGCAATCACTTCGTCGTCCTCAAGCTCGGACACGTCGCCCTCGACGCGCACCGCGACGAGCTCACCCTCGAGCAGCTCACGGCCGAGATGGCCGGCGGCCAGGAGCTCGCCGAGCTCAGCCACGAGCTGCGCAGCGTCCACCCCGAGAAGGTCGTCCTCCCGCACGACGCTCCGGGCGGCATCGAGGCCCCTGAGCTCGACCCCAACGAGCTCGCCGGCATGGAAGACGTCTGACCAGCAGCACCCAGCGACTCACGTCGCGACGTCACGCCCGCGACTCCACCGGCACGGCTCGGCGAGCAGCACCGCCGAGTCGTGCCGCTCCGCGCCACGGTCCCACGCCACACCCGCCGCCAAACCCTCCGCCCCGACCGGCGCGGAACCCGCCACCGCCCGGTCGCCACCGGGACCAGAACCACAGGGGTGTCACCACTCATGCGCATCGGTCTCATCGGACTCGGCCGGATCGGGTCCTTCCACGCGGACACGCTCGCCGCCCTGCCGCAGGTCGACGACCTCCTCGTCACCGACCCCGTCGCGGCCGCCGTCTCCGCGGTCACGGGGCGGATCGAGAAGGCCCGCGCTGCGGCCTCCCCGGACGACCTGCTCGCTGCGGAGCTCGACGGCGTCGTCATCGCCGCAGCGACCAACGCGCACGCCGACCTCCTGCTCGCTGCCGTGAAGGCCGGCATCCCGGTCTTCTGTGAGAAGCCCGTCGCAGGCACCGCCGACGAGGCGGTGCTGGTCCGCGACCGGCTCACCGGCAGCGACGTCCCGGTCCAGATCGGCTACCCGCGCCGGTTCGACCCCGCCTTCGTCGCCGCCCGCGCCGCCGTCCGCGACGGCAGCCTCGGCCGCGTCCACACCGTCCGCTCCACCACCCTGGACCCGGCCCCGCCACCCGCGGCCTACCTCGCCGTCTCCGGCGGCATCTTCCGCGACTGCTCGGTCCACGACTTCGACGCCGTCCGCTGGGTCACCGGCCGGGAGGTCGTCGAGGTCTACGCCGTCGGCGCCGTCGACCCGACCGCCGCGGCGGAGATGTACGCCGACCACGGCGACTGGACGACGGTCTCGACGCTGCTGACGATGGACGACGGCAGCATCGGCGTCGTCTCCAACACCCGCGCGAACGCCAGCGGCTACGACGTCCGGCTCGAGGTCCACGGCACGGCCGCCGCCGTCGCCGCCGGCCTCGACGAGGGCCTGCCGCTGCGCGCGACCCAGCCCGGTATCAGCTGGCCGGCGGGTCCCGCGCACATCTTCTTCATGGACCGCCTCACCGAGGCCTTCCGGACCGAGCTCGCCACCTTCTGCGAGGTGGCAGCCGGCCGGACGCCGTCCCCGTGCACCGTCGAGGACGCGATGGGCACCGCCTGGACCGCCGAGGCGGCCACGCTTTCCGCCCGCGAGCACCGCCCCGTCCGGATCGAGGAGGTGGCCCGATGACCGTCCGCGTCGGTGTCATCGGCACCGGGATGATCGGCGCCGACCACGTCGCCCGGCTCACGACGCAGGTCGTCGGCTCCCGGGTCAGCGCGGTGTTCGACGTCGCGACCGACCGCGCGGCGCAGGTCGCCGCCGCCGCGGGAGCGACGTCGCACACCTCCTGGGAGGCGGTCGTCGCCGCCGACGACGTGGACGCCGTCCTCATCGCCTCGCCGGGCCACCTGCACCCAGAGCAGGCGATCGCCTGCATCGCCGCCGGCAAGCCGGTGCTCTGCGAGAAGCCGCTGGCGACCACGTCGGCCGACGCCCTGCGCGTGCTCGAGGCGGAGGCCGCGGCCGGACGCCGGTACGTCCAGCTCGGGTTCATGCGCCGCTACGACGCCGGGTACCTTGACGTGAAGCGGACGATGACGGACGGCGTCATCGGCGAACCGCTTCTGGCGCACGCGATCCACCGCAACGCGACCGTCCCGGACTTCTTCCGCGGCGAGATGTCGCTCACCGACTCCCTCGTCCACGAGTTCGACGTCTTCCGCTGGCTGTTCGACACCGAGATCGAGTCGGTGACAGTGCTGCCCGTGAGGACGAGCCCGCTCGCCGCGGACGGGATGCGCGACCCGCAGGTCGCCGTGCTCCGGATGGCCGGCGGGCAGGTCGTCACCGTCGAGTCGTTCGTCAACTGCCAGTACGGGTACGACGTCCGCTGCGAGGTCGTCGGGTCTCTGGGAACCGTCGGCCTCGACAACCCCCGGACCACCGTCGTCATCACCGCCGGCCGGCGCAGCGAGAGCGTGCCCGCGGACTGGCAGGAGCGGTTCGCGCCCGCCTACACGGTCGAGCTCCAGAGCTGGGTCGACGACCTCGCGGCCGGCCGGGTCGGCGGCCCGAGCACCTGGGACGGGTACGCCGCGACCGCGGTCGCGGAGGCGGCCGTGCAGTCCTACGCCGAAGGTCGGCCGGTCGACGTCCGCCTCGCCGAGCGACCGGCGCTGTACACCGCGGGGGAGTGAGCGCCGTGGGACGGGAGCGGCTGGCGTCGTACGCGCTGGACAGCGAGGCCGGGTTGCGGGCGCGCGAGTCCGGGCTGTCGGGCGCGGAGTGGTTCCACAGCGAGGTGCCGCGCAAGCGGCTCAAGGAGCTCATGCGGCGCAGTGACGCCCCGGCGATCCGGGACACGGTCATCTGGGTCGGGCTCATGGTCGTCTGCGCTGCGGCGGGCGGCGTTCTCTGGACGGGCGGCCACCCGTGGCTCGCCGCGCCGTTGCTGCTCGTGTACGGCGTCCTCTACGGCTCCGGTGGTGACTCGCGTTGGCACGAGGCCGGCCACGGGACGGCGTTCCTCACCCGGTGGATGGACACCGCGGTCTACCAGGTGGCCTGCTTCATGATGATGCGGGACCCGACGGTGTACCGCTGGGGCCACACCCGGCACCACACCGACACCCTCATCGTCGGCCGCGACCCGGAGATCCAGGCGATGCGGCCGGCCCGGCTGGTCCGGATGATCGCCAACCTCGTCGGGCTCTACGACGTCCCCGTGTCGTTGGGGAAGATGCTTTTGCATGCCGCCGGCCGCCTCACCACCGACGAGACAGACACCGTGCCCGAGCAGGAACGGTTCCGGGTGTACCGGATGGCGCGGCTGTGGGTCCTGCTCTACGCCGTCACGCTCGTGACCGCGGTCGTGACGTCGTCCTGGCTGCCGCTGCTGCTCGTCGGGGGCCCGCGGATGTACGGCACGTTCATGCACATCGTCTACGG
>NZ_MWLL01000189.1 GCF_002198675.1 Kineosporia sp. R_H_3 | reverse complement strand
CGGCGCGGGCGTGGCCGGAGCCGGAACCGCCGCCGGCGCCGTCCGGGTCGCGCGGCGTTCCCGCCGGTCGGCCCGCAGCGCCGCGGCACCCAGCCGCTCGGCGTCGTCCAGCCGGAGCTCCTCGACGGCGGAGCGGAGGATCTCGACCTCGCCGTCGGAGGCCCGGCGGCCGCGGACGTGCTCGACGAACCCGCAGCAGACGTCGAGCTCGCTGCGGCCGGCGACCCGCTCGGTGTAGCTGAGGTCGACCGCCCCGGCGACGCCCTCGGGCTCGAACCGCAGCTCGAGGGTGTGCGGGAAGCGGGTGCGCAGCCGCTGCATCGCCTCGGCAGGGCGCTCCGGGTCGGTGAGCGTGACCCGGCACCAGGCCTGCTCGTGCGGTGCGTAGCCGGAGCCGGAGAGCAGGTCCTCGAGCCGGCCGCGCAGCAGGGCGAGCGGCCGCGGGACCGGGGCCTCGACCGCCTCGACCGACTCGACGCCGTCGCGGCCGAGGGTGACGAGCCAGGAGCCCTTGCGGTGGGCGTGCTCGGAGAAGCTGTAGGCGAGCGGTGAGCCGCTGTACCGGACGGTCTCGCTGATCCGCTGCCGACCGTGCAGGTGACCGAGCGCGGTGTACGACACGCCGTCGAACACGCCGCTCGGCACCGAGGCGACGCCGCCGACGCTGATGTCCCGCTCGCTGTCGCAGACCTCGCCGCCGACGACGAAGGCGTGCGCGGCGACCACAGAGCGGGTCCCGGCGGGGCGGCCCGCGAGGTCGGCGCGGACGCCGTCCATCGCCGCGCCGAGCACCGCGGCGTGCGTGGCGCCGGTCTCGGTGAGCCCGAGGGCGCCCGCGGCGAGGACGGGCTCGAGGTAGGGGAGCGGGTAGAGGGCGACCGGGCCGTGCCGGTCCTCGAGGAGCACGGGCTCGGCGCAGCGTCGCGCGTCGGTGCGGACGTGGACCCGGGCGGTCTCGAGCACCCGGGAGGCGAACCCGAGGCGCCGCGCGGAGTCGTGGTTGCCGCTCGCGAGGACGACGGTCGCCCCGGTCGACGTCAGCCGGGCCAGCGCCTCGTCGAGGAGGGCGACGACGTCGACGCCCGGGATCGCCCGGTCGTAGACGTCCCCGGCGACGAGCACGACGTCCACCTGCTCGGATCTGACCACCTCGACGACGTGGTCGACGAACGCCGCCTGGGCGTCGAGCATCCCGACGCGGTGGAACGACCGCCCGAGGTGCCAGTCCGAGGTGTGGAGGATCCGCACGATCCAGACCCTATGCACTGGCCCCGACAGCCGGGGCGAGGCGCGCCCGCCGGGCGGCCACCTGCGTGCGTCACGTCGTCCGCTCTGGTCACGCGGGTGCGGCCTGTGCTTCAGTCGCCGCATGGGCGACGAGGTGAGCGGGACCGGGTTCACGCGCGAGGAGCGGCAGCGCTACCGCGAGAAGGTCCAGCTGTGCCTGGACGTCTTCGAGCGGATGCTGTCGACGACGCACTTCGACGCCGAGCAGCCGATGACCGGGCTCGAGGTCGAGCTCAACCTCGTCGACGCCGACTACCAGCCGTTCCTGGGCAACATGGCCGTGCTCGAGGAGATCGCCGACCCGGCGTACCAGACCGAGCTCGGGGCCTACAACATCGAGCTCAACGTGCCGCCGCAGCCGCTCGCGGGGGACGCGAGCCTGCGGCTCGAGGCGTCCCTGCGGGCCTCCCTCAACGCCGCCGAGGAGAAGGCCAACCGGCGCGGCGGGCACATCGTCATGGTCGGGATCCTCCCGACGCTCATGCCGGAGCACCTCGCGGGCGAGTCGTGGATGAGCCCGTCGGCGCGCTACCAGGCGCTCGAGAACTCGATCTTCGCCGCCCGCGGCGAGGACATCCACCTCGACATCACCGGCGTCGAGCGGCTCGCGACGTACGCCGACACCCTCGCGCCCGAGTCCGCGTGCACGAGCGTCCAGCTGCACCTGCAGGTCGCCCCCGCGGACTTCGCGCGCAACTGGAACGCCTCCCAGGTGATCGCCGGCCCGCAGCTCGCGATGGGGGCCAACTCGCCGTACTTCTTCGGCCACGAGCTCTGGCGCGAGACCCGGATCGAGCTCTTCGCGCAGTCGACGGACACCCGCCCGCAAGAGCTGCGCAACCAGGGCGTCCGGCCGCGGGTCTGGTTCGGCGAGCGGTGGATCACGTCCATCTTCGACCTCTTCGAGGAGAACGTCCGGTACTTCCCGGCGCTGCTGCCCGAAGTGACCGACGAGGACCCGCTGCGCGTGCTCGAGTCCGGCGCGGCGCCGCGGCTGCAGGAGCTGCGGCTGCACAACGGGACCATCTACCGCTGGAACCGCCCGGTCTACGACGTCGTGGACGGCGTCCCGCACGTACGCGTGGAGAACCGGGTGCTCCCGGCCGGCCCGACGGTCGTCGACATCCTCGCGAACAGCGCCTTCTACTACGGGGCCCTGCGGGTGCTCGCCGAGGACGACCGGCCGGTCTGGACGAAGCTCACCTTCCCGACGGCCGAGGAGAACTTCCACGAGTGCGCCCGGCGCGGCCTCGACGCGACGGTCTACTGGCCGGGCCTCGGGGACGTCACCGTCGACGAGCTCGTCCTGCGCCGGCTGCTCCCCATGGCCTACGAGGGCCTGGACCGCTGGGGGGTCGACCCCGCCGTCCGCGACCGGTACCTCGGCATCATCGAGGAGCGCGCCAAGACCGGTCGCAACGGGGCGGCCTGGCAGACCGAGACCGTCCAGGCGCTCGAGGGGCGCGGTGCCCCGAGGGCCGAGGCGCTGCGGCAGATGCTCGCGCTGTACGTCGAGGGCATGCACTCCAACGAGCCGGTGCACACCTGGCCGGTGCCGTAGGCCGGTCCGGCTGCCCGCGACGGGTCAGCGCGGCGCCATCGAGCGCAGGCTGACACCGCCCAGCGGGTCGGTGGCCCAGGCCGCGGTGAGCGTCCCGGCCGCGACGTCGCCGTCGAGGCGCAGCCGGCGCGGGGTCTCGAGCAGGAGGACGTCGGCCCGCACCCTTCCCGGGGCCGGTGACCCGGCGCTCACCGCGAGCGGTGCGCCGCCGTCGTCCGGCTCGGTGACTGCCCAGCGGTCCGCGCCGACGTCCGCCACGACGGTGCCGTCCCACGCGTCGAGCGTGAGCGTCCACCCGGTGGTGCCCCGGCGCAGCACGGCGCCGGTGAGGCCGCGCGGGCCGACCGTGCCGCTGGACCGCAGCAGGGTCCCGGGCGGGACGGCGTCCGGACCGCCCGCCGGGACAGGCGGCAGCCCGAGCGCGCCGAGCCGGTCGGCGAGGGCGTCGTCGGCACCGGACCGCGGGAGCGGCCCGTCGGCGAGCGCCGGCAGCACGTGCGCCCACAGCGCGTCGAGGACGGCCTGCATGTCGGGCGCGGCGGCCGTCGTCGCGACGACGAGGTCCGCCCCGGGGACGACGACGCAGAACTGTCCGTACGCGCCGTCACCGCGGTAGCCGTGCCGGGAGCGCCAGAACTGCCGGCCGTAGCCCTGCGCCCAGTCGCCGTCCCGGGCCTCGACGACCGCCTCGACGACCGCCTCGACGACCGCCTCGCCGACCGCCTCGCCGACCCCCGCTCCGGCCGGGACGACCGTGGGGACGTGCTCGCGGGTCGCCTCCGCGACCCAGCCCTCGGGCAGCACCTGACGGCCCTGCCGGCGCCCGTCGTCGAGCAGGCACTGGCCGAACCGGGCGACGTCCTCGGTCGTCAGGTGCAGTCCCGAGTAGCCGATCTCCCGGCCCGGCGGGTGCTGCTGCCAGCCGCCCGGGGCGATGCCGAGCGGCTCGAACAGGCGCGGCCGCAGGTAGTCGGTGAGCGTGCCGCCGGTGACGCGCTGGACGATCGCGGCGAGCGCGTACGTGCACGGCTGGTTGTAGGCGAACACGGTGCCGGGGTCGCGGTCGGGCGGGATCGTGAGGAACCCGAGGACCGGGTCGTCCGCCGCGAACGCCGTGTCGACGGTCTCGGCGAGGTGCCCGCTCGCCATCGCGGCGACGTCCCGGACCCGCATCGCCCTGCTGCGCCGGTCGGTGACCGCGCCGTCCAGCTCCGGGAAGTACGACAGGACGGTCGCGTCCATGTCGAGCAGGCCCTCGGCCTCCGCGAACCCGGCGGCGGCGGAGGTGAAGCTCTTGCTCAGCGAGTAGAGCAGGTGCACCCGCCCGGGCGTGTACGGGTGCCACCAGCCCTCCGCGACGACGTGGCCGTGGCGGACGACGACGAGCGAGTGCAGCTCGACGCCCGGTGCGGCGTCCAGCGCGTCGAGGAACGCACCCATCCCGGCCGGGTCGACCCCCTGCGCGGACGGCGTGCTGCGGGGCAGGGACGACGCCGCTGTCGATGGCACGGCCGGCTCCTCTCGTCGAGGTGCCCATCGCACCACACCGAGGTCGGGACGAACCGGACGGTCCCTGGCCCGGGCGCGTTCCACCTGCAAGGCTGCGCCGAGAAGGTCCGCGACGACGTCAGGAGGAGCCCCCGTGGCAGACGTGCAGCAGCACAAGGTGATGCTCGACGAGTCGGAGATGCCGACCCGCTGGTACAACGTCATCCCCGACCTGCCGTCGCCGCCGCCCCCGCCGCTGCACCCGGGGACGATGCAGCCGGTCGGCCCGGAGGACCTCGCGCCGCTCTTCCCGATGGACCTCATCCTCCAGGAGGTGACGACCGACTCCTACGTGGACATCCCCGAGGAGGTCCAGGACGTCTACCGGCTCTGGAGGCCGTCCCCGCTGTACCGCGCGCACCGGCTCGAGAAGGCGCTCGGCACCCCCGCGAAGATCTTCTACAAGTACGAGGGCGTCTCGCCGGCCGGCTCGCACAAGCCAAACACCGCCGTCCCGCAGGCCTACTACAACGCCAAGGCCGGCGTGAAGAAGCTGACGACCGAGACCGGTGCGGGCCAGTGGGGGACCGCCCTCGCGTTCGCCTGCGCGCAGTACGGGATCGAGTGCGAGGTGTGGCAGGTCGGCGCGAGCTACGACCTCAAGCCGTACCGGCGCATCATGATCGAGACGTTCGGCGGCACCGTGCACCGGTCGCCGTCCGACCTGACGAACGCAGGGCGGGCGCTGCTCGCGACCGACCCGAACCACCCGGGCTCGCTCGGCATCGCGATCAGCGAGGCGGTCGAGGTCGCCGCGCAGGACCCCGAGATCCGGTACGCGCTCGGCAGCGTGCTCAACCACGTGCTGCTGCACCAGACGATCATCGGTGAGGAGGCGCTGCTCCAGTTCGCCAAGCTCGGGCTCTCGCCGGACGTCATCGTCGGCTGCACCGGTGGCGGCTCCAACTTCGGCGGCCTGACGTTCCCGTTCCTGCGGGAGAAGCTCGCCGGGAAGATGAACCCGACGATCCGCGCCGTCGAGCCGGCGTCCTGCCCGTCGCTCACGCAGGGCGTGTACGCCTACGACTTCGGCGACACGGCCGGCATGACCCCGCTCATGAAGATGCACACGCTCGGCCACGACTTCGTGCCGGACCCGATCCACGCCGGCGGCCTGCGGTACCACGGCATGAGCCCGCTCATCTCGCACATCTACGAGCTCGGGCTCATCGAGGCGCTCGCGCTGCCGCAGACCGAGTGCTTCAGCGCGGCGGTCCAGTTCGCGCGCACCGAGGGCATCGTCCCTGCGCCGGAGCCGACGCACGCGATCGCCGCGTGCATCCGGGAGGCGCTCGCGTGCAAGGAGTCCGGTGAGGAGAAGGTCATCCTCACCGCGCTCTGCGGCCACGGCCACCTCGACCTCGCGTCGTACGACGCGTACCTGTCGGGGCGGATGACGGACGAGGACGTCACGTCGGCCCGGTTCGCCGAGTCGATCGCGGCGATCCCGGTGGTGCCCGCCTGACCCACGCCGTCAGGACCGGGAACGGTCGACGCGGACGGTCCGCCGCACCTGGGTGCGGCGGACCTCTCGCGTCCCGGACCTGTCGGTCAGTCGTCCGCGAGCCGGGCCGGGAACCCGCCCGTGGCGATCGGCGACCAGCGCGTCGGCGTGACCCGGATGAGCGACTTCGCCTGCTTCACCATGGCGGCGCGGTACTCGCTCCAGTCCGGGTGCTCGCCCGAGATGCACCGGAAGTACTCGACGAGCGGCTCGACGGAGTCGGGCGGGTCGATGACCTCGGCCTCGCCGTCCACCTGCACCCAGGCGCCGCCGAAGTCGTCGGACAGGACGACGACGCTCACCCGCGGGTCGCGCCGGGCGTTGACCGCCTTCGCCCGGTCCGGGTAGGTCGAGACGACGATCCGGCCCTGCGGGTCGACGCCCATCGTCACCGGCGAGCCCTGCGGGGAACCGTCGGAGCGCCGGGTCAGCAGGATGCCGTGGTGCCGCGGCCGGGCGAAGTCCAGCAGCCCGTCGAGGTCGACCGTCGTGTTCGTCGCAATCGTCCGTGCCATGTCGGCGACCCTAGCCCGGCTACCGTGCTCGCATGCCCGCGACCGCGCTCTTCGACCCCGCCGACCCGTCGTTCCTCGCCGACCCGTACCCGGCGTTCGCCGCGCTGCGGGCGCAGGGCGAGGTGCACCGGCACGACACGATGGGGCTGCACGTCGCGGTCTCGCACGCGGCGTGCGACGCCGTCTTCCGGGACCGCGGGCTCGGCCGGATCTGGAAGGACAAGGAGCCCGCCGAGCAGTTCCCGGCGTTCAACATGCTCCACCGGACGTCGATCCTCGAGAATGAGCCGCCGACCCACACCCGGCTGCGCCGCCTCGTCGCAGGCGCGTTCGGGCGCGGGCACGTCGAGCGGATGCGGCCGTGGATCGGCGACCTCGCCGACTCGCTCGTCGCCGACCTCGTCGACCGGCTGCGGGACGGCGGCGACCCGCCGGCCGGGGACGCTGCCGGCGGGGCGACCGGTGCTGCCGATCTGATCGCGGCCGTCGCCGAGCCGCTGCCCGTCGAGGTCATCGCCCAGCTGCTCAACGTGCCCCCGCACGACCGGGTGCACCTGCGGCCGTGGTCGAACGCGATCGTCAAGATGTACGAGTACGGGCTCGACGAGACCCGCCGGGCGCAGGCCGAGGCGGCGTCCGCGGCCTTCGTCGCCTACCTGCGCGAGCTCGTCGCCGACCGTCGGGCGCATCCCCGCGAGGACGACATGGTGAGCGACCTCGTCGCCGCCTCCGACGGTGAGGACCGGCTCACCGAGGACGAGATCGTGGGCACGTGCGTGCTGCTGCTCATGGCCGGGCACGAGGCGACCGTCAACGTCGTCGGCAACGGGATGCTCGCGATGCTCCACCACCGCGACCAGTGGGAGCGGGTGGTCGCCGACCCGGGCCTCGTGCCGTCGGCCACCGAGGAGATGCTCCGGTTCGACTCCTCGCTGCAGCTCTTCGAGCGGACGGCGACCCGGGACGTCGAGGTCGCCGGCACCGTCGTCCGCGCGGGGGAGAAGGTCGCCGCGCTGCTCGGCGCCGCGAACCGGGACCCGGCCGTCTTCGCCGAACCGGACCGGTTCGACGTGGCGCGCACGCCCAACCCGCACCTCGGGTTCGGGGCCGGGATCCACTTCTGCCTCGGCGCCCCGCTGGCCCGGGTCGAGGTCCAGTCGGTCCTCGCGGCACTGCGCACCCGGATGCCGGGCATCGTGCTCGCCCAGGAGCCGGTACGGCGCCCCGAGTTCGTCATCCGCGGGCTGGAGTCGCTCGACGTCGCCCTGGGATGACCGGGCTCACGGCCGGAGGATCTCGTCGCCCGCGAGGTAGACGAGCCCTTCGTCGAGGGTCTGGAACGCCGCGAACGCGCGACCCTGCCCGAGCCGCTTGAAGCCCCGGAACGCCATGACCTGGAGGCTCGTCATGCCGATGAGGGCGATCCGGGTGCCGCGCGGCTCCCACACCTGGCGGCTCAGCCGCTTGGACTCCGACTGCGACCGGTACCCGAGCCGGGCCCCGGTCACGTCGGAGACCATCCGGACCGGTCCGTCGTGCGCGGCGACGATCCCGGCCGCCTCGGCCATGACGGCGAGGGCCGGGTCGTCGTCGAGCCCGCGGTAGTCGGCGTAGAGGTAGCGCATGCCGTCGTGCTCGCGCCACGTGCACCCTGCCATCGCGTCCGCCCTCCCGGTCCGGTGCCTCCATGATCGGCGGGCCGGCGGGCGGGCTTGAGCCTGGCACCATGACGGTGTGACGGCTCGGGAGGTCGCGGCGCCGGACGGCGTCGCGCCGGTCCTCGTCCTCGTCACGGGTGCTCCCGGTGCCGGCAAGACGACGCTCGCCGGCCCGCTCGCCGTGGCGCTCGGACTGCCACTCATCGGCAAGGACGTCGTCAAGGAGACCCTCTACGACGCCCTGCCCGCCCCGGCGACGGCGGCCACGCCGGACGGCGCGCTCGCCTGGTCGCGCACGCTCGGGGCGGCGGCGATCCGGCTCATGTGGCGGCTCGCCGCGGACGCGCCGCAGGTCGTCGTCGAGACGAACCTCCGCCCGCGGGACCCGCGGGACCTCGCCCACGTCGCCGGGCTGCGCCGTCCGGTCGTCGAGGTGCACTGCACGTGCCCGCCGGACCTCGCCCGGCGGCGGTACGCCGACCGGGCCCGTGACCCGCGGCGGCACGCCGGCGCCCACCCGCTCACCGACCTCCCGGCCGACGCCTTCACCGAGTTCGACGGGCCGGCGGGGCTCGGGCCGGCCGTCGTCGTCGACACCACACGGGCGGTCGACGTCGGCGCCGTCGCGACGCAGGTCGCCGGGCTGCTGGAGCGGCTCAGATCCCCAGCGTGAGCGGCACCGGCGGCGGGCCGTCCCGCAGGATCGACGCGACGAGACCGGCGAGGTCGGCGGGCACGAGCCGGTCCGGGGACGCCCCGAGCCCGGCGGGGGTCCACCAGCGCCACTGCTGGTCCGCGGCGACCTCCGCGGCGGTGTACCCGGACGTGTCCACCTCGAGGGTGTCGACCCGGGCCAGGTACCAGCGCTCGCGGACGTCCCACACCGTGCCGTCCCAGCCGACGACGTGCCGCCGGTCGCCGATGTGCGGGCCGAGCACGGGCCGCTCCCAGCCGGTCTCCTCGACGAGCTCGCGGACGGCGGCCTCGTCGGGCGTCTCGCCGGGCTCGACGGCGCCGCCGGCCGGGAACCAGAACGGGTCCCCGGTCTCGCTGAAGCCCCGGAAGAGCAGGAGCCGGTCCGCGCCGTCGAGCAGGAGCACCCGGACCGTCGGACGGGGCACGGCGTCGGGGTGCAGGTCGTCCGTCACCCGCCGCCCCCGAGCGCGGCGTCGGCGTCCGCGTCGAGGCCGATCATCCGCAGGAGCATGGCGCCGTCGACGACCGCGATGACGCGGGCCGCGGCGGCCCGCCGCCCGGCCTCGGGGACGTCGGCGAGGCGGTCCGCGACGAGCCCGACGAAGCCGTCGCCGAGGCCCGCTGCCAGTGCGCGGTACGGCGAGGCCGGGTCGGCCCCGAGCAGGCACAGCTCGAGCCAGCGGGCGAGCACCGTGCCGACCTGCGGCCCGGCGAGCAGGGCCCCGAGCCGGGCCGGCGCCTCGGCGAGGGGCCACGGGCCGGGGTCGGAGCCGGCCGCCGCGACGACCTGCGCCGCGACCGTCGTCATGACGGCCGCGACGAGGTCCGGCTTGGTGGGGAAGTAGTAGACCACCGTGCGGTCCGGGACCCCGGCCCGCTGCCCGACGGCGGCGAAGGTGAGCGCGGCGAGGCCGTCCTGCAGGGCCACCTCGACGGCGGCGGCGAGCAGGCTCTCCCGGTCATGACGGCGGCGCGGCGGCACACGTCCACCGTACTGACCCGCCCGGGGCCGGCCGCGACACGGACCGCTGACCGGGTGACCACGCCGTCAAGGCCTCGACCCGGGCGGGCCGGACAGGCGAGGATGGCAGCACCGGATGGCAGGTCGCCCCGGGACGGCGGGTCCGGCCGCGTTCCGAGGCCCTGCCGGGCGCGAGGGGAACCAGATGACCCAGGTCGGCCGGGGGAGTCGTCTCGCTCTGCGCGTCGGCGACCGCACGGTCGTGCTGCGGGCGCTCGCCGACCGTGACCTGGACGGCGACTGGTCGCTGCCCGTGCTCGCGCTCGCCTCCGGGCTGGACGACGTCCGCGGGGACGTCGACATCACGACCGAGACCGGCGTGGTCACCCTCGGCGCCCGCCTGGTCCACGACGACACCGGGCTCGCCCTGCGCCGCGCCGGTGACGACTCCCCGGTCCGGGTGCAGCGCCGCCAGGACGTCCGCGGCCCGCTCGCGCTGCCGCTGCGGGCGGCCGTCCTGGACCCGCGGGTCCGGCAGGACCTCACGGACCTGGCCTTCCACGGCGCGACCCTCGACGTCAGCGCGGGCGGTCTGCGGGTCGACGCGGGGGACGCCGTCGACGAGGCCGAGCACCTGCCGGCCGCGACCCGGCTGTTCGTCGAGCTCGAGCTGCCCGACGAGGTGCTCGTGCCCGCGGTCCTCTCGCTCGTGGCGCCGGGCAGCGAGGGCCTGCGCGGCTCGTTCGTCGACATCGCGGCGGCCGACCGGGAGCGGCTCGTGCGGCTCGTGTTCGCCGAGCAGCGCCGCACCCTGGCCGCGCGGAAGCGGGCGCGCGGCAACCTCCCGACGGACCACCTCGTGACGTCGCTGCGCAGGGACCCGTTCAGCCCCTGACGCCCGTCACCGACCCGCGGGGCCGCTGACCCGGCCCGCCGTCATGACGTGCGCGGCGAGCAGCCCGACGAGGGCCTGGACGACGGGCGTCCCGAGCACGAGCTCGAGCTGGAGCGGTGCCGTCCCGGCCCGGTCGCCCGGGGAGCGGGTGAGGACGGCGACCGCGACGACGAGCGTCCACGTCACCGCCGGCACGAGGGCGCCGAGGGCGAGGACGGCGCTTGGCCGGTCCGGGCCGGGGCGCAGCCGGCGCACCGCGACGTCGCAGAGCACGCCGGCGACGAGCACCGTGGCGACGGTGACCCGGTTCGCGCCGCCCGCGACGGCCAGGCTCAGGGCACCGCAGGCGCCGAAGAGCACGGTGACGGCGCCGGCGGGCAGTCGCCACAGGGTCGCCAGGTGCAGCAGCGGGACGACGAGAACGAGGGTCGTCAGCACGACGGAGGACAGCACCCACGCCGTGAAGAGCGTGTCCGTGTACCCGAAGGCGACCAGGTAGCCCTCGCCGCGCCGGACCAGGGCGTTGCCGTACTGCACGAACAGCAGCACCTGGGCGGTCGCCAGGGCGAGCCCGGCGACCGCCGGGAGCAGCCGTCGCAGGCCCGGGTCGGGCCCGAGGCCGTCGTCGGCACGGGCGGTCCGCAGGGGCGTCGTGACGATGAGGACCATCGCCGTCGCGAGAGCCAGGTGCGTGGGGGAGAAGAGGATCCGGATGGCCTGCTCGATCCCGAGCACGGTGTGCCACACCATGTCGCCCGCACCGGCGACGGCGAAGCCCCCCGCGGCGACGAGCGCCGTCCGGTAGGCGGCGGGGACGACGTCCCAGCGCTCGCGCAGGGTCCCCGGCCCACGGACGGCGGCGAGCAGCGGCGTCCGCACGACCCAGGCCAGCCAGGCCGCGGTCGCCGTGAACCCGGAGTAGAAGACCGCGTGCCAGGGCGTGAAGAAGCTCTCCAGGCCCGGCAGGTTGTTGTGCGCCCACGCGTCGAGGAGCAGCCCGGCGGTGAACCACAGCGACAGCAGGGCGGTCACGCCGTCCGGCCGGCGCGCCGCACCGCCGGGCACGGGCGGCGCGGGCGGCCTCGTCGTCGGTGTCTGCGTCACTGCGGCCTCCCCGGCCCGGCGGGCACGTACCGAGGGGTCGGCACGTCGTCCCGGGTGCAGGATGACGGGTATGCGACTCGGACTCCAGATCCCCGACTTCACCTGGCCCGGCGGACCGGCGGCGCTCGGCCCGAAGCTGCGCCGCATCGCGACGGACGCCGAGGCGTCCGGCATGGCCAGCGTGTGGGTCATGGACCACTTCTTCCAGATCTCCATGGTCGGCCCGGCGGAGAACGACATGCTCGAGGGCTGGGCGACGCTCGCCCACCTCGCGGCGGTCACCGAGAAGGTCACGCTCGGCACGATGGTCACCGGCGTGACGTACCGGCACCCCGGCGTCCTCGTGAAGACCGCGACGACCCTCGACGTCCTCTCCGGCGGCCGCGCGTGGTTCGGCGTCGGCGCGGCGTGGAACGAGGAGGAGCACGTCGGGCTCGGCGTCCCGTACCCGCCTCTCGCGGAGCGCTTCGAGCGGCTCGAGGAGACGCTGCGGATCGCCCACCGGATGTGGTCCGGCGACGAGAGCCCCTACGAGGGCGAGCACTACTCGCTGGCCCGCCCGCTGAACTCCCCGCCCGCGCTCTCCTCGCCGCACCCGAAGATCCTCATCGGGGGCACCGGCGAGAAGAAGACGCTGCGGATGGTCGCCGAGTACGCCGACGCCTGCAACATCTTCGAGATGGGTCCGGACGCCGTCCGCGCCAAGCTCGACGTGCTTCGCGGGCACTGCGAGCGGCTCGGCCGCGACTACGACGCGATCGAGAAGACGTCGCTCGGCCGGCTCGACCTCGTGCGGCCCGGCGCCGAGCGGGTCGAGGGCAGCCAGACCGTCGAGGAGGCGGTCGACCGGTTCGCCGCGTACGCGGCGGTCGGCGTCGACCACGCCATCGTCTCGCTGCCGCGGGTCAGCGACCCGGCGGCGTGGGAGCTCGTCCCCGACCTCGTGGCGGCCGTGGAGAAGATCACGCCCGCGGGGCGCTGAGGCGTCCCGCAGGACGGTCACGACCGCCGCGGACGGCCGGTCGTCGGTTAGTTTTGCGGCAGCCGGACCGCGCCGACGACGCCGCATCCCCTCGCCGGTACTGGACGACACCCGGAGGCCCGCCCCGTGTTCTCGAAGATCCTGGTCGCCAACCGCGGCGAGATCGCCGTCCGGGCCTTCCGGGCCGCCTACGAGCTCGGGGCGCGCACCGTGGCGGTCTTCCCGTGGGAGGACCGCAACGCCGTCCACCGGATCAAGGCGGACGAGTCGTACCTCATCGGCGAGCGCGGCCACCCGGTGCACGCCTACCTGACGGTCTCCGAGATCGTCCGGGTCGCCCGGGAGTCCGGTGCGGACGCCGTCTACCCGGGCTACGGCTTCCTCTCCGAGAACCCCGAGCTCGCCCAGGCCTGCGCCGACGCCGGGATCACCTTCATCGGCCCGCAGGCGTCCGTGCTGTCGATGGCCGGCAACAAGGTCAAGGCGGTCACGGCCGCCCGCGCCGCCGGGGTGCCGGTCCTGCGCTCGTCCGCGCCGTCGTCCGACGTCGACGAG
This sequence comes from Kineosporia sp. R_H_3, assembly GCF_002198675.1. Classification (GTDB taxonomy): domain Bacteria; phylum Actinomycetota; class Actinomycetes; order Actinomycetales; family Kineosporiaceae; genus R-H-3. The sequence goes on along the minus strand of NZ_MWLL01000189.1, from coordinate 181,295 downwards.
CTCGTCGCGGCGGCCGAGGAGATCGGGTTCCCGATCTTCGTCAAGGCGGTCGCCGGCGGCGGCGGTCGCGGCATGCGCCGGGTGGACGACCGCCCCGCGCTGCCCGACGCCCTCGCGACCGCGATGCGGGAGGCTGAGGGGGCCTTCGGCAACCCGACGATGTTCCTCGAGCAGGCCGTGCTGCGGCCGCGGCACATCGAGGTCCAGGTGCTCGCCGACGCGACCGGCGAGACCGTCCACCTCTTCGAGCGCGACTGCTCGGTGCAGCGCCGGCACCAGAAGGTCGTCGAGATCGCCCCGGCGCCCAACCTCGACCCAGACCTCCGCGACGCGCTCTGCCGCGACGCCGTCGCCTTCGCCCGGGGGATCGGCTACGTCAACGCCGGAACCGTCGAGTTCCTCCTCGACACCGCCGGCGACAACGCCGGCAAGCACGTCTTCATCGAGATGAACCCGCGCATCCAGGTCGAGCACACCGTGACCGAGGAGGTCACCGACGTCGACCTCGTCATGTCGCAGATGCGGATCGCGGCGGGGGAGACCCTCGCCGACCTCGGGCTCACCCAGGACAAGATCCACCTGCGGGGCGCCGCCCTGCAGTGCCGGATCACCACCGAGGACCCCGCGAACGGCTTCCGCCCCGACACCGGCATGGTCAACACCTACCGCTCGCCGGGCGGAGCCGGCGTCCGGCTCGACGGCGGCACGGTGCACGCGGGCGCGTCGGTCAGCCCGCACTTCGACTCCATGCTCGTCAAGCTCATCTGCCGCGGCGCCGACTTCGAGACCGCCGTCCGCCGCTCGCAGCGCGCCCTGGCCGAGTTCCGGATCCGCGGCGTGAGCACGAACATCCCCTTCCTCCAGGCGCTGCTCGCCGAGCCGGACTTCGTCGCCGGCGGCATCACGACGTCCTTCATCGACGACCGGCCCTACCTCGCGGCCGCCCGCGGCAGCAGCGACCGCGGCACGAAGCTGCTCACCTGGCTCGCGGACGTCACCGTGAACAAGCCGAACGGCGAGCCGCGGACGACGCTCGCGCCGCGGGAGAAGCTGCCCGCCCTCGACGTCGCCGCCCCGGCCCCGGACGGCTCGCGGCAGCGGCTGCTCGAGCTCGGCCCCGAGGGCTTCGCGCAGGCGCTCCGGGCGCAGCGCACGGTCGCGGTCACCGACACGACGTTCCGTGACGCGCACCAGTCGCTGCTCGCGACCCGGGTACGCACCCGCGACCTGCTCGCCGTCGCGCCGCACGTCGCGCGGATGACGCCCGGCCTGCTCTCGGTCGAGTGCTGGGGCGGGGCGACGTACGACGTCGCCCTGCGCTTCCTCGGGGAGGACCCCTGGGAGCGGCTGGCGTCGCTGCGCGAGACGATGCCGAACCTGTGCCTGCAGATGCTGCTGCGCGGCCGCAACACCGTCGGGTACACCCCGTACCCGACCGAGGTCACCGACGCGTTCGTCCACGAGGCCGCCGCGACCGGCATCGACGTCTTCCGGATCTTCGACGCGCTCAACGACGTCGAGCAGATGCGCCCGGCGATCGAGGCCGTCCGGGACACCGGCAGCGCCGTCGCCGAGGTGGCGCTCTGCTACACCGCCGACCTGCTCGACCCGGCGGAGACGCTCTACACCCTCGACTACTACCTGGGTCTCGCCGACGAGATCGTCGCCGCGGGCGCGCACGTCATCGCCGTCAAGGACATGGCGGGCCTGCTGCGGCCCTACGCCGCCAAGAAGCTCGTCACGGCGCTGCGTGAGCGCTTCGACCTGCCGGTGCACCTGCACACCCACGACACCGCGGGCGGCCAGCTCGCGACACTCGTCGCGGCCGTCGAGGCCGGGGTGGACGCCGTCGACGTCGCGACCGCGTCGATGTCCGGGACGACGAGCCAGCCGTCGATGTCCGCCCTCGTCGCGGCCCTCGCGCACACCGAGCGCGCGCCGGACCTCGACCTGCGCGCCGTCATGGACCTCGAGCCCTACTGGGAGGCGGTGCGCCGGGTCTACGCACCGTTCGAGTCCGGGCTGCCGTCACCGACCGGCCGGGTCTACGACCACGAGATCCCCGGCGGCCAGCTCTCCAACCTGCGCCAGCAGGCCATCGCCCTCGGGCTCGGGGAGAAGTTCGAGCAGATCGAGGCGATGTACGCCGCGGCGGACCGGATCCTCGGCCGGCTCGTCAAGGTCACGCCGTCCTCGAAGGTCGTCGGCGACCTCGCCCTGCACCTGGTCGCGGTCGGGGCCGACCCGAAGGAGTTCGCCGAGACCCCCGACCGGTTCGACATCCCGGACTCGGTCATCGGCTTCCTCGGCGGCGAGCTCGGCGACCCGCCCGGCGGCTGGCCGGAGCCGTTCCGCAGCAAGGCGCTCGCCGGCCGCAGCACGCCCAAGCGCACCGTGGACCTGTCCGAGGACGACCGCAAGGCGCTGACGACGGACCGCCGGACGACGCTGAACCGGCTGCTCTTCCCGGGCCCGACGAAGGACTTCGCCGCGGTCCGCGAGACGTACGGCGACGTCTCCGTGATCGACACGACCGACTACCTGTACGGCCTGCGGCACGGGGTCGAGCACGTCGTCGAGCTCGAGCGCGGGGTGCGCCTCATCGCCGGGCTCGAGGCCGTCGGCGACGTCGACGAGAAGGGCCTGCGGACCGTCATGTGCACCCTCAACGGGCAGCTGCGCCCGATCCAGGTGCGCGACCGCTCGGTCAAGGTCGACGTCCGGCAGGCGGAGCGCGCGGACCCGACGAACCCGGGGCACGTCGCCGCGCCGTTCTCCGGCGTCGTGTCGCTCGCGGTCGAGACCGGGGCCACGGTCGAGGCCGGTGCGACGGTCGCGACGATCGAGGCGATGAAGATGGAGGCCTCGATCACGACCCCGGTCGCCGGGGTGGTCCAGCGGCTCGCGATCGGCGCCGTGACGCAGGTCGAGGGCGGCGACCTCGTGCTCGTCATCGCCCCGAAGGGCTGACCCGGCGGGGGTCAGCCCCGGCGGGCCAGGGCGTCGAGGAGGACGGCCTGCAGGTCCGCAGGGTCGCGGGCCTGGTAGGCCTGCCCGCCCGGGGTTGCCGCGGCGAGCCGGCGCAGCGAGGGCAGGTCCGTGTCGCCGCCGATGCCGATGGCGATGAGCCGGACGGCGCCCTTCGCGCGCCCCTTCTCGAGCCGGCTGACGACCTCGTCGAGGGTCAGACCGGTGCTGTCGAGGTTGCGGCCGTCGGTGAGCAGGACGACGACGTTCGACGCGCGCCCGTCGTAGCTCGCCTGCATCTCGGCGACCGCGGCGTCGACGGTGTCGTAGATCGACGTGCCGCCGTCCCGGGTCTGCCGGGGCAGCGCCTTGAGCAGCTCGAGGATCGCCGCCCGGTGCGTCCTGCCCTGGTCCGGCGCGTCGAGCCGGTCGACGGCGGCCAGCTGCTTGTAGTCGACGTCGCCCTCGATCTTCGACGCGAACATCCACGCCCCGACGCTGTTGTCCGGGGGGAGCGCGGTCAGGGCGGCGGTCGCGGCGTCGCGGACCAGGTCGATCCGCTTGACGCCGGGCCGGGCCTCGATGTTCATCGACGTCGAGACGTCGATGAGGGCGAGCATCCGGGTCGGGGCGGCGAGCGTCGTCAGGGCGGTGATCGTCGCGCCGACCGTCTTGGCATCGGGGACGGGCAGCGCCCGGATCTTCTCGGTGCGGACGCCCTCGCCGTCCGGTGCCCCGCCGTCTTCGAGCCGGAACCCCTGGGCGGCGTACGTCGCACCGGCCCCGGCGGACGTGAGCTCGGCCGCCACGCTCTTCGCGAGCGCCTCGGTCGTCGGGCCCCAGCGGCCGTCCGCGACCCGGACGAGCGGGTAGTCCAGGAACGGTGAGCCGTCCTTCGGGTAGATCATCGTCAGCGAGGCGAGGCCGCCGCGCCGCAGCGCGAGGACGGACTGCTCGGTGGACGGCAGGATCGGCGTCGCGGGGGAGTTCTCGCTGACGAGGTCGAGCGGGGCCTGGAGGCCGACCGTGTTGCCCTGCGAGACGGACAGGCTGAGCGCCGCGAGGGCGCGACGGTACTGCGGGGTGTCGCCGAGGCTGGCGCGCAGCGCGAACGCCGTCGCGAGGCCGCAGGTGTCCGTCGTGAGGTCGACGGACACCGGCCACCCGGTGGTCACCGCCTGCGCCCACGCGGGCGGGTCGTCGGTCGACCACTTGAGGGCCTTCGCCGAGGCCTCGCTCGTCGCGAGCACGACGGGGGACGTCGCGAGCGAGCCCTCCCGGGCGAGCGGGACGGCACGGGCCGCCCGGGCGACCCAGATCGAGGAGTCCGGGATCCACAGGTGCGGCAGCCGGGCGAGCTCCTCGGGCAGGGTCGCCGCCTTGGCCGCGCGGGTGGCCGCGACGACCTGGTCCGGGTCGACGCCCTGGACGTCGACGCGCAGGCAGGTGCCGTCGGACAGCGCCCGGCCCTGGGCCGGCGCGAGCACGGCGTTGACCGCGGGTGTCATCGCGGGGCTCGCCGCGACCCGGATGACCGTGGGGGTGCAGTCCGGGGAGGTCGCACCACGCAGGGTCTGGACGAACGACAGGTCGAGCGCACCGGTGCGCTGCGCGACGACGGCACCGCCGGACGCGACCGCGAGCACCGCGAGGGCGGCGACGAGCCGGCGCCCGCGGCGACGCGGCTGCCGCCGGGACCCGGGCGTGTGCCGGCCCACGGAACCTCCTGTCGACCCCGCCGCGACCCGTCCGCTTCGGGAGGCGGCCCGGGGAGAGGGGCCAGGTTAGCCCTGGTCAGCACGCGAATGGGGGGTCCGGGCGGATGAATCACCCACGGTGGCCGAGAGACGACGGTGGGCAGCGGAGCAGGGCCGTCCGCGACGGCGGTGCCCTGCGTGCGCGAAGATGCGCGCATGACCGACAGCGGCCTCTTCCCCACGAGCGTGACGACGCACACCGCAGCGAGCGCCGTGCGGCGGCGCGGGACCGCCCTCGTGCGCCCGCCGGGGCCGCGGCTGGCCGACGGGATCGTCACGCACATCGAGCGGTCGCCGGTCGACGTCCCGCTCGCCCGGGCCCAGCACGCGGCGTACGTCGCGGCGCTCGCGGGCGCCGGCTGGGACGTCCGGGAGGTGCCGCCCGCCGACGAGCACCCGGACGCCGTGTTCGTCGAGGACACCGTCGTCGTGGTGGACGACCTCGCGGTCCTCACCCACCCGGGCGCGCTGCAGCGCCGCGGCGAGGTCGAGGGGACGGCGAAGGCCGTCGAGGCGCTCGGGCTGCGGACGGCGCGGATCACGGCGCCCGGGCACCTGGACGGCGGCGACGTCCTGCAGGTCGGCTCGACCGTCTACGTCGGGCGCGGCGGCCGCACCGACGCCGAGGGCATCCGCCAGCTCCGGGCGCACCTCGCACCGCTGGGTCGCACCGTGGTCCCGGTGCCGCTGCACGCCGTCCTGCACCTGAAGTCGGCGGTGACCGCGCTGCCCGACGGCACGATCGTCGGGCTGCCGGACCTCGTCGACGTCACCCCGTTCCCGACCCTGCGGACCGTCGAGGAGGAGGGCGGCGCGCACGTCGTCCCGATCAGCGAGGGCACCGTGCTCATGGCCACGTCGGCGCCGAAGACCCGGGAGTGGCTGCTCGACCTCGGCTTCGACGTCGTCGCCGTCGACATCGGCGAGTTCGAGAAGCTCGAGGGCTGCGTGACCTGCCTCAGCGTCCTCGTCCCCGCCCGCTGACGTCCGCCGCCGTCCGTCGAGCAGGGCGGGCCGGGCGACGCGTCAGCCGACCGCAGGCACCGTCGCCGCCGCGGCGGCGAGCGCCGCCACGGCCACCGCGAGCCGGACGCCGTCCCAGCGCAGCAGCCGCCGGTAGGCGGCCGCGTCGAAGCCTGCGCCGAGCCGGGCGTGCTGCGGGACGGCGCCGAACGCGGTGACCCCGAGCAGCGCGGCGAGCAGCAGCGCGGCGGCCAGGCCCGCCGCCCGCGGGACGCCCGGGACGATGAGCAGCGCGAGCGTCGACCCGCAGAGCGCGGCGAAGAGCGGCCCGACGACGAGGCTGACCCGGCGGGTGTGGCTCGCCTCGTAGCCGGTGAACGCGGGCACCGGGACGGCGGCCATCTGCGGGTAGACGAGCACCCGGACCGTCGCCTGGAAGCCGGCGTAGGCGGCCGTCGTCGCGACGTGCGCGACCGCCGCGACCAGGGCCGCGTCCACCCCGCTCAGCCGGTCATGCCCAGGGCGGCCTCGCTGTGCGCGAGCGCGCGGGCGTACCAGGGCTCCGGGTCGAGCGCGGTGGCGAGCCGCAGGTGCGTCACGGCCTCGTGGTGGCGGCTGCGCCGGCTCAGCGTCCGGCCGAGCGCGGCGTGCGCGTAGTGGTCGGCCGGGTCGCGGTCGACCACCTGCCGGAAGAGGTCCTCCGCCCGCGCCAGCTGCGCCGTCGCGAAGGCCGCGCGGCCGGCGAGCAGCAGCACGGACGTCGGCGCGTCCTCGCCGAGCAGCGGGTCGAGGACCTGGAACGCCGAGTGGGCGTCCCCGGCCGAGACGAGCCGCTGCGCCGTCCGGAACCTCTCGACGTCGTCCATGGGCCCATCCTCCGTCCGGCACCGGCCCGGGGACCAGTCCCCGGGCACCGACACGAGACAACTGCGGCGGCCCCGCAGACGTTCCGCATCCGTCGAAACCGCGGCGTCACCTGCGGTGCGGGCCGGTCTGGCACAGTGACGCCGTGCCCCACGACGCAGCCGGTGTGCGCACCGGCGCGTGGTACGCCGGGGCCTGCCTGCTCATCCTCGGCGTCATGCCGATCATCTCCAACGGCCGGCCGCCGGGCGCGAGCGCGCTGACGTTCGCGCTCCTGCTCACGCTGTGGGAGGTCGTGCTCGCCGTCCCGGTCCAGGTGCGGGAGTGGCGGTCGGGGGAGCGCGGACTGCTCCGCGAGCGGCTGCCGCGGGACGTCGCGTGCCGGGTCGTGCTCGTCACCGTCGGAACCGGGATGCTCTTCGGGATCTCGACGTGGGCGTACGTGCTGGCGTTCCAGACCGCGGGCGCCGTGAACGCCGCGATCGCCCTGCAGTCCTACCCGCTCGTCGCGGCGGCGCTCGAGGCGGTCGTCCTCGGGCGGCGCAAGACCCGCACCGAGCTCGCGTTCACGGGCGTCATCGTCGTCGCGCTGTACTACCTCGCGACCGGGGGCACGTGGCGGATGAGCGGCGTCTCGGGCTGGTTCGCGCTGGCGCTGTCCGTGCCGGTGATGTGGAGCGCCGCGCACATCACCCTGCGCCAGGCCCTCGTGTCGACGACGATCACCCCGCTGCAGGTGACGACGTCCCGGCTCGTCGTGTCCGCCGTCTTCCTCGTCCCGCTCGCGCTCGCCGTCGACGGGCCGCAGGCCGTCGTCGGCGCGCTGACCTCGCCGGGGCTGCAGCTGTTCGGGGCGCTCATGGGGCTGGCGTACTACCTCGAGCTCGTCCTGTGGTTCTACGCCGTGCGGCAGATCGACGTCTCGCTGGCGAGCGCCATCACGGTGCCGGCACCGGCGGTGACGCTGCTGCTCGCGGTGCTCTTCCTCGGCGAGCACGCCCGGGCGTACCAGGTGGTCGCGCTGGGCGCCGTCGTCGCCGGGCTGTTCGGGCTGGTCCGGGCCGGCGCCGCCGCCCGGGCCCGGGAGCGCCCGCTGCCCGGCCCCGCGGCCTGACGCCCCGGGCGCGTGCCGCCGTCCCCGCTCTGGCACAGTACGGACGTGGTCGCTCCGCTCGTCGTCGCGCTCGTCGGGGGAGGGCTCGCGCTGTTCGTCCTCGGCGCGGTGCTCGCCGGTCTCGGGAAGGTGCCCGGCCGGGTCGTCCTCGGCCTCGCGGCGCTGCTCGAGGTGGTCGTCGCCGTCCAGGTCGTCTGGGCCGTCGTGTCCCTCGTCGACGGGTACCGGCCGGCCGAGACCCTCGTCGTCGTGCTCTACCTGCTGGGCGTCCTCGTCGTCCTGCCGCTCGTCGTCGCCTGGTCGCTCGCGGAGCGGACCCGCTGGAGCAACCTCGTCGTGGCCGTCGGCGCGCTCACGGTGATGGCGATGACGGCACGCCTGGACCAGATGTGGAGGGTCACCGGTGGTTGAGACGACGTCGTCCGCGGAGCCCGGGGTCACCGCGACAGGCTTCGGCCGGGTGCTCGTGGCGCTCTACGCGGTCATGGCCGTCGGGGCCTGCTCGCGCTCGGTCGTGCAGGTCGCGACCCGGTTCGGCGAGGCGCCGATCGCCTACGCGCTCAGCGCGTTCGCTGCTGTCGTGTACGTCCTCGCGACCGTCGGGCTGGCCCGGCGCGGCCCGGGCGCCCGGCGGCTGGCGACGGTCGCGTGCACCGTCGAGCTCGTCGGGGTGCTCGCCGTGGGGACGTTCACCGTGGTCGTGCCGTCCGACTTCCCGGACGCGACGGTCTGGTCGCTCTACGGCATGGGCTACGTGTTCATCCCGCTCGTGCTGCCGGTGCTCGGCCTGTGGTGGCTGCGCCGGACCCGGTCCACCGGCTGAGCGACGGTCGGCTCAGCCGCGGCCGAGCGCCGCCGCGGTGAGGCCGGAGAGCGACGTCCGCTGGACGCCGGCCGCATCGAAGTTCGCGGGGTCGAGCCAGGACCCGTAGGCCGGCTCGAGGGCCCGGACGTCGTCGTCCGTCATGGCGAACCAGGCGGTGTCCCGGTTGCGGCCCTTGTAGACGACCGCGTTGCGGAAGATGCCCTCGAAGGTGAAGCCGAGCCGGGCGGCCGCCGCCCGCGACGGACCGTTGAGGGCGTCGCACTTCCACTCGTAGCGGCGGTAGCCGAGCTCGAGGACGGCGTGCCGCGCCATGAGCCACATCGCCTCGGTGGCGGCGCGGGACCGCTGCAGGGCCGCCGAGTACACGATCGAGCCGACCTCGACGGCGCCGTGCGCGACGTCGGTGCGCATGAACGTCGCGGTGCCCTCGACGGCGTCGCCGCCGCCGTCGGTGACGACGAGCACCATCGGCCAGGTGCCGGGGGTCCGCGCCAGGCCGTCGAGCCAGTCGACGATCTCGGCCGTCCCGGCGGGCCGGTTGAAGAGGTACGTCCAGCGGATCTCGACCTCCTCCGGCGAACCGGCGAGGACGGCGGCGGTCAGCGCCTCGGCGTGCCGGCCGGCGTCCCAGGCCTCGAGCCGGCAGTACCGCCCGGTGAGGGTCTGCGGGCGCGGCGGCAGGCGCGGCGTCCAACCGTCGACGGGCAGGCCCACCGGGCGGCCCACGCCGTCGACCCGGTAGGCCAGGCCCTCCGGGGTCCTCAGGGCGCTCGTGTCGTGCACCGGTGCACCGGTCGGGCTGCTCGGGTCGTTCACGCGCCGACCCTCTCATGCCCCGCGGTGGGGCGGTAAAGCCGGCGACGAGCCGCGGGGGACACGGCGAGACTGGACGGATGGGAGCACACGGGTCACCGGGTGCGGCACCGGACGCCGCGCCCGAGGTCCAGGTCGTCGTCGCGCACCGGCAGCGTGCGACCGTCCGCGTCGGTGACGTCTTCCTGAAGATCGACGGGAACCAGGCGAACATCGACGTCGAGGTAGCGGCGATGGCGCTCGCGCCGGTCCCGACGCCGCAGGTCCTCTGGCGGCAGCCGCCCGTGCTCGCGCTCGCGGCCGTGCCGGGGACGGCACTGGGGCGCCTCGGCGAGCGGACGACCGCCCCGCCGTCGGCGTGGGCCGCGGCAGGCGCCGTCGTGCGCAGGCTGCACGACGCGCCGCTGCCACCGCTGCCCCGCCGGGACCCGGGCGACGTGGCGGTAGAGCTCGACGAGGCCTGCGCATGGCTCGTCGCGAACGACGTCCTCCCTGCCGACGTGGTCGCCCGCAACCGCCGGCTCGCAGCGGAGGCCCTGCGACCCCGGACGCCGGTGTTCGTGCACGGGGACCTGCAGGTCAGCCACGTGTTCGTCGACGGCGACGTGGTCACCGGAGTCATCGACTGGTCCGAGGCCGGGCAGGGCGACGCGACGGACGACCTCGCCAGCCTCACCTTCGGGCACGAGGAACGCCTGGGTGACCTGCTCGGCGGCTACGGCACGGACGTCGATCTCGACGCGATCCGCGCGTGGTGGTCGCTGCGCGCGCTGCGGGCGACGCCCTGGCTGATCCGGCACGGCTTCGACCCGTTCCTTCCGGGCTGCGAGGTGGACGTGCTGATGTCCCGGATGTGACGCGGCGTGCCAGGCTCGGGGGCATGACGCTGCCGGGCATCTTCACCGTCGAGGAGGCACGTGAGGTCCTCGCCGGCCTCCTGCCGCTGCTGGACCGGGTCGTCGAGGTGCGGGCCGATGCTCGTCAGCTCGGGGCCGACCTGGACGCCGGGTCCGCGGGCGGCGGCCTCGGCGGGCTGCCGGAGCTCAAGGCGGCGCAGGCGCAGCTCGACGACCTGCTCACCCAGGTGCAGGCGACCGGTGTCGAGCTCAAGGGGTTCGCGCCGCTCCTGCTGGACTTCCCGGCGGACCTGGACGGCGTCCCGGTGCTCCTGTGCTGGCTGGAGGGGGAGCGGGGGCTCGACTGGTACCACCGCGCGGACCTCGGCTTCGCCGGGCGCCGCCGGCTGCCGGACCGTGCGCGTCCGGCGTCGCCGGGCGTTGTCGGAGGGTCGTCCTAGGGTGACGGACGACCCCGCAGCCCGTCGCAGGAGGCAACCGTGACGACTCTTCCCGGCCGTTCGAGGACCGCGCTCGTCGTGGTCGACGTGCAGAACGGCGTCATGGCCGGCGCCCACGCGCGTGACGCCGTCATCGCGAACATCGACACGCTCGTGTCGACCGCCCGCGAACAGGGCGTGCCCGTCGTGTGGGTTCAGCACTCCAGCGAGGAGCTGCCCACCGGCAGCGAGCCCTGGCAGTACGTCCCCGAGCTCGTGCGTGAGCCGTCGGAGCCGTTGGTGCACAAGGAGTACGGCGACTCCTTCGAGGCGACCGACCTGGAGTCGGTGCTCGCCGGTCTCGGCGTCGGCCGGCTCGTCGTCGCGGGAGCGCAGACCGACGCCTGCATCCGCTCGACGCTGCACGGTGCGATCACCCGCGGGTACGACGCGACGCTCGTGTCGGACGCGCACACCACCGAGGACCTCTCCGAGTGGGGCGCACCGCCGCCCGCGCAGGTCGTCGCGCACACGAACCTGTACTGGTCGTGGCAGTCCGCGCCCGGGCGCGTGGGCGGGACCGTCGAGACCGCGGCCGTCGACTTCGGGCCGGCCGAGGGCTGAGCGGGCCGTCCGGTTGACGGCCCGTCAGCGGCTCACCCCAGGGTGGCGGGCCGTTCCAGCATCGTGCCGTCCGGCGGGCGGAAGCCGAATGCGGCGTAGACCGGGTGCGCGTCGGCGGTGTGGAGCATCCACCGGAAGCGCGCCCCGGGGCCCTCGTCGACCATCGTCCGCACGAGTCCGTGGCCGACGCCCCGGCCGCGGTGCGCGGGGACGACGAACACGTCGGCCAGGTAGGCGATGGCGACCCCGTCGCTCACCGCCCGGGCGTAGCCGACCATCGCACCGTCCGACCGGTCGTACGCGGCCACGACCCGCCATGCCCCGTCGAGCTGTGCCAGCACGGTGCCCCGGTCGCGCCAGCGGCCCCAGTAGGCGTCGGTGCCGAGGAAGCCCCAGACGACGTCGCGGTCCACGCGCGTGCGGTCGTCGTCGAACGTGTAGGCGTCGGGAGTCGTCACAGGGCGAGTGTGCCCGGCCCCGTCGGCGTCGGCGTGGGAGACTCCCGATCACGGTCCGGACGTCCTGGGCCGGCCTCGGGGGAGGTGCTCGTCATGTCCGTTCCTGGTGGTGCGCCCGTCGTTCCGGCCCGGCCGAGGGCGCGGGCCCGCCAGCACGTGGTGCCCGCGCTCGTCGTCTTCGCCGGGGTGGCTGCGTTCGTGGTGCTCGCCCTGGTCGTCGTCAGCCTCGTGTTCCTCGTCGACGACGAGTTCGACGTCAAGGCCGTGCTCGTCGGCCTGGCGGGCGGTATCGGGATGGCTGCCGGTGTTGCGGTGGCCGCGTTCGTCGTCGGGTTGGCGCTCGACGTCGTGACCCGGTCGGCGCCGGCCGTCGTCCGGTGGGCGGCCCCGGTGCCGGTGCCGCTCGTCGGTCTCGGGCTCCTGGTCGCGGGCGAGGGCGTCCTCGGGTTCTACCCGACGGTGCTCGGCCTCCTGCTGTGCCTGTACTGGGCGGTGTTCCTCGCGCAGGCCGGGGTGGTCAGCCTCTTCCGGCGGCTGCGCGCCCGCCTCGGCGCCGCCGCCTGAGGTCGGCGGGCCTTCAGAGCTCCGCCTCGCAGGGGACGGGGGCGACGGTCTTGCGCCGGATGTTCGTCCAGCCGGTCCAGCCGCGCTCCTCGAGCAGCTCGAGCATGCGGACCGCACCCGGGAAGGACTCGACGAACGCCGCGTCGAGCAGCGCGACGAGGTCCTCGCTCACCGGGTGCTCGTCCTCGACGCCCTCCGCGCCGTCCGCTGCCGCCTGGATGAAGGCGGCCACCCGGTCGGCGAGCACGGGCAGCCGTGGGTCCTCCGGCCCGCAGTCGGAGAGCTCCCCGACGTCCAGGTACAGCCGGCGCAGGGACTCGTCCTCGAGCTGGGCCCGCTTCATCGCCATCCACGGGCCCACCTGCTCGGGCATCTGGGCCGCGATGAGGATCCAGCTGTCGCGCTCGATCTCGACGAGCCGTTCCCGGAAGCCGAGCTCGCGCATCCGGTCGACGTAGGCGACGACCTCGGGCGGCAGCGCCAGGCTGTCGCCCGCCGCGAGCTTCGCGATGCGCTCGCGGTGCGACTGCCGCTCGCGGATCTCGGCCCGCAGCCGGCGGTCGATGTCGTCGACCGCCGCCACGAACTCCTCGTCGTCCGCGGCCAGCAGCTCGCGCACCCGGGAGAGCGGGACGCCCGCGTCGGCGAGGGTGCGGATCCGCACGAGCTCGACGACCGCGGCCGCGCCGTAGCGCCGGTAGCCGGAGTGGTCGCGCTCGGGCTCGGGCAGCAGCCCCTTGGCGTGGTAGTGCCGGACCGTCCGCACCGTCACACCGGCGTACGACGCGAGCTGGCCGATCGTCAGCATGGCCCCATTGTCCGTCCGGCCACCGTGCGTGTCAGTCGTCGCGGCGGGGTCACGACGTCCTGCTGCGGTGGATCCGCATCGCGAGCGCGTACGCCACGACGAGCAGCCCGACGCACCAGGCGAGCGCCGTCCAGAGGCCGTCGCCGACCGGCTGCTCGGCGAGCAGGGCGCGGAGGGTGTCGACGATCGGGGTGACCGGCTGGTGCTCGGCGAACCAGCGCACCGGTCCCGGCATGCCGGCGGTGGGGACGAACGCCGAGCTGACGAACGGCAGGAAGACGAGCGGGTAGGAGAACCCGCTCACCCCGTCGACCGACGTCGCGGTGAGCCCCGGGATGACGGCCAGCCAGGTCAGGGCCGTCGTGAAGAGCAGCATGATCCCGAGGACCGCGAGCCAGGCGAGCACCCCGGCGCCGGACCGGAAGCCCATCGCCAGGGCGACGAGGACGACGAGGACGAGCGACACGAGGTTCGCCACGACGGACGTGAGGACGTGCCCCCACAGCAGGGCCGAGCGCGCGATCGGCATCGACTGGAACCGCTCGAAGATGCCGCTCGAGACGTCGGTGAAGAGCCTGAACGCGGTGTAGGCGATCCCGGAGGCGACGGTGACGAGGAGGATCCCGGGGAGCAGGTAGTCGACGTAGGCCGCACGCCCGACGTCGATCGCGCCGCCGAAGACGTAGACGAAGAGCAGGAGCATCGTGATCGGCGTGATCGCCGTGGTGATGATGGTGTCCGGGCTGCGCAGGATGTGCCGGAGGGACCGACCGAGCAGGACGGTGCTGTCGTGGACGAAGGCGGTGGGCATCGGTGGCTCCTACGGGCGGGGACCGTCGTGACCGACGATCGCGAGGTAGACGTCTTCGAGGGTCGGCTGCTTCTCGACGTACTCGACCGTGGCAGCGGGGAGCAGCCGCTTGAGCTCGGCGAGCGTGCCGTCGGCGATGATGCGGCCCTCGTGGAGGATCGCGATCCGGTCGGCGAGCTGCTCGGCCTCGTCGAGGTACTGCGTCGTGAGCAGCACGGTGATGCCCTGACCGGCGAGGTCGCGGACGGTCCGCCAGACCTCGAGCCGCGACTGCGGGTCGAGCCCGGTCGTCGGCTCGTCGAGGAACAGCACCGGCGGGCTGCCGACGAGGCTCATCGCGATGTCGAGCCGACGGCGCATGCCGCCGGAGTACGTCGCGACCCTGCGCCCGGCCGCGTCGGTCAGCCCGAACCGGTCGAGCAGACCGTCGGCGACCGCACCGGCGTCCGGGACGCGGCGCAGCCGGGCGACGAGCACGAGGTTCTCGCGCCCGGTGAGGACCTCGTCGACGGCCGCGAACTGGCCCGTGAGGCTGATCGACGCCCGGACGTCGGCCGCCCGGGTGGCGACGTCGTGGCCGTTGACGGTCGCGGTCCCGCCGTCGGCCTTCAGCAGCGTCGCGAGGATCTTCACCGCCGTGGTCTTGCCGGCACCGTTGGAGCCGAGCAGGGCGAGGACCGAACCCCGGGGGACGCTGAGGTCGACGCCGCGCAGGACGCGGTGGTCGCCGTAGGACTTCGTGAGACCGACGGTCTCGATGACGTGTGCAGTGGACATGACGTCAGGCTGCAACCCTGACCCAGCGTCAAGGTCAAGCGCTCGTCGCCGCGACTTTCATGCAACTAGTGGTTGCGTATCGCCGCGCCCCGGTCTAGCCTCACATGCAACCAAACGTTGCAGGAGGCGGTCATGGAGCTCGGGACCATCGAGCAGGAGATCTACGTCGAGGCGTCGCCCGAGGTCGTCTACGAGGTGGTGAGCAGTCCCGACCACCTCAAGCACTGGTGGCCGGACGACGCGCGCTACGACCCGACGCCGGGCTCGAGCGGTCAGATCGTCTTCGAGCGCGACGGCGGGGGAGCGGTGGTGGAGCTCACCGTCGTCGACGCGCGACCGCCGTCCACCTTCGTCTTCCGCTGGACGCACCCGGCCGGCGAGACCGCCGCGGAGGGCAACTCCCTGCTCGTCACGTTCGACCTGACGCCGTCCGGCACCGGGACGCGGCTGCGGATGACCGAGACCGGCTTCCGCGAGATGGGCTGGGAGGTCGCGGTCCTGGAGCAGCAGTACGCCGAGCACGTCGAGGGCTGGTCCTACTTCCTGCCGCGGATCGTGCCCTACGTCGCGACGCTGGTCGTGCGGCCGTGACGACGGCGGTCGCCGAGGCCGTCGACGACGACCTGTGGTCGGCGATCGGCGACCCGACCCGGCGCCGGCTGCTCGACCTGCTGCTCCTCGAGGGTGCCGGGACGGCGACCAGTCTCAGCCAGCAGCTGCCGGTCACCCGGCAGGCGGTCGCCAAGCACCTCGGCGTCCTCGACCGGGTCGGCCTCGTCCACGGGACGCCGGCCGGCCGGGAGAGGCGCTACCGGGTGGACGACGCCCAGCTCGCGCGCGCGGTCGCGCAGCTGGCGTCCGTGGGGTCGGCGTGGGACGCCCGCCTCCGGCGGATCAAGCGCATCGCGGAGGCGATCCAGGTCGCCCGGAACGATCAAGAAGCCACATGATCAAGGAACCAGGGGAGTGGACGAGATGGTGGACATCCTGCACAGGGTCGGCGTCCACGCGGCGGCCCCGGCTGCCGTGTACGACGCGCTGACGACGGTGGACGGCCTCGCCGGCTGGTGGACCGAGGACACGGCCGCCCGTGGCGACGCCGCGAGCGCGGGCGGCGTGGTCGAGTTCCGGTTCCCGCCGGTGGGCGGCTTCGACATGGAGGTCGTCGAGGCCACGCCGCCCGAGCGGCTCCGGTGGCGCGTCGTCGACGGCCCGCCGGAGTGGGTCGGGACGACGGTCGACTGGGACCTGCATCAGGACGGCGACTGGACGATCGTCCGGTTCGCGCACCGCGGCTGGGCCGAGCCCGGCGACTTCATGCACCACTGCAGCACGAAGTGGGGCTCGTTCCTCATGAGCCTGAAGTCGTTGGTGGAGAACGGTGCGGGTGCGCCTGCGCCCCGCGACGTCCAGATCAGCGACTGGCACTGAACAGCCGCCGGGGAGAGGGTCTCCGAACGCTGGATTGA
This sequence comes from Kineosporia sp. R_H_3, assembly GCF_002198675.1. GTDB lineage: Bacteria > Actinomycetota > Actinomycetes > Actinomycetales > Kineosporiaceae > R-H-3. Next base: position 165,204 of record NZ_MWLL01000189.1, on the reverse strand, counting down.
CATAATGTGCATTATCGGCGTCCAACATCAAGCCCGCTCATGCTCGCGGTGGGTACCGGAAGTCAGGCTGGATGCTGCCCGGAACGGTACTGGGCGTGAGCATGAGCGGGGTCGGGCGTCAGCTCCGCGAGAGCTGCTCTGATCGCCGGGCTCGTGTCGGCGCTGCGCCGCCACGCGGCGTGCACCTCACGACGCGGCGGACGGGCCAGCGGGACGGCGACGAGGTCGTCGGCCAGCGGCGGCCGCGCCAGCCGCGGGACCAGTGCGACGACCTCGCCGGACGCGACGAGCGCCAGCTGCGTGGCGAAGTCGTCGACCCGGTGCCGGACGTCGGGCTCGCCGGGCACGTCGGCGACGAGCCGCCGGAACCACTGGTGGCACACGCTGCCCGGCGGGCTCGTCACCCACGCGTCGCCGGTGAGGTCGGCGGCGGTGACCGGCCGGTCCAGGGCGGCCAGCCGGTGGCCGCGGTGCACGACGACGTCGCCGACGTCGGTCATCAGGTGGCGTCCGGTGAGGGACTCGGGCAGCGACGCCGGCAGCCCGTCGGCGTCGTGGACGACGGCCAGGTCGGCCGCGCCGGCCTCGACGCTGCGCAGCGCCGGGTCCGGGTCCTGCTCGGTGACCTCCAGGCGCAGGTCCGGGCACTGTCGCGACAGCTGCGGGACGACGGGTGCGACGAGGCCGCGGATCGCGGTCGAGAAGGCGACGACGCGCAGGGTGCCGCGCGGTGCGCCCCGAGCCACCGACCGGCCGGCCTCGGTGCAGCGTTCGAGGGCCTGGAACACCGCGGGCGCCGCGTCGACGACGGCCCGGCCGGCCGGGGTGAGCACGACGCCGCGCCCCGCCGGTGCGAGCACCGGGGCGCCGACCTGGCGCTCCAACCGCTTGATCTGCTGGGACACCGCCGACGGGGTGAACCCGAGCTCGTCGGCCGCGCGGGCCAGCGTGCCGAGGGCGGCGACCGTCTGGAGGGCGCGCAGGGCGCCGACGTCCATCATGAAGCCACGCTACGCGGTACCGGCCAGAAACCATCGCTGGACCGCACGGGTCGGGCCGCCCACGATCCAGCCATGACCGACCACCGCTCCCCCGACGTCCGGCACCCGGCCGGGTCGATCTTCGGCACCGCGCTCGTCGCCATGGTGACCCCAATGCGCCCCGACGGCTCCGTCGACGAGCCCGCCGTCCTCGCCCTCGTCGAGCACCTGCTCGCCGGCGGCTGCGACGGCATCGTCGTCGCCGGGACCACGGGCGAGGCGCCGACCCTCACCGACGACGAGACCGTGGCCCTCATCGAGGCCGTGCTCGCCCGGGTCGCCGGCCGGGCCCGGGTCGTCGCCGGCGTCGGCACGTACGACACCGCGGCGAGCGTCCGCCGGGCCCGCGCGGCGGAGGCGGCCGGGGCGGACGCCCTGCTCCTCGTCTGCCCCTACTACTCCCGGCCCACCCAGGCCGGTGTCGTCGCGCACTGCCTCGCGGTGGCCGACGCGACCGACCTGCCCGTCATGCTCTACGACGTCCCGGCCCGCACCGGGCTCGCGATGGCCGAGGCGACCCTCGTCGACCTCGCGCGGCACCCGCGGATCCTCGCGGTCAAGGACGCCAAGGGCGACCTGTTCGAGGCGATGTCCGTCATGGACCGCACGTCGCTCGCGTACTACTGCGGCATCGACGAGCTGAACCTGCCGTACCTCGCGTGCGGTGCCACCGGGGTGCTCAGCGTCGTCGCGAACGTCGTCCCCGACCGCGTCGCGGCCCTCGTGGACGCCGTCCGCCGCGGCGACCTCGACACCGCCCGCGCCGTCCAGGCGGGGCTGACCCCTCTCGTCCGTGCCGTCATGGGCTCCTCCCCCGGCGCCGTCACGGCCAAGGCCGCGCTCGTCGGGCTCGGCGTCCTCCCGCAGGCGTCGGTCCGGCTGCCCTTGCTGCCTGCGTCCCCGGACGACGTCCGCCAGCTCCGGGAGGCCCTCGCCGCACGAGCGTGACCCGTGCTCGCGCCAGGTACCGGGAACGACCCGGGACAGCGGCCGGAACGGTACCCGGCGCGAGCATGAGCGGGGTGGTCAGCCGCCGACGTACGCCGCGAGGTGCTGCCCGGTGAGCGTCGACCGGGCGGCGACGAGGTCGGCCGGGGTGCCCTCGAAGACGACGCGGCCGCCGTCGTGGCCGGCCCCCGGCCCGAGGTCGACGATCCAGTCCGCGTGCGCCATGACCGCCTGGTGGTGCTCGATGACGATGACCGACTTCCCGGAGTCGACGAGCCGGTCGAGCAGGGCGAGGAGCTGCTCGACGTCGGCGAGGTGCAGGCCGCTCGTCGGCTCGTCGAGCACGTAGACGCCGCCCTTCTCCCCCAGGTGCGTCGCGAGCTTGATCCGTTGCCGTTCGCCACCGGACAGCGTCGTGAGCGGCTGGCCGAGGGTGAGGTAGCCCAGGCCGACGTCGGCCAGCCGCGCGAGGATCGCCTGCGCGGCCGGCAGCCGGGCCGGGCCGGCGCCGAAGAACGCGAGCGCCTCGTCGACGGGCATCGCGAGCACCTCGCTGATGTCCTTGCCGCCGAAGGTGTACTCCAGCACCGATCCGTCGAAACGCCTGCCCTCGCAGGCCTCGCACGTGATGGCGACCCCGGCCATGACCCCGAGATCGGTGTAGACGACGCCGGCCCCGTTGCAGCCCGGGCACGCCCCCTCCGAGTTCGCGCTGAACAGCGCGGGCTTCACACCGTTCTCCTTGGCGAACGCCTTGCGGATCGGCTCGAGCAGACCGGTGTACGTGGCGGGGTTGCTCCGCCGCGAGCCGCGGATCGCGCCCTGGTCCACCGTGACGACGCCGTCCCGCCCGGACACCGACCCGCGCACCAGCGAGCTCTTGCCCGATCCGGCGACCCCGGTGAGGACGACGAGCACCCCGAGCGGGAGGTCGACGTCGACGTCCCTGAGGTTGTGCGTGGCGGCGCCGCGGACCTCGAGCACGCCGGACGCCGTCCGCACGGCGGCCTTGAGCCTCGCCCGGTCGTCGAGGTGCTTGCCGGTCACCGTGGCGCTGTGCCGCAGGCCCTCGACGGTGCCCTCGAACATCACCTGACCACCGGCGGACCCGGCTCCGGGGCCGAGGTCGACGACGTGGTCGGCGATCGCGATGGCCTCCGGCTTGTGCTCGACCATGAGGACCGTGTTGCCCTTGTCGCGCAGCTGCAGGAGCAGGGCGTTCATCCGCTGGACGTCGTGCGGGTGCAGCCCGATCGTCGGCTCGTCGAAGACGTACGTGACGTCGGTGAGCGACGACCCGAGGTGCCGGATCATCTTCGTGCGCTGCGCCTCGCCGCCCGAGAGCGTGCCCGACGGCCGGTCCAGCGAGAGGTAGCCCAGCCCGATCGCGACGAACGAGTCGAGCGTGTGCCGCAGACCGGCGAGCAGGGGTGCGACCGACGGCTCGTCGAGGCCGCCGACCCATTCGGCGAGGTCGCTGATCTGCATCGCGCACGCCTCGGCGATGTTCGTGCCGGCGATCCGCGACGACCGGGCCGTCTCGTTGAGCCGGGTGCCGGCGCAGTCCGGGCACGTCGTGAACGTGATCGCCCGCTCGACGAAGGCGCGGATGTGCGGCTGCATCGCGTCGACGTCCTTGGACAGGAACGACTTCTGGATCGCCGGGACCAGTCCCGAGTAGGTGAGGTTGATCCCCTCGACCTTGATCTTCGTCGGTTCCCGGTAGAGCAGGTCGTCGAGCTCCTTCTTCGTGTACTTGCGGATCGGCTTGTCCGGGTCGAAGTAGCCGCAGCCGCGGTAGATGCGGCCGTACCAGCCCTCCATGCTGTAGCCGGGGATCGTCAGCGCGCCTTCGTTGAGCGACTTGGTGTCGTCGTAGAGCGCGGTGAGGTCGAAGTCGTTGACGGAGCCGCGGCCCTCGCACCGCGAGCACATCCCGCCGAGGATGCTGAAGCTGCGCCGCTCCTTCGTCGTCCGCCCGGCCCGCTCGAAGGTCACCGCCCCCGCGCCGCTCACGGACGCGACGTTGAAGGAGAACGCCTGCTGCGAGCCGATGTGCGGCTGCCCGAGCCGGCTGAACAGGATGCGCAGCAACGCGTTCGCGTCGGTCGCGGTGCCGACGGTGGACCGGGGGTCGGCACCCATCCGCTCCTGGTCGACGATGATCGCCGTCGTCAGCCCGTCGAGGACGTCGACGTCGGGGCGGGCCAGCGTCGGCATGAAACCCTGGACGAAGGTGCTGTAGGTCTCGTTGATCATCCGCTGCGACTCGGCGGCGATCGTGCTGAAGACCAGGGAACTCTTTCCGGAGCCCGACACTCCGGTGAACACCGTGAGGCGCCGCTTGGGGATCTCGACGCTGACGTCCTTGAGGTTGTTCTCCCGCGCGCCGTGCACCCGGATCATGTCGTGGCGGTCCGCGACGTGCGCGGCCGCCGCCTGCGGGGTCAGCGCCGTTCCTGGATGCGGACCATGTTGCCGGCCGGGTCCCGCAGGGCGCAGTCGCGGACGCCGTACGGCTGGTCGGTCGGCTCCTGGACGATCTCGACGTCGCCGGCCTGCAGCTTCTCGAACGTCGCGTCGAGGTCGGGCGTCGAGAGCAGGATCGAGGCGTAGGTGCCCTTGGCCATCATCTCGGTGATCGTGCGGCGCTCGTCGTCGGTGACCCCCGGGTCGGCCCCCGGCGGGAAGAGGACGACGGACGGCGTGCCGGGCTGCCCGGCCGGGCCGACCGTGATCCAGCGCATGCCGGCGTAGCCGACGTCCTGACGGACCTCGAACCCGAGGGTGTCGCGGTAGAACGCGAGCGAGGCCTCCGGGTCGGTGTGCGGGAGGAAGCTCGAGTGGATGCTGATGTCCATGCGGTCAGGCTAGGGGGGTGCGGGAGACGGGCGCTTCTCGATTCCTGACCGGTCTCGTGACCTGCTTGGCGACGCACGACGGCATGCCCTGCGTCGCCTCCGCGTGCTGCGCGCGGTAGGTGCTCGGCGGGACCCCGACCAGCTCGGTGAAGCGGGTGCTGAACGTGCCCAGCGACGAGCAGCCGACGGCGAAGCAGACCTCCGTGACCGACAGGTCGCCCCGCCGCAGCAGCGCCATCGCACGCTCGATCCGGCGGGTCATGAGATAGGCGTACGGCGACTCGCCGTAGGCGCGCTTGAACTCCCGGCTCAGGTGGCCCGCCGACATGCTCACCCCGCGGGCCAGGGCCTCGACGTCGAGCGGCTGGGTGTACTCCCGGTCCATCCGGTCCCGGACGCGCCGCAGCCGCGCGAGGTCGCGCAGGTGCTGCTGCTCGGCGTCCGCCCCGGTCGTCACGACGGTGATGCTGCCATGCCGGACCGGCCGCGCATCACTGTGTGCGCGACGACGTACGTCACCGGGAGGGCCGTGAGCTGCACGAGGACCGGGGCGACCCGGTCGTCGATGCCGAGGACCTCGACGGCGAACGGCAGCCCCAGCGTGGTGACGACGACGTTCGTCACGCTCGACAGCGGGAAGAGCAGGAACGTGCGCAGGCTCGGCCGGACGTGGAACGTGAAGCGGCAGTTCAGGAAGTACGAGCCGACGACCGACACGACGACACCGGCGGCGTGGGCCACGAGGTACGGGGCGACGAGGTGCACCGCGAGATAGGTGCCGTAGTAGGTCGCCGTGTTGACGACACCGACCCCACCGAAGCGCACGAACCGCGCGAGCCCGGCGCGGCGGGAGCCCGTCGGCACGGCCGGGGCGGCGCCCAGCGTCGGGTCGCCCTGGGCGGGAGCCGTCATGCCCGGCGGTCGCCCGGCGCCGCGACCTGCTCGCGCCGGCGGCCGGCGTCGAGGTCCACGACCAGCGAGCCGGTCACCCGGTCCCCCGGGCCGCTCCGGAGGTCGATCGCGGGGCGGACGGCGACCCGGTCGGGCCTGCCGGGGCAGTTCGTCTCCTTGACGAGGAAGTGCGGCCGCTGCTTGGTCTCGACGTAGATCCGGCCGAGGTACTCGCCGGTGACCCCGAGGAGCATCATCTGGATGCCGCCCAGCCCGACGACCGCGGCGATCGTCGTCACGTAGCCGGGGACGGGGTTGCCGTTGAGCAGCGCCGCTGCGAGCACCCAGAACCCGTAGAGCACGGCGACGGCGGTGGTCGCGAGCCCGACGTGGATCGCGAGGCGCAGCGGCTTGGTGTTGAAGGAGAGCACCGAGTCGATGGCGTAGTTGACGAGGTCGCGCAGACGCCAGTGGCTCTCGCCGGCCGTCCGCGCGACGTTCTCGTAGTCGACGACGGCGACGTCGTAGCCGATCCAGGCGAAGAGGCCCTTGGAGAAGCGGTTGGACTCCCCCAGGCTCAGCAGCCCGTCGACGGCCGTCCGGCTGAGGAGCCGGAAGTCGCCCACGCCGTTCTCCAGCTCGACGTCCACGAGCCGGTTGACCACCCGGTAGTACAGGCGCGACAGCACCGAACGCACCGCGGCGTCCCCGGTGCGCGTCCGGCGGGCGACGACCTGGTCGAACCCCTGGGCGAGCAGCGGGATCATCCGCGAGAGGAGCTCGGGCGGGTGCTGCAGGTCCGCGTCGAGGATGGCCACGGCCCGGCCACGGGCGCGCGACAGCCCGGCGAGCATCGCCGACTCCTTGCCGAAGTTGCGGCTCAGTGCGACGTAGCGGACGCGTGGGTCCCGTTCGGCGGCCTCGCGCATGAGGCGCAGCGTCGCGTCGCGGCTGCCGTCGTCGACGAGAACGATCTCGTGGTCCGGCTGGACCTGCGTGAGGGCGGCGGACAGCGCCTCGAGCAGCCGCTCGAGGTTTCCCTCCTCGTTGTAGCAGGGCACGACTGCGGACAGGGCGACCGGCAGCGCCACACCTTTTGTGTCGGTTTCTACGGGCATCACGGCCCATAAGAGTACATTCCCGATGTGCGTTCCCACCGTGACGTTCCTCCGCACAGATGCGGTCGGGTCCGGCCGGGGCGCACCGGGGGTTGACGGTGACGAGAACGGACACGCTGGACGTCGTCGCGCCTGAGGTCCCGGGGACGCGGCCAGGCATCAGCGGCCGGCTCCTGGGCGGGGCGTTCCCGGGCGAGCGGCTCCTGCTCGCGGTGCTCCTGGTCGCCTGGAGCGTGCTCGCGTCACGGTTCCCCGTGAGCGGTGACGACTGGGCCTGGGGCTCGTCGATCGGCACCGACCGGCTCGACACCCTGTTCGACGGGTACAACGGCCGCTGGGCCGGCAACCTCGCCGTCCTGGCGCTCACCCGTGCCGGCCCGCTGACACCGCTCGTCGTCGGCGGGGTCGTCGTCCTCACCGTCTGGCTGCTCGTCGACCTCGCCGGTCGGCGGACACCGCTGCGCTACGCCCTCGTCACCCTGCTGCTCGTGGCCATGCCGGTCGAGGTCTTCCGGCAGTCGGTCGCATGGCTGTCGGGCTTCTCGAACTACGCGCTCGCCGGGCTGGGGATGCTCGTCTACCTGCACGCGGCCCGGGCGCTCTGGGACGGACGCCCACGACCGCTGCCGCGTGCGGTGCGGTTCCCGTTCGTCGTCCTCGGCGGTTTCGCGGCGGCGCTCTTCATGGAGCACGTGACGACGTACCTCGTGCTCGCGAGCATCTCCTTCCTCGTCGTCCACGCGCTCCGCGGCCGGGGTCTGAGCGGCGAGGGGGCCGCCTGGGCGGTCGGCATCGTCGCCGGCGCGGTCCTGATGTTCTCCAACCAGGCCTACCGCGGGGTGGCGTCCGGTGCGGACGCGTACCAGGGCGTCGCGACGGCCGGCGACACGGGTGCATCACTCGTCGACGTCGTCCTCGGTGTGGTCTGCGGCTGGCTCGTCGGGGTGAACGTGTGGCTCGACGCGGCTCTCGTCGTCCTCGTCGTTCTCGTGGCCGCGGCCGCGCGGCGGCGCGGACGGGGGCGTGCGGTGACGCTGACCGTCGTCCTGCCCGCGGTCGGTGCGCTCGTCCTCGCGACGACGCTGCGCCAGGCGGCCGCGGCCGCGACGCTCCCGGCGCCGGTCCGCAACCTCTCGGGCCTGGTGGCCGTCCTGCTGCTCGGCAGCCTCCTGCTCGCCGGCGTCCTGCTCGTCGCGGACCCCGCCCGGCGGGCGGTGCTCGTCGTGGCCGTGCTGTCCGTGGCCGTCGTCGCGGCGCCGCTGGCCGTCGTCCGCCCGATCGGGCCGCGCTGCTTCTACCCGACGTACCTGCTCATGGTCCTCGTCGCGGCGACGCTGCTCGCGGAGACGGTGGCCGAGGAGCGTTCCGCGGCCGGGGTGCCCGGGCGGCCGGGCGGTCGCCGTGCCGGGGACGTCGCGACGTGGGGGGCGTGGGCGATCGGGGCGATCGCCGCGGCCCTGTTCACCGGGCTGCTGGGGATCTACACCGTCGTCCACGACGCGGCCGACCGGCGTGTCGACCTCGTCCGGGTGCAGGTCCGGGCCGGGGCGTCCGTCGTCACCGTCGACCCGCTGCCGTTCCGCGCCTACGTCCACTCCGGCGACCCGGTCGGTTCGGTCTGGGAGACGCGCTACAAGCTCTACTACGACCTCCCCCCGTCGGTGCGGATCGTCGTCCGGCCTGCGCAGGCCGTGCGGCAGAGCCCGCCGGGCTGAGCCGCCCGGTGCGGCGGTCGCCGCGTGGGAACGGTCCCGCAGGTCGTTCGGCCACGCGTTCGGCCTACAGCCGTGCCGCGGAGGGGCCGATGTCCAGAACGTCGTCCCGTGGGACGTCCTCCGGATCGGCCGAGGGGTGAGCCCGGCCGACGTCCCCCCGGAGCCACGTGCGTCACGGAGGTGTCGGCCAGTGCGTCTCAGCATCGCCAAGCGGTTCGTCCTGATCGGCGCCGTCGGCGCGCTCGCGGTCGGCGTCGTGGCGGTGGCCGCCGCGGAGGCGACGACCTCCCAGCGCTCTGCGAGCGACCGGATGGCCCGGGTCAGCCAGGGCATGAGCGAGCAGTGGAACGCGGACATGATGCACGACGCCATCCGCGGCGACGTGATGTCCGCGCTCGTCGCACGCACGCAGGCCGAGCGCGAGGAGCTGGGAGCGGTCGAGATCGCCGACCACGGCCCGACGATGATCGACAGGTTCGACCGCGCCGCGGCGCTCGCCCCCGCCGGCCTGGTGCCCCGCTTCACCGCGGTGCGCCCGCGGATCGAGGCCTACGTCGCGCTCGCCGGCGAGATCATCGACGCCGCGGCGACGGACCGCTCCGCCGCGCAGACCCGGGTGCCCGAGTTCCTCGAGCTCGCCGGGGAGCTCGAGGAGTCCCTCGGCGCGATCGACGAGGCGATGGAACAGGCCGTCGTCGCCGAGCGCGACGGGGCCACCGCCGCCGGCCGACGCACCCTCCTGACGATCACCGTCGCCTGGGTCCTCGCGAGCGCGCTGTTCGTCGGCCTGTGCTGGGTGACGGCCCAGGCCGTGCTGCGGCCGATGCGCCGGATGCGGGCGGTCCTCGGGGAGGTCTCGGGCGGCAACTTCCTCGAGCGGGTGCGTTCGGAGTCGGCCGACGAGCTCGGCGACCTCGGGCGCTCCCTCGACGCGACGCTGGAGTCCGTGCAGGAGGCGTTCCACGTCGTCCAGGCCTGCATCGCCGACATCACCGGCTCGGTGGAGGACCTGCGCCGGTCGAGCACCGACCTGTCCGGCTCCGCCGCGCAGACCAGCGCCAAGGCCGGCGAGGCGGTCGACCTCGCGACGCACGTCTCCGACGGCGCGCAGGAGGTCGCCTCGGGGATCGAGCAGGTCTCGGCGCAGACCCGGGACATCGCCGGCAGCGCCGGGACGGCGGCGGACGTCGGACGGCGGGCGGTCGACGGTGCGGACGCCGCGTCGCGCACCATCACCCGGCTCGGCGACTCGAGCAGCCAGATCTCCGGGGTCGCCGCGATGATCCGCTCGATCGCCGACCAGACCCGCCTGCTCGCGCTCAACGCGACGATCGAGGCCGCGCGCGCCGGTGAGGCGGGTCGGGGCTTCGCCGTCGTCGCCAACGAGGTCAAGGACCTCGCGCAGGAGGTCGGCCGCGCCACCGAGGACATCTCGAGCCGGATCGCCTCGATCCAGTCCGAGGTCGAGGAGGCCGTCGCCGACATCGGCACGGTCTCCCGGGTCATCGGTGAGATCAACGCCCACCAGCACGACATCGCGACCGCCGTCGAGGCGCAGGCCCGCAGCAGCACGGACGTCGCGTCGGTCATCGACGTCGCCGCCCGGGACGCGAGCGGCATCGTCGGCTCCGTCATGGTCATCGCCTCGGCCGCCGAGCAGACCTCGAACACCGCCGAGCGCACGGCCGGCGCGGCGTCCGGCCTCGCCCAGACCGCCGAGCGGATGCGCACGGTGCTGGCGGGCTACCGGTTCTGAGCGCTGCAGCGGGGGGCGATGACCACGCCGCCGTGCGTGGCCGCTCCCCCGGCTTGACGGATGCGCCCGCGTATCTCAATATCTGCGTATGTCCGCAGATATGCAGGTGGTCCGTCCCCGGGACGGCGAGCCGCGGCGCCCCGGTCACGACCTGACCCGGCTCGACGAGACGCACCGCGCGGACGCCGTCCGCACCCTCCGGCTGCTCGCCGACGAGACCCGGCTGCACCTGCTGTGGCACCTGCGGGACGCCGAGCGCTCCGTCAACGACCTCGGCCGGCTCGTCGAGCGGCCCTCCCCCGCGGTGAGCCAGCACCTCGCCAAGCTGCGGCTCGGCGGCCTCGTCCGCACCCGGCGCGAGGGCACGTCGATCTACTACCGCCTCGCCACCGACCACGTCCGCGAGCTCGTCGAGGACGTCGTCGCCCACGCCCAGCACCTCGAGGAGGAGCGGTGACCGAGCACGCCCACGCCGAGCACGCCCCCGCGGAGCACGAGCACACGGACCACGTCCACGCGGACGCCGAGCACGACGGTCACGACCACGGCGAGCAGGGTCACGAGCACGGCGGCCACGGTCACGACCACGGACCCGACGGCGACCACTCGCACGCCGAGGGCACCGGGGTCGTCGCGCGCCTGCGGCACCTGCTCGTCCCGCACTCGCACGACCACGCGCAGTCGACGGACACCGCGCTCGAGTCGAGCGAGGACGGCATCCGGGCCGTGAAGATCAGCCTCGTCGTGCTCCTCGTGACCGCGCTGGCGCAGGGGGTCGTCGTCGTCCTGTCCGGGTCGGTGGCGCTGCTCGCCGACACCGTGCACAACCTCTCGGACGCGCTCACGGCGCTGCCGCTGTGGGTCGCGTTCGTCCTCGTCCGCCGGCCGCCGTCGCGGCGCTACACCTTCGGTCTCGGCCGGGTCGAGGATCTCGCCGGCCTGCTCATCGTCGTGATGATCGCGCTGTCCGCCGTCGTCGCGGCGTGGGAGAGCATCCGCCGGCTCGCCGACCCGCAGGACGTGACCCACCTGGGCGCCGTCCTCGGCGCGGGCGTCATCGGCTTCCTCGGCAACGAGGCCGTCGCGATCTACCGCACCCGGGTCGGCCGCCGGATCGGGTCCGCGGCGCTCGTCGCCGACGGGCAGCACGCGCGCACCGACGGCTGGACGTCGCTCGGTGTCGTCGCGGGCGGCCTCGGGGTCTGGCTCGGCTTCCCGCTCGCCGACCCGATCGTCGGGCTCCTCATCACGGTCGCGATCGTCGGCGTCCTCGTCGGTGCCGTGCGGGACGTCGGCCGCCGCCTCCTCGACGGCGTCGACCCGGCGCTGCCCGAGCAGGCGGAGCAGGTGCTCGCGGACGTCGAGGGCGTCGAGTCCGTCGACGAGGTCCGGCTGCGCTGGATCGGGCACCGGCTGCGCGGCGAGGCCGTCATCGGCGTCGCCCCGACGCTCGACGTCGTCGCGGCGCACGACATCGCGACCCGCGCCGCGGCCGCCGTCCACGCGGCGATGCCGAACCTCGACGCGGTGAGCGTCCACGTCGAGCCCGCCGGCATGCACCGTGCCGAGAGCCACTCCGTGCCGGTCGGCACGCACGTCCCGGCCGGCGCACCGCACCCCTGACCCGCGCCGGCTGCCCGCGGAGGCCCCGTGACGCTGCTCCGAACGGGTGGAACTACCCCCTCAGGCGCGTGAGGTGACCCCGGACCGGTCGCGATCCGCCGGTGGCTGCCGTTCTTCTGGGTAGGAGACCGGTACGGCTCCGGCGCGGGCGGACCCGCGCATCGGGACGGGTCAGGGAGCGGGCGCAGGACATGGCGGGACGGCGGGTGCTCGGGGCCGCGCTCGCGGTGGCCCCGGCGGCGGCGCTCGTCGCCGCGCTCCTGCTGGTGCCCCCGGCCACCGCGGCCCCCGGGCTCGACCGCGCGGCGGCCGCCGGGTCGCCCTCGGCGTCCCCGACCGCGAGCGCCGGCGAGGCCGGCGACGAGTCGGAGCCCTCCCCCGAGGAGGTCGCGGCCGAGCGTGAACGGGCGCAGGCCCTCCTCGACGAGGTGAACCGGCGCCAGGGCGCGGTGACCGACGCGCAGGCGAAGCTCGACGCCGCGACCGCCACGGCGTCGCTCGCGCTCGAGCAGTACAGCGGTGCGGTCGTCGCCGCCCGGACCGCCCAGCTCGAGGCGGACCGCCAGGACCAGCTCCTCCTGCAGGCCCAGCTCGAGCTCGCGGCCCAGAAGGCGATCCTCGGGCGCTGGGCGCGGGCGGCGTACGGGGACGGCGACCTCGCCTCGAACCCGGCCCTCGCGACGATCCTGCAGGGCGGGTCGACGGACGACCTCGGCCGGGCCGAGACCTACCTGCAGCGGGTCGGCAACAGCAAGGGCCGTGCCGTCGTCGACTACACCGCCGCCCTCGCGCACCAGGCCGAGGTCGCGTCGGCCGCCGCGACGGCCCAGGCCGCGGCCCAGGACGCCGCGCTCGCGGCGAAGGCCGCGAAGGACGCCGCCGACGCCGCCGTCACCGCCCAGCGCGACACCCTCACCGCGCTCGAGACCGAGCTGGCCCAGGTGCAGGACGCCGCGGCGGACGCCGAGACCCGGGCGAACAACCTCGCCGCGGCGCGGGCGCTGGCCCGGGCCCGCAGCGGCCGCGGCGGCAGCGGCTCGAACGCCGTGACCGGCGAGGTCGGCGACTGCCGCGGCGGCGACACCTCGCTCTACGCGAACGGCGAGATCCCGGCCGCCGCGCTCTGCCCGGTCTGGGGGACGTCCGGCCACCGGCTGCGCGCCGACGCCGCCTACGCGTTCAACCGGCTCAGCCAGGCCTACGCGCAGGAGTTCGGCGAGCCGGTCTGCGTCACCGACTCCTACCGCGACTACGCCACCCAGGTCCGGCTCTACGCGACCAAGCCGAACCTGGCCGCCGTCCCCGGCACGAGCAACCACGGCTGGGGCACGGCCACCGACCTGTGCGGCGGCATCCAGGACTTCGGGACGCCGACCCACCGGTGGATGCTCCGGCACGCCCCCGAGTTCGGCTGGTTCCACCCCGCGTGGGCCGAGCCGAGCGGCTCCCGCCCCGAGCCCTGGCACTGGGAGTTCGCGGGCTGAGCCCGGACGGCGGCGCGCCGCCGGGTCCCGGTGCGGGGTGAGCAGCGCTGCTCAGCCCGGCCACGCCCGGTGCGCTGCAGGATGACGGCGACGCACCGTCCCGACGGCCGCGTCTGCCTCCCCCGGCGGCCCGCCAGGCGGCATGATTCGCACCGCGGCGCCCGCCGCCCCGCCGAGAGGGGACCCCCAGGCCGTGTCCACCCAGCCCAGCGCTCCGGAGCTCGTCCCGGCCGACGAACGGCGCCGCGAGCAGCGCGCCTGGTACTTCTACGACTGGGCGAACAGCGCCTACGTCACGACGACGGCGACCGTGCTCTTCGGCCCGTACCTCACCGTCGTCGCGAAGAAGGCGGCCTGCCCCGACCTGCCGAGCGACGCGCGCTGCGCGACCGACCTGTCCGTCCTCGGCATCCCGGTGAGCCCCGGGTCGCTCGCGCTCTACACGGTCACGTTCGCGACCCTCGTCTCCGCGCTCGTGCTGCCGGTCGTCGGCGCCGTCGTGGACCGCTCGGGCCGCAAGCGCACGATCATGGCGCGGTTCGCCTGGGGCGGGGCGCTCGCCGCCGGGCTGATGTTCCTCGTCGCGGGCGACAACTGGCAGCTCGGCGTCCTGCTCCAGCTCGTCGCGAGCCTGTGCCTGGGCTGCTCCCTCGTCGTCTACGACGCGATCCTCTGCGAGATCGCGACCCCCGACGAGCGGGACGGCGTCTCCAGCCGGGGCTGGGCGCTCGGCTACCTCGGCGGCGGTCTGCTCCTCGCCGTCAACCTCGGCCTGCTGACGTTCGCCGAGGGCATCGGGCTGTCGACGACGACCGCCGTCCGGATCAGCCTGCTCTCGGCCGGCATCTGGTGGGCGGCGTTCACGTTCATCCCCTACCGGGGCCTGCGCGACCGGCCGCCGGCCTCGCTCGAACCGGTCGGCGAGGGCAACCTCGTCGGCCAGTCGTTCAAGCAGCTCGGGGCGACGCTGCGGCACCTGCGCGGCTACCCGAACACGCTGCTGTTCCTCGTCGCGTACCTGTTCTTCAACGACGGCATCCAGACCGTCATCACCGCGTCGAGCATCTTCGGCCAGGAGGAGCTCGGCTTCGACTCCTCGCAGCTCGTCATCACGATCCTGCTCGTGCAGTTCGTCGGCTTCTTCGGCGCGCTCGGGTTCGGCAAGGTCGCGGCCCGGATCGGTTCGTGGCGGACGATCCTCGCCAGCCTCGTGCTGTGGTGCGTCGTCGTCGGGATCGGCTACTTCCTCCCCGAGCGCCGGTTCGGCCTGTTCCTCGCGCTCGCCGTGCTCATCGGCCTGGTCCTCGGCGGCAGCCAGGCGCTGTCCCGGTCGCTGTACTCGATGCTCGTGCCGCGGGGCCGGGAGGCGGAGTACTTCAGCCTCTACCAGGCGGCCGAGCGCGGGACGAGCTGGTTCGGCACGCTGCTCTTCGGGGTCGTCCAGCAGGTCACCGACTCGTACCGGCTCGCGATCGTCGCCCTCGTCGTGTTCTTCGTGGTCGGTGGCGTCCTGCTGTCCCGGGTCGATGTCCGGCAGGGCATCACGGACGCCGGCAACACGGTGCCGGCCGTCGTCTGACCCGGGCCGCCGGTCCGGGCGACGATCACCGACCGCGTCCGCCGGGCGGGCCGGCTGCGCCGCAACTCACAGGGTTCTCCCAGGTAGGCGACGGAACATCGCGCCCCTGCGTCGCGTTGTCCACACTGAGTGAGCGGTTCGCACCGCCATCCCGACGCGCCGGAGGATGACCATGAGCGACCGGAGCATGCGCGGCACCCGACTGGGAGCCCAGAGCCTCGAGAGCGACAACGGAGTCCAGCCCGCAGCGCGGCAGGACATCCGCTACACCTGCCCCAACGGCCACACCGTGGTCGTGCCCATGTCCGTCGAGGCCGACGTCCCGGCCCTGTGGGAGTGCCGCTGCGGTTCGACGGCGCTCCGCGAGGACGCCGAGATCCCGCAGGCCAAGCCCGTGAAGCCGGCCCGCACGCACTGGGACATGCTCATGGAGCGGCGGACGACCGCCGAGCTCGAGGAGCTCCTCGCCGAGCGGCTGGAGCTGCTGCGCAGCGGCCGGCTGACCCAGCGCCGCAGCGCCTGACGCCACCGGCCGGCGGAAGGCCCGACGAGCCGCACCGGGCAGACGCAGCACCACGAAGGCCCCGACACCTCAACGGTGTCGGGGTCTTCGGCATCCGGGGCGGGGACGGCGGGCGCGGCCGTCAGCGCTCGTCGGGCTCGACGACCTCACCGGGCAGCGCGGGCCGGCGCCCGGGCCCGGCATCGGTGACGGGGCCGGTCGACGGGGCGGCCGGGTCGACGTCCCGGACCTCGATGTCCCGGACCTCGACGACGCGCACGTCGACCGTCTCGCCGCTGACGACCCGCACCTGGCCGCGGCGCACGACCGACCGGACGATGCGCGCCGCGCCGGCCCCGAGCGCCGGCCGCAGCAGCCGCCGCACCGGGGGCAGCAGGAGGAGCGCACCGAGCGCGGCGGTGACGAAGCCCGGCAGCGCGAGCAGGACGCCGCCGGTCGCTTCCAGCGCGAGGTCCGTGCCTCGGGCCGAGGACGCGCCGGGGACGGCGCCGGTCGCAGCGGCGCCCGGGGGCGCCCCGGGGACCGGCCCGAGCGCCGCGACGGCGCCCCGGGCGGCGCGGCCCAGGACGACGACGCCGAGGCCGCTCAGCGCGACGAGCGCGACGACCGTCCAGCCCGCACCGATCCGGCCGGCCACCGCGACGGCGGCCGCGATCTCGACGACCGGCAGGAGCAGCGCCCCTGCGAGGAGCCAGCGCCCTGCGCCGGGACGACGCCGGGCAGGGCCGCCCGGCCGCTCCCCGCGGACCGGGCCCGCGGTCATCCTGCGCTCCCCTGGTGCCCGGCGTCGGACCGCGCGGGGTGCCGGCGGACGACCGCCGCGAGCTGCTCGAGCCGGTGCCGGGCGCCCCACTGCGTCGTCCGCCAGAGCGCCTCGGCGACGATCGAGCGGCTCATCTTGCTCGTGCCGGTCTCCCGCTCGACGAACGTGATCGGCACCTCCTCGACCCGCAGGCCGGCGCGCACGGCGCGCCAGGCGAGGTCGACCTGGAAGCAGTAGCCCTGGGAGGCGACGTCCGCGAGGCCGAGGGCCTCGAGGGCCGTGCGCCGGAACGCGCGGTACCCGCCGGTGGCGTCCCGCAGCGGGATCCCCAGGGCGAGCCGGACGTACGTGTTGCCGCCGCGGCTGAGCACCTCGCGGTGCCGCGGCCAGTTGACGACGCTGCCGCCGGGCACGTAGCGCGAGCCGAGCACGAGGTCGGCACCGGCGTCGATGCGCGCCAGCAGGTCGGGCAGCTGCTCGGGCAGGTGCGAGCCGTCGGCGTCCATCTCGACGAGGACGTCGAAACCGTTGCGCACGCCCCAGCCGAACCCGTCGAGGTACGCGGCGCCGAGGCCGGCCTTGCCGGGGCGGTGCAGGACGTGGACGTGGTCGTCCGCGGCGGCGAGGTCGTCGGCGATCCGGCCGGTGCCGTCCGGGCTGGAGTCGTCGGCGACCAGGACGTGCGCGTCGGGGACCGCCGCCCTGACCCGGGCGACGATCCTCGGGAGGTTCTCCTTCTCGTTGTACGTCGGGACGACGACGAGCACCCTGCCGGTGCCGGCCGCGCTCATGGGGTCTCCTCGGGGGCGGCGACGGGCCGGGACCGACGGCCCCGGGAACGGAGTGCGGCGCCGGCGACGAGCAGGAGCCCCAGGGCGCTCAGCGCGACCTCGGGCCAGACACCCGCCCGCGTCGCGGGGGTGAGGTCGGTCCGCAACGGCAGGTTGGCGTGGAGGACCTCCTGCGTGAAGTGCCCGGACGTCACGAGCATCCGGCCGTCCGGGGTGATGAGGGCGCTCACCCCGACCGTCGAGATGTGGACGACGGACCGGCCGTTCTCGACGGCCCGCACCCGGGACATCGCGAGCTGCTGGACCGACTCGTCGGTCTCGCCGAACGTCGCGTTGTTCGTCTGGACGACGAGCAGGTCGGCGCCGCGCAGGACCGGCTCGCGGACGAGCCCGTCGTACAGCACCTCGAAGCAGATGACGTCCCCGAGCGTCGCGGCCGGCGTGCGGATGAGGCCGACCCGGGTGCCCGCGACGAAGTCCCGACGCACGAGGTCGACCTTGTCGCTGAAGTTCCGGAAGAACGAGCGGAACGGGATGTACTCGCCGAACGGCGCCGGGTGCTGCTTGACGTACGTCTGGCCAGGGCCGGCCTGCGCCGTCCCCGTCGGGCCCCACAGGATCCCGACGTTCGACAGGTGGTCGACCGGCTCCTCGAGGACCGCCCCGACGAGCACCGGCACACCGACGGCGTCGACCGCGCGCTGGATGACCTGGGCGGCGTCCGGGTTGCGCAGCGGGTCGATGTCGCTCGCGTTCTCCGGCCACAGCACGAGGTCGGGCCGCGGCACCCGGCCCGCACCGGCGCGTGCGGCCATGCCGATCGTCGCTGCGGCGTGGTTGTCGAGGACCGCGCGGCGCTCGGCGTTGAAGTCGAGACCCTCGGTCGGGGTGTTCCCCTGGACGGCCGCGACGTCGATGCTGCGCTCCCCCGCCGTCGGCGTCGGGACCGCGAGGCCGAGCAGCGGCAGCGCGAGGGCGACCGCGAGGGCCGGGACGGCGCGGAGCACGCGGCGGGCGACGCCGGTGGTCGCCGCCCGGCGGTCCGCCAGGTCGACGGCCGCGACGGCGAGCGCACCGCCGGACGCGGCGACGACGGCGGTGAGCAGGACGGCGCCGCCGAGGGCGGCCCAGCCGAGCGCGGGCGAGTCGGCCTGGGAGAACGCCAGACGCCCCCACGGGAAGCCGCCGAACGGCACCCGGCCGCGCAGCGCCTCCTGGCCGACCCAGAGCCCCGCGATCGCGGCGACGGTGCCGGCGCGGCCGCCGGGGGCCCGCCAGGCCAGCGGCAGCAGGGCGCCCATGAGCATGACGAAGAGCGCCTCGAGGGTCGCGAGGGCGGTCCAGGGCAGGGCGCCGACGTAGATGCCGGACCAGTGCAGGTGCGGCAGGAAGAACGACAGGCCGGCGACGAGGCCGAGGAGGGCGCCGCGCCGTGCCCGGACGCCGCGGGCCGCGAGCGCCAGGAGGGCCACGCCGACAGGGGCCAGCGCCCACAGGTCGAAGCGCGGGAAGGCGAGCGTCAGGCAGACGCCGGAGGTCACGGCGAGCGCGAGGCGGGCCAGGAGCAGGGGCGGCGCGTCGCTGGTGGCGGTCTCGTCCGCGGCGCCGCCGGGTGGCGTGACGCTCACCCGGGGCGCGGCACCGTCGGACTCCAGGGCGGGACCCTCGGGGTCGGCGACGGCGGATTCGCTCACCCCGGAAGCCTAGACGCCCGGGGGCCGGAGTGTGGACCGGGCCCGCGCCACCCTTCGGGCCGAGGACGACCTCGTCGGTTGCGAGGGTGCCCACGTTGTCTACGGGGTGGTGCGGGCCCGGTCCGTTGCCCACCGCTCGCGGCCGCGCCGCCGTCGCGAAGGATGCGGGACCTGGCCGTGGAGCCCCTCGGCTGGCCCCTGGCCCGTGTCCTTCGTCGTCACCGGCGTGCACGGCCGTCGGTCGTGGGACGGCCTGCCCTAGAAACCTAGTCCCCGGCGCCGGGCTGTCAACCGGCCCCTGACCTGCACGGATGCGCAACGTCGCAGGTCACCGGGGTTGTGTCGGCGGCCTCGTGGATCATGATGTTCCGATCCGTGGACGGCGTGTCGCCGTCGGCCGGGCCGGGACCGCGGACCGAGGTCCCGCCGTCCGCAGATCGTCCGCCGGTCGACGTCCGGAGTGTGCTCAGTCCGGCGGCGGGACGACGACCGTGCCCGTCGCCGTCGTCGCGACGAGCGGCGGAGCGAGGACGTCGGCGGCCGAGGCCGAGCGGTCCGGGCGGCCCCGGCAGACGACCCGCGCCTCGAACGCGATCTCCCGGCTGCGCCGTCCGACCCGGGTCACCCGGGCCTCGATCTCGAGGACGTCCCCGGCCCGGACCGGGGCGAGGAACTGGACGTCGGAGTACGACGCGAACAGCCCCTCGTCGCCGTCGGTGCGGATGCAGACCTCGGTCGCGACGTCCCCGAAGGCGGCGAGCGAGTAGGCGCCGTCGACGAGGTTGCCGGCGTAGTGGGCGTGCGCGTACGGCACGTACCGACGGTGCACGACGGTGAGCCCGAGGCGCGGGTCCGGCGGGGTGGTCATGCGGACTTCCTTCCGGTCGGGCGTGCGGCCGCGGCGGGGGCCGGGGCCGGCAGCAGGGCGTGGACGAGGTACGACGCGACCTCGCCGGGCGTCGTCCCCTTGCCGAAGACCCGGTCGACGCCGAGGTCGGCCGCGGCGCCCTCGGCGAACCGCGGGCCGCCGACGACGAGCAGCGGGCGTCTGCCCGCCGGGTAGGCCTCGCGGAACGCCGCGGACATCTCGCGGCTGTTGTGCAGGTGGGCGTCCTTCTGCGTGACGACCTGCGAGACGAGGACGGCGTCCGCCTTCTCCGCCCGCGCCCGCTCGACGAGGTCGGGCACGAGCACCTGCGCTCCGAGGTTCACGACCCGGATCTCCCGGTAGTACTCCAGGCCCTTCTCCCCCGCGAACCCCTTGATGTTGAGGATCGCGTCGATGCCCACCGTGTGCGCGTCCGTGCCGATGCAGGCGCCGACGACGACGAGCTTGCGGCGCAGGCGGGACTTCACCGCGGCGTTGACCTCCTTCGCCGACAGCAGGGGGTACTCCCGCTCGACGACGTGGACGGCGGAGAGGTCGACGAGGTGGTGCACCGGGCCGTAGACGACGAAGAACGTGAAGTCCGGGCCCATCGGCTTGCTGTGGACGACGAGCGCGGGCGAGATCCCCATCTTCTCCGCGAGCTGGGCCGCGGCGCCCTCGGCGCGCTTGGAGTGCGGCACGGGCAGGGTGAAGGAGACCTGGACCATGCCGTCGCCGGTGGTGTCGCCGTAGGGCCGGACGACGTCCGCCTTCTTCGCGGTCATCGGGTCGCCCCTTCCTCGAGGAGGTCCACGGCCGGGTTGAGGTATCCCCCGGCCCGCCTGACGACGCCGTCCAGGCCCTTGCCGGCGTCCGCCGGGCGCTTCATGAGACCGAAGGTGCCGTCGGCGATCGCCTCGAGCAGCGTGTCGTCGACGACCCGTTCGAGCAGGTCGACGGCCTCGGAGAGCACCTGCCGGGCCCGGGTCTGGATGAACCCGTCGGGCGGCGGCCGGAAGTCCTCGGTGAGCCCGCTCGCGGCGTTGAGCACGTAGCGGACGTTCTGCAGCGCGAGGTCGCGGTCGGACAGCCACGGCGTGACGACGGCCTCCGTCATCATCCCGACGAGGAGGATGCCCTGGCCGGTCATCGCGCCCGCGAGGTTGAAGAAGCCGTCGAGCAGGTAGCCGCGGAAGACGTCGCCCGTCATGTGCTTCGTCGGCGGCATCCACTTGAGCGGCGCGTCCGGGAAGAGGGTCCGGGCGAGCAGGGCGTGCGCGAGCTCGAGCCGGAACGAGTCGGGGAGGTCGGGGTTGATCTCGAAGGCGTGGCCGAGACCGAGCTGCCAGTCCTGCAGCCCCGCCTCCTTGGCGAAGTACTCGTTGAGGAGCTGGCTCACCGTGACCGTGTGCGCGGCGTCGACGGCGTCCGCGGTCGTCAGGTAGTTGTCCTCGCCGGTGTTGATGATGATCCCGGCGCGGGCGTGGACCTGGCGGCTGAAGCGCTGGTCGACGAAGGTGCGCACCGGGTTGATGTCGCGGAAGAGGATCCCGTACATCGAGTCGTTGAGCATCATGTCGAGCCGCTCGAGGCCGGCGAGGGCCGCGATCTCCGGCATGCAGAGCCCCGACGCGTAGTTCGTCAGGCGGACGTACCGCCCGAGCTCCTTCGAGACGTCGTCGAGGGCGGCCCGCATGAGCCGGAAGTTCTCCTGCGTCGCGTAGGTGCCGGCGTAGCCCTCGCGGGTCGCGCCCTCGGGGACGTAGTCGAGCAGGCTCTGCCCGGTCGAGCGGATGACGGCGATGACGTCGGCGCCCTCGCGGGCCGCGTTCTGCGCCTGCGGGATGTCCTCGTAGATGTCGCCGGTCGCGACGATGAGGTAGATCCACGGCCGCTGCGCCGGGTCGCCGAGCCGCTTGACGAGCCGCTCGCGGGTCGTGCGGGAGGCGTCGACGCGGCGGATGCCGGTGGAGACCGAGGCCCGGGCGGCCTTGCTGGCGCGGACGGCGTCCCGGCCCTCGGGCACCCGGAACGACACCGAGCCGGCGGCCGCCTTCTGGGCGAGCGTGAGCAGGTCGTCGGCCTCGCCGCGCAGGAGGGCGTCCCAGACCGGCAGCGCGACGCCGTGCTCGAGACCGGCTCCGGCGCGGACCGCGTCGACGAGGTGGTTCACCCACGGCACGCGCTCGACGTCCGCGCCCGCGAGGCCGGCGAGGCGCAGTGTCGCCCGCTCGACGGAGACGGTCGTGTGGGTGCGGGCGAGCTTGACGACGGGGGCGCCGGCGCGACGCGCCAGCGAGCGGGCCTTGCGGACGACGACGGGGTCGAGCCGTAGCGTCGTCGGGGCGCTCGAGCGCGGCATGGACGGACCTTCCTGCGTAAGTTCTCAGGCTGCGAGCCTCGGGGCGTGAACATTCTCGCCGAAACATGCCTCCCGGCGAAAGATGCTGCGGGGAGGCTGTGCCGTATGTCCGGCGGCACGCGTGCGCGGACGGGTCCGTGCGGACGCGCCCGATAGGGTCGGTGCGTCGCGGGCGACGGCGCGATGGCGCCGTCCGCACGCGTCATCCCGGGCGGGCCGACGGCTGCGCGCCCGACGGACGGAAGGGGCGCGATGACGTACCGGCTCGCACGCTGGGTCGTCCTCTTCGTGTTCCGGGTGTTCTGGCGTCCGAAGGTCAGCGGTCTGGAGAACATCCCCCGCGAAGGCCCCGTGATCGTCGCGAGCAACCACCTGTCGTTCGTCGACAGCGTCGTCATCCCCCTCTGCGTGCCGCGCCGCGTGCGCTTCCTCGCGAAGGCCGAGTACTTCGAGGGGCGCACCCTCCTCGGCCGCCTCAACGCCGTCTTCTTCCGCGCCGTGGACGCCGTCCCCGTGCGCCGGGACGCCGCACGGGACTCGATGGCCTCCCTGGAGACCGCGCTCGGCGTGCTGCGCGAGGGCCACGCGTTCGGGATCTACCCCGAGGGCACCCGCTCCCGCGACGGGCGGCTCTACCGCGGGAAAACCGGCGTCGGCTGGCTCGCGCTGGAGTCGGGTGCGCCGATCGTGCCCGTCTGCGTGACCGGCACGAACGACGTCCAGCCGATCGGCTCGAAGCGGCTGCGGATCCGCCCCGTCCGGGTCCAGTTCGCCCCCGTCGTCGACCCGACGCCGTGGGTCGAGAAGGTCGCCGCGTCCGGCGGCGCCGGCAAGGCCCGGCGCGAGATCACCGACGCCGTCATGGACGCGATCTGCGCGATGTCGCCGCAGGAGCAGGCCGGGGTCTACAACGAGCGCCCCGCCGAGGACGACGACCCCGTCGCGTGACGGCGGCCCGCACTCAGCGGGCGTCGTGGATGACGCGGCCGGCTCGCATCGTCAGGACGCAGGCCGGGGACGGCGCGCCGGCGACGAGATCGGCCATGTCGCCCGCGCCGGCTCCGGACGCCGTCCACACCGCCAGGGTCGCCGGGGCCCCGGGCACGAGCACGCCCTCGCCGTCGCGCCGCGCGGCCCGGTGCGCCCCCTCCGTGTGCGCGGCGAACGCGACGTCGGCGGGCAGCCGCTGCGCCTCGACGTGGTGGTGCACGCAGGCCCGGACGGCGCCCCACGGGTCGAACGGCGTGACCGGCGAGTCCGAGCCGAGGGCGAGCGGGACGCCGGCGGCGGCGAGCGCGGCGAACGGGTTCATCGTCAGGGCCCGGGCGGCGCCGAGCCGGGCGGCGTAGAGCCCGTCGGTGCCGCCCCAGAGGGCGTCGAACGCGGGCTGCACGCTTGCGGTCACCCCGAGGTCGGCGAGCACGGCGATCGCCGCGGCGTCCACGGTCTCCACGTGCTCGAGCCGGTGCCGGGCGGCCTGCAGCGCCGGGGTGCCGACCACCTCGGCGGCGAGGGTCAGCCCCTCGACGACGGCGTCCGTGCCCGCGTCGCCGATGACGTGGAAGCCCGCCTGCAGCCCGACCCGGGTGCAGGCGACGACGTGGTCGCGGACCTGGGCGCCCGACAGGTACCCGTGACCGCGGTGCCCCGCGCAGTCGGCGTAGTCGGCCCGGTAGGCCGCCGTCCGGGAGCCGACCGAGCCGTCGGCGCAGAGGTCACCGGCGAGGCCGGCGAGCCACGGGCCGAACCGGTCGCGCAGGGCGGTCGCAGCCTCGGCGTCCGCGACGAGCTCGCCCCAGTAGGCGACGACCTCGGGCAGCCGCTGCTCCGGGTCGGCGGTGAGCGCGACGAGGGCGCGCAGGTCGTCCTCGGGCCCGATGTGCGGCGCGGCGGCCTCGTGGACCGTGGCGATCCCGCGCGCGGCCGCGGAGCGCAGCGCGAGCAGCTGGAGGTCGCGGCGGCGTCCGGCGGGCAGGGCCCGGGTCGTGTCCCGCGCGGCGTGGTGGGCGTCCCGCTCGACCCGGCCGTCGGCGGACCAGCCGTCGTGGGCGTCCGCCCCGGACGCCGCGACGAGCGCACTGGAGATGACGGCGGAGTGGACGTCGACCCGCGCGAGGTAGACCACTCCCCCGGCCGAGGCCCGGTCGAGCTCGGCGCGCGTCGGGGGCCTGCCCTCGGCGAGGCTGCGCTCGTCCCAGCCCTGCCCGAGGATCGGCCGGCCGCCGCCGCGCCGGCTCGCCGCCTCGACGCGGGCCAGGATCTCGGTCACCGAGCGCGCGTCGTGCAGGTCGACCCCGTCGAGGAGCAGGCCCGTCTCTGTGGTGTGGACGTGGCTGTCGACGAACGCCGGGGCGACGAGCGCGCCCTCGAGGTCGACGACCTCGTCGACGCCCGCGACGAACGCGTCGGCGCCGCCGGCGTGCGCGAGCGCTGCGTCGTCCGACCCGACGAACGCGACGGTGCCGTCGTCGACGAGCAGCGCCGTCGCGGCCGGGTCGTGGGGCGAGCGGACGACGCCGCCGCGCAGAAGGGTCCTCACGGGCGGGGAGTCTAGGCAGCCGGGCGCCCCGTGGCGTTCCGCCTAGGCCGGCAGGACGCGGCCCGCGACGGTGAGCGCCGCCAACGCCGTCGTCGCGACGAGGGCCCAGCTGAGCAGGCCGAGCGCCGCCGCGCGGCCCGCCGTCCGGCGCAGTGCCCGGACGTCGATGCCGGCGCCCAGCCCGACGAGCGCGGCGACCGTCACGAGGTGCCGGACGTCGCCGACCGCCGCGACCACCGGGCCCGGGAGCACGCCGCTGCTGCCGACGGCCACCGCGACGAGGAAGCCGACGACGAAGCCGGGGACGAGCGGCGGCATGCGGGGGACGCCCGTCACCCGGGCCGTCCCCGGCCGGCCGCCTCCGTGCGCGGCCTCCGCGCGCCGGCGGGCGACCGCGACCGCCGCGACGAGCGGCGCGAGCAGGACCACGCGGCTCAGCTTGACGACGACCGCTGCCTGGAGCGCCCCGGGGACCTGCTGCGCGGCGGCCACGGTCTGGCCGACGTCCTGCACGCTCGCGCCGACCCAGGCACCGAAAGCAGCCGGGTCGAGGCCGAGCGGGCCGCGGAGCAGGGGCAGGACGACGATCGCAGCGGTCCCGCAGAGCGTCACCAGGCCGATCGCGACCGCGGCGTCCTCGTCGTCGGCACCCGCGGCGTCCCGCACACCGGCGACCGCCGACGCGCCGCAGATCGAGAAGCCCGTCGCGACGAGGAGCGCCCGTGACGCGGGGACGCCGAGGATCCGGCCGAGCAGGCGCGTGCCCGTGAAGGTGACGGCCACGGTGACCGCCACCGCGGCCAGCCCGGGCCCGCCCAGCCGCACGACGTCCGGGACCGCCACCTCGAGCCCCAGCAGCACGACGGCGCCGCGCAGCAGGTGGTGACCGGCGGCCCGGGTGCCGGGGCGGAGCGCGGCGTGGTGCAGTCCGGACGACCCGAGCAGCGCGCCGAGCGCGACGGCCACGCTCGCGGCGACGACGCCGGGCAGCAGCGCCGAGGCGGCCAGGGCGATCGCGGCGAGGCCGACGAGGACCGCGAGCCCCGGTACGAGCGGCGCGGCCCGGCGGTGCACCGGTGCGGGAGCGGCCTGCAGCATGCCCTCACGGTGCGGCTGACCTGCGACGACACGGTAGACGGCTCGTTGTGATGGAGACATCAGCTGGGCTTATGGCTAGCCATAGACTGGATGCATGACTCTGAACCGGGTCCCTGACCTCGACGCCCTCCAGCTGCTCCTGCGGGTCGCCGGCACCGGCAGTCTCGGCCGGGCCGCGGCCGAGCACGGGATCAGCCAGCCGGCGGTCAGTGCCCGGATCCGCTCGATCGAGCGGCTCGTCGGGTTCGCGGTCGTCGACCGCGGGGCGCGCGGGTCCACCCTGACGCCGGCCGGTGCGCTGCTCGCGGACTGGGCGCGGGGCGTGCTCGCGGCGGCCGAGGTGCTCGAGGCCGGGATCGCGTCCCTGCGGGCCGACGCGGACGCGCGGCTGCGGGTCGCGGCGAGCCTCACGGTCGCCGAGCACCTGCTCCCCCGCTGGCTCGTGCGGCTCGCGACCGACCGGCCCGACGTCGCCGTGAGCCTGTCGGCGATGAACTCCACCGAGGTCGGGCGGGCCCTGCTCGACCACGGCGTCGACCTCGGGTTCGTCGAGGGGCCGGCGGTGTCGGCCGACCTCGACGGCGAGGTGGTGGCCCGCGACGAGCTCGCCGTCGTGGTCAACCCGGCCCACCCGTGGGCCCGCCGGCGCCGTCCGCTCGACCCCGAGGAGCTCGCCGCGACCCGGCTCGTCACCCGCGAACCCGGGTCCGGGACCCGGCTCGCCCTCGAGGCCGCGCTCGCCGCCCTGCTGCCCGCCGGGCCGGGGGCGGCGACCCCGCTGCTCGAGCTGTCGACCGCCAGCGCGGTCCGCTCGGCCGTCGAGGCCGGCGCCGGGCCCGCCGTGCTCAGCACCTTCGCGGTCGAGGACGACGTCGCGGCCGGCCGCCTCGTCCACGTGCCGGTGCCGGGGCTCGACCTCTCCCGCCGGCTGCGCGCGGTCTGGCCGCGCGGCCAGCGCCCGACCGGCCCGGCGCGGGACCTGCTGCGGATCGCCGCCCGGCACGCGGTGTGGACACCGCCGGAGCCGGTGACGGCGGGCTAGACCGAACGGCGGACCACGGTCGGGACGGAACGCTCGGGAACGACGGCGCTACAGCCCCGAGGGCAGGACGAGCGTGACGACCTCGCCGCTCGTCTCGATGGCCTCGCAGTCGAACCGGCCCTCGACCAGCGAGCCGTCGGCAGCCTCCGCCGAGAGGCCGCCGCTGACGAGCCAGACCGTCGCCCCCCGGTCCCACCTGACGGTCGAGAACGTCGCGGTCCCCGGGTTCGCGAGCCGCTGCCGCACGGCCTCCTGGCAGCTCTGCACGGCGCCCTCGGGGGTCCCGGGCGGTCCCTGCGGCCGGGGGCCGCTCGTGACGGCGAACCACGCGGCGGTGAGGAGGACCGCGGCGCCCACCGGCACGAGCAGGGGTGTCCAGTTCCGGCCGCCGAGGTCGCTCACAGCGGCACTCTAGGTGCGTGTCCGGCCCGGGCGGCGGCATTCGCCCGCCCGGCCGGACGCCGTCAGCGCGGCGGGTGCACCGCGCCCGTGTGGCTGGAGAGCTTGTTCTCGAAGAGCGTCCGTGCACCGGGTGAGTTCCGGAGCACGTCGAGGGCGAAGTCGGCGTGCCCGGCGGCATAGCCGTTGCCGATCATGAGGGTGACGTCGGCGGCGAGGCCCTCGGCCCCGAGCGCCGCGGTCGCGAACGACGTCGCCATGGAGAAGAACACGACGGTGCCGAGGTTCCCGGTCGACAGGATCGCGCCGTGCTCGCAGCCGGGGACGTCCACGCAGACGACGGTGACGTCCGCGGGGCCGCCCGCGGCGGCGACGGCCTCGGAGATCGCCACCGGGTCCCGGGCGTCGGCGAGGACGACGACGTCGGCGAGGCCGGTCGCCTCGAGGGCCGTCTTCTCGTGCGTCACGGGGACGACGCCGATGAGCCGGGAGGCGCCGGCCCGGCGCGCGGCGGCCAGGGCGAGCGAACCGCTCTTGCCGGCGCCGCCGATGACGGCGACCACGGGCGGACGGCCCTGGGCGACGTACTTCGCGACGACGCGGTGGGTCAGGGCGGGGGCGCCGCAGACGTCCATGACGGCCAGGGCGAGCTCGGCGGGCAGGTCGTCGGGCAGGTGCGCGGCGATCGAGCGGCCGAAGAGCACGGCGTGCCCGTCGCACGGGACCTGCTCGCTGCGGCCGTCCCAGCGGGCGAGGCCGTCGGTGATCCGCAGCGGGGTCAGGGTGAGCGAGACGAGGGTCGCGATCCGGTCCCCCGGGGACAGACCGAGGGTGCTGTCCGGGCCGGCCTCCTCGACGGTGCCGACGAGCATCCCGCCCGAGCCGGTCACCGGGTTGTGCATCTTGCCGCGGCTGCCGACGATGGCGAGCACCTCGGCCCGGACGGCGTCGCCGTCCCCGTTGTTCTTGTCGGACAGCTGCCGGAAGCTCGCGGCGTCGAGGTTGAGCCGCTCGACGCGGACCCGGACCTCGTCCGCGCGGATCTGCGGGTCGGCGTCGAGCCGCCAGGCCGCCTGCGGCAGGACGCCGTGCGGCTCGAGCACCCGGTGCAGGCCCACGGGCGAGGTCGGAACGGTGGTGCGGGTCTCGACAACCTCTGTCATGAGCCCAGGGTAGTGCAGAAAATCGTCCCGTCGGAGGCTGACATCACCGCAGGATCTCCCGTACATTGCTCCAATGACCGACATCGTGACGAGCCCGCCGGTGCCCGCCGCCTCGCCGGACGCCGGCCTCCTGCCGTCCCACGGCCAGCCGTACCGCTACCGCCGGGTCGAGCTCGTCGAACCGGACTGGACGCGCCTGCCCGGTTGGAAGGACGTCACCGAGGAGCAGTGGCGCAGCGCCCAGTGGCAGCGCGCGCACTGCGTCAAGACGACGGCCCAGCTCAAGGCGCTCATGGGTGACCTGCTCGACGAGTCCTTCTACGCCGACCTCGAGCGCGACCAGGCCGAGCGGGCGACGATGTCGATGCTCGTCCCGCCGCAGATGCTCAACACGATGGTCCCGGCGACGGACGGCGTCGCGCCGGCCGGCGGCCCGGCGTTCACCGCGGCGTTCTACGCCGACCCGGTGCGCCGCTACATGCTGCCGGTCTTCTCCGACCGCCTCACCGAGTGGCCGAGCCACCCGTTCGCGACCCGCGACAGCCTCCACGAGCACGACATGTGGGTCGCCGAAGGGCTCACGCACCGGTACCCGACGAAGGTGCTCGCGGAGCTGCTCCCGACGTGCCCGCAGTACTGCGGTCACTGCACCCGGATGGACCTCGTCGGGAACTCGACGCCCGTCGTCCAGAAGCTGAAGTTCGACCTCAAGCCGGTCGACCGCACCGACCGGATGGTCGAGTACCTGCGCCGCTCCCCCGAGGTCCGTGACGTCGTCGTCTCCGGCGGCGACGTCGCGAACATGCCGTGGAAGAACCTCGAGGCGTTCATCGTGCGGCTGCTCGAGATCGAGAACATCCGGGACATCCGGCTCGCGACGAAGGCGCTCATGGGCCTGCCGCAGCACTGGCTGCAGCCGGACGTCGTCGAGGGCGTCGCCCGTGTCGCCCGCACGGCGCGCGAGCGCGGCGTGAGCCTCGCGATCCACACCCACGTCAACGCCGCCCAGTCGGTGACCCCGCTCGTCGCCGAGGCGACGATGGCGATGCTCGAGGCCGGCGTCCGCGACGTGCGCAACCAGGGCGTCCTCATGCGGGGCGTCAACGCGGAGGTCGACGACCTGCTCGACCTGTGCTTCCGGCTGCAGGACGGCGCGATGATCACGCCGTACTACTTCTACATGTGCGACATGATCCCGTTCAGCGAGCACTGGCGGGTCAGCCTGCCGGCCGCCCAGGAGCTCCAGCACGGGATCATGGGCTACCTGCCGGGCTTCGCGACGCCGCGCATCGTGTGCGACGTCCCCTTCGTCGGCAAGCGCTGGGTGCACCAGAACGCCGAGTACGACGCGGTCCGCGGGATCAGCCGCTGGACGAAGAACTACCGGACGTCCATCGAGTCGTCCGACCCCGAGGCGCTGACCCGGACCTACCCGTACTACGACCCGATCGACACCCTCCCCGAGGAGGGCCAGGCGTGGTGGCGGGAGAACTCGGACGTCGAGCTCGCGCACCTCGCGGCGACCGAGCACGCCGCGTCGAGCCGGGCGGCGGCGCGCGCGCAGGCCTGACGGGCTACTCCTGGCCGGGCTGCGGTCGGCTGCCCGCTGCTCGAAGGCCGCGCAGCTCCCGCTCCTGGGACCCGCTCAGCCCCACGTCCTCGACTCCTGGTCGTCCTGCACGCCGCTGTGACGACGAGGTGCCGTACCGGGTTCCTCCCCTCGATCCCGCGGCAGTCGCCCGGCCTTCGCGTTGAGGTAGCGCTGCTCGGTGATGCTCGTCGTGAGCCGCGCCGCCGTCGCGTACGCCTCCCGCGCCTCGTCGGTGCGCCCGAGGCGGTCGAGCAGGTGCGCGCGGACGGCGTGCAGCCGGTGCTGGCGGCGCAGCGCCGGGTCGTCGAGGAGCGGGTCGAGCAGCCGCAGGGCGGCGTCCGGACCGTGCTCCATCGCCACCGACACGGCGAGGTTGAGGGTGACGGCCGGCCCGGGCGCGATCCTGTCGAGCATCCGGTAGAGCACGCTGATCTGCGGCCAGTCGGTGTCCTCCCACCGCTCTGCCTCCGCGTGCACCGCGGCGATGGCGGCCTGGAGCTGGTACGGCCCGACGTGGCCGCGCGGCAGCACCCGCTCGAGGACGGCGACCGCCTCGGCCACCGCGGCCCGGTCCCACAGCGAGCGGTCCTGCTCGGCGAGGGGCACGAGCGCACCGTCGGGCGCCGTCCGCGCCGCCCGGCGGGCGTCGGTGAGCAGCATGAGCGCGAGCAGCCCCGCGCACTCGTCGTCCCCGGGCAGCAGCGTCGCGAGCCGCCGGGTGAGCCGGATCGCCTCGGCCGTCAGCGACACGTCGTACAGCCCTGCCCCGGACGTGGCCGTGTGGCCCTCGGTGAAGACCAGGTACAGCACCTGGAGCACCGCCGACATCCGCTCGGCGAGCTCGGCCGCGGTGAGCGTGCCGAACCGGGCGCCGGACTCGCGCAGCCGCGCCTTCGCCCGGCTGATCCGTTGCGCCATGGTCGGTTCCGGCACCAGGAAGCCGCGTGCGATCTGCTGGGTCGTGAGGCCGGCGAGCGAGCGCAGCGTGAGCGCCACCTGCGAGGGCCGGCTCAGGGCCGGGTGGCAGCAGAGCGCGAACAGGTGCACCTGGTCGTCGACGGGCGCCTCGCCGGCGGTGGCCGGGTCGGTGTCCACGCCGGCGTCCGCGGCCGGCGCGTGCAGCCGGTCCGCGGGCTCCCGCAGGACGGCGGCCCGCTCGCGCCGGGCCCGGGCGCTCTCGCTGCGGTACCGGTCGACGAGCCGGCGGTCCGCCACCCGGACGAGCCAGCCGGTCGGGTTGTCGGGCAGCCCGTCCCGCGGCCACTGCGTCGTCGCCGCGAGCATCGCCTCCTGGACGGCGTCCTCCGCGGTGTCGAGGTCGCCGCACCGGCGCACGAGCACCGCGAGGACGTCGGGTGCCGCCTCCCGCAGCACGTCCTCGAGCGGGCGCCGCGGGAGGCCGGGCCCGGTCACCGGCGGGGTCCGCTCACTCGTCCGGGCCACCGCCCCACATCGCCGGCCGCAGCTCGACGGCGCTGCCCGGGCCGACGAACTGCGCCGCGATCTCCTGCGCGCGCTCCGGGCTCGCGACGTCGACGAGGAAGAAGCCGGCGAGGTGCTCCTTGGTCTCCGCGTACGGCCCGTCGGTCGCGACGTGCCCGTCGGGCGCCCACCGGTAGAGGGTCGCCGACGCCGGGTCGGCGAGCGCCTCGGCGGTGACGAACTCGCCGGAGGCGACGAGGCCCTCCATGAGCGCGTCGAACGCGCGGTCGGCCTTCTCGCGGTCCTCGGGCGACTGGGCCCGGCCCTCGGCGGTGTAGTGCTCGGTCGGGTGCCCCCACGGCTCGGGGTTGGAGTGGATGAGGATGACGTACTTCACGGGCTCTCCCTGGGCGTCGGCTGCTGTCGGTGACTCGTCGGAGCGGTCGCGCCGTCCTCGACATGGTCCCCGAACCGGATCCGCCGACGAGTCCAGGGGGGCGCAGCGCCGCGGCCGCGGAATCACCGAAGACGTGGAGGGAACCGACGCGCCCGTGTGATCATCGCAGCGGTGACCGATCCGCACCGCCCTGTGGAGTTCGCCCGTGTCGCACGATCTCGTCCTGGTTGTCGCCGCCCTCCTCGGCTGGGGCGTCGTCACCGCCGCCGCCCACGTCCTCACCCGGTTCGGCCGCCCGGCCCCCGGACCGGCCTCGCCCGAACCGCCCGACGACCTCCCGCCCGGCGTGGTCGCGTTCCTCGTCGGCGGGCCGGGCACGGAGGCGGCGGCCGCGGCCACGCTCGTGGACCTCGCCGGGCGCGGGGTCCTCGTCGTCGACGCCCCGGCCGGCGGTCCGGCGACGGTCCGGCCGGGCAGACCCGTCGACGGGCTCGACCGTCTGGAGTCGCTCGTCCTGGCCCGGGTCCGGAGCCTGGGTCGTGGCGGTCCCGTCCCGCTGCCCGCGCTCGCCGCCCGGGCCGGGGCGCCCGAGGAGGACGACGTGCGCGAGGCCGTCGTCGAGGCGACCCGCGCCCGCCGGCTCACCTGCGCGCGCGCCGGGTGGGTGCTGCGGTGCGTCCTCGTCGCGGCGGCCCTCGTGCCTGCGCTGGCGGTCGGTGCCCTGGCCGTCGCCAGGGCGGAGGACACGACGGAGCCGGGGAACATCCTGTTCGCCGTCGCGGCGGTGACCCTGGTGGTGCTGCTCGGCCCGGTCTGGGGACGCTTCGACGGGGAGCGGCTCACGCGCTCCGGACGGCGGGCGGCGTCCGCCTGGCTCGGGCACGGGACCCACCTCGGCCGGGACGAGCTCCTGCGGGCCGCGGCGCCGGCCGACGTCGCCGTGCAGGGGCGGCGGCTCGCCCACGCCCGGGCGCTCGGCCTGACCCGCGGACTCGACCGTCTCGTCCGGTTCGGCCGCGGGGACCGGGGCGTCGTCTGGTCGTCGTTCGGCGGCACGTGGCGGCAGGTGGAGGTCCGCTACCCGCGGGGCTTCCTCGCCGGGCGGTCCGCCGGCGGGACGACGCTCTACGGGCTGTGGCTCGTCGGCGTGGTGGCCGCCTGCACCTTCACCCTCTTCTGGGTCCCCGCCGCGGCGGGCTGGTCCCCGGACGGCGCCCTGCTCCCGGCCCTGCGCCTGGCCGGGGTCGTCGTCCTGCTCGCGGTCGGTGTCCGGGTGCTGCTGCGCATCGCCGCGACGGTGCTCGAGATCGGTGCCGAGCGTGAGGTCGTCGGCGAGGTGCTGTGGCTCGAGGAGCACCACGTGGGGCGCGGCGAGGACTCGGCGTGGGTCGAGACCTACCACCTGGCCGTCGACGACGGGTCGAGCGACCGGACGACGGCCTGGTCGCTGCCCGCCGACCTGCGGGACCGGTGCCACAGCGGTGACCACATCCGGATGACGGTCCGGCCGTGGAGCCGCACCGTGCGGGCGGTGGAACGGATCCCGGTCGCCGCGGCGTAGCCGACGTCGATCCGGGCCGGGCGGCTCCGACACGTGCTCGGTGGGCCGGCCGGCCCGCCGGAGCGACCGTCCGAGGAGCCGACATGTCCACCAGCACCGCGACCGACACTGGCACCGACATCCACACCGAGACCGACACCGCTGCCCTGCTCTCGACGCTGCGCGCGCAGCAGGCCCGCGTCGCGGGGATCCTCGACGGCCTGGACGACGAGGCGCTGCGCCGGCCGGTGCTGCCGTCGGGGTGGAGCTGCCTCGGGATGCTGCAGCACCTCACGTCGATGACGACGTTCTGGTTCTCCGAGGTCGTGCACGGCACCCACGGCGACGCCACGGCCGACGACGACCACGACGAGTTCGCCGTCCCCGACCACCGCCCTGCCGACGACGTCCTCACGACCTACCGCAGGGACGTCGCGGCGGCGACCGCCTCGGTCGAGGGGCTGCCCGCCGTGACGCCGCCCGCCTGGTGGCCGGAGGGCGCCTGGGGCGGGTGGCGGCTGACGACCCTCGCGGAGGTGCTCGTCCACGTGCTCGTCGAGACGAGCACCCACGCAGGGCACCTCGACGCCGTCCGCGAGCTGCTCGACGGCGCGGTGTGGGACTACGCCGAGGGCCGGCCGAGCGTCCCGACCGGTCCGGCCGCGGCCGTCACGACATGACCGCGGCGAGCAGGTCCTGGCCCAGCCGGTCGACGTCGCGCGCGTCGGCGGCGAGCACGACGACCTGCACGTCACGTCCGGGCACGCACGCCACGAAGGAGCGGAAGCCCCCGGTGCCGCCGTTGTGCCACAGCACCCGCTCGGTCGTCCCGGGACCGCGGCGCAGCGCCATCCACCCGGCGCACTGCTCGAGCGCCAGCCGGCTCGCGTACGGCTCGTGCGTCGCCCGGACGGCGCGCTGCAGCGCCGTGCCGCCGTCGCCGTCCTGGGCCCGCAGGAAGGCGAGCAGGTCGACCGCGGTCGAGCGCAGCGCTCCCGCCGCGGCGAGCACCGGGAAGTCCCAGTGCGGGACGGCACGTCCCCGGGCGTCGTGCCCGGCGGCGGTGCGGGAGGTGTCCTCGGGCCGCTCTCCGGGGTAGGTGTCGGCGAGCCCGAGCGGCAGGCAGACCCGTTGCACCACAGGGGTCTCCCAGGGCGTGCCTGCCCGGTGCGCGAGCGCGTGCCCGAGCAGGCCGACGCCGAGGTTGGAGTAGCGGGGTGCGCCGCCCGGTGCCCTGCGCCGTGTCGTCACGGCCGCGTGCCACACGTCGTCGAGCCCGAGCACGGCGTACGGGTTGTCGCCGTGCCCGCGGGCGCGCAGCAGCCACCGCGCGGGCAGCCGGGGCAGGCCGCTGCGGTGCGTCACGAGGTCCAGCAGGGTGA
The DNA here is from genome assembly GCF_002198675.1 of Kineosporia sp. R_H_3. GTDB lineage: Bacteria > Actinomycetota > Actinomycetes > Actinomycetales > Kineosporiaceae > R-H-3. The sequence continues at coordinate 130,615 of NZ_MWLL01000189.1, read as the reverse complement.
TCGGCCGTCCGCGGACCGGCATCCGGACGCCGTCCGGCAGCAGGTCCTGGACGGGTTCGTCGAGCGCCACCTCGCCGGCGTCCGCCATGAGCATGAGCAGCGTCGCGGTGAACACCTTCGTCACCGAGCCGATCTCGAGGACCGTCGCGCCGTCCGGCACCCCGGCACGCTCGTCGCGGCCGCGGCCGAGCACGCACGTCGCCCCGCCGGCACCGACGGCCGCCACCAGCGCGGTGTGCCGACCGGCGTGCCGGTCCAGGACCGGGACGACGGCTGCCTCGAGCGCGTCGGGACTCATACGGGGGCCGACGACGGGCGGCGCCGACTGGTTCCCTGCCCCCGCGGTCAGCGCCCCATGAGCTCGGCGACGACGAGGCCCAGCTCCTCGCCGGCGTCCTCCTGGAGGAAGTGCCCGGCACCGGCGATCGTCGGGTGCTGGAGCCCGGCGGTGCCGGGCACCGCGGCGCGCAGCACCGGGGCCATCGCCCCGGTGATCGGGTCGCCGTCGCTGAACGCGACGAGGAACGGCTTGTCCCAGCGGCGCAGCACCTGCCACGCGGCCCGGTTCGCCTCGGTCGCCGGGTCGTCCGGGCGGGTCGGCACGAGCGTCGGCATGACGCGCGGGCCGACCTTCGAGGCCTCGTCCGGGAACGGGGCGTCGTACGCGGCCCGGGCGGCGTCGGCGAGGCCGCGGACGCACCCGGCCGCGACGAGCCGGCCGACGTCGAGGACCGGCGCCGCCTCGACCGCCTGCCGGAAGCGCCACCAGACCGGCGGCATGTCGTGGTCCCCCGTCGGCAGCCCGGTGTTCGCGGCGACGACCCGGGCGAACCGCTCCGGGTGCTCGGCGACGAGCCGCAGCCCGATGAGCCCGCCCCAGTCCTGCCCGACGAGCGTCACGTCGTCCAGGCCGATCCGGTCGAAGCACAGCTCGCGGACCCACTCGACGTGCCGGGCGAAGCTGTGGTCGGCCGCCGCGAGCGGCTTGTCGGACCGGCCGAACCCGACGAGGTCGACGGCGACCGCCCGGACCCCGCGCACCGCGAGCACCGCCATGACGTCGCGGTAGAGGAACGACCAGGTGGGTTCGCCGTGGAGCAGCAGCGCGACCGGCCCGTCGGCCGGACCGGTCTCGTACCAGGCCATCCGCAACGACCCGCCCCCCGGCGCGGCGACCTCCGCGTACCGCGGCTCGTGGCCGAAGCCGGGCAGGTCGGCGAAACGCGCGTCGGGGGTGCGGTAGGCGTCCATCCCGACAGTCTGCCGCGACAGCCGGCGCGGTGACCGCGCGGTGACCGCCCGGTGACCGTGCTGCGGTCGACTGGCGCCGACCACCGCGTCCCGGGAGCTGACATGTCGACCACCCTGCTCGTCCTCGTGCCGACCGCACTCGTCCTGCTCGTCGTCGGCGTCCTGCTCTGGGGCGTCGTCACCTTCAACCGGCTCGTCGCCCGGCGCCAGCAGGTGGAGGCGTCCGGCGCGCAGGTCGACGTCCAGCTCAAGCGCCGGCACGACCTCGTCCCGAACCTCGTGGAGACCGTCAAGGGCTACGCCGTCCACGAGCGCGGCACGTTCGAGGCCGTGACCGCTGCCCGCGGCTCCGCGGTCGCGGCGCTCGGCGGCCCGCGCGAGCAGCAGGCGCAGGCGGAGGCCGCTCTCGGCGGGGCGCTGTCCCGGTTGCTCGCGATCGGTGAGGCGTACCCCGAGCTGCGGGCCAGCGCCACCTTCCTCGCACTGCAGAGCGAGCTCGCCGAGACCGAGGACAAGATCGCCTACGCCCGGCAGTTCCTCAACGGCTCCGTGCAGGGGCTCAACACGGCGGTGCAGTCGTTCCCGACCTCGCTCGTCGCCGGGGTCACCGGGTTCGCCGCCGCCGAGTACTTCCGCGCCGGGGACGACGACCGCGGCGCCGTCGCGGTCCGGTTCTGAACCCTGTGGTCCCGGGCTTCGTCGGCACCGCCGTCTGGGCCGCGGCCCTCGCACTGTCGGCCCTGTGGGCGGTCGGCGTCGTGGCGCTCGCGCTGGGCACCCGGCACCGTGCGCCGGTCGCGGGTCCGCCCACGGCCGACCTGCCGCCGGCCGGCCTGCCGCCCGGCGTGGTCGCCTACCTCACGCAGGACCTCGTCGTCGGTGAGGACGCCGTGGAGTCGACGCTCGTCGACCTCGCCGCCCGGGGGCATGTCGACCTGCGACAGGCGGACCGCGACCCGCGCAGCACGACGGTGCACCTGACCGGGCACCGGGTGGCGGCCGGCGACCACCTGCTCCCCTTCGAGGAGCAGGTGCTCGGCCGGGTCGGTGCCGTGGTCCGCGGTGGTGTCGCGCCCGTCGCGGCGCTGCGGGCCCGCGGCGGGGAGGACGTCGCCGGCTGGTGGCGGGCCTTCGCCGCGCACGTGCGCGCGGCAGCCCGGTCCGCCGGTCTGACCCGGCCCCGGGTGCCGGTCTCGCGGCAGGTCGGAGTCGTCGCCGCGGCCGGCCCGGCGGCGCTCTCGCTCGGTGCGGCCGCCGGCGCGCAGTCCGGCACCGTCGGCGACGCGCTGGGCGCCGCGGCGGTCGTCACCGTCCTGGCCTGGGGGGCTGCGGCGGGCGCCGCAGGCCGGCTGCTGCGCGGCGAGACGTTGACCGAGGCGGGCCGGGCGCAGGCGGGTGCCTGGCTCGGGCTGGCGGCGTTCCTCCGCGGGGACTCCGCCTTCGCCGCGCAGCCGCCGGCAGCGGTCGCCGTCTGGGACCGGTACCTCGCGTACGGCGACGCCCTGGGGGTGACGACCGTGGTGCGGTCGGTGCTCGACTTCGGGCTCGCGGACCGACGTCGCGTCTGGTCGGCCTACGGCGGCACCTGGCGCGTCGTCCGCGTCCGCTACCCGCGCGGGTCCTTGTTCGGGACCGGGACGCCGACCCGCGTCGTCCGCGCGCTCTTCCAGGTGCCCGGGGCCGCGGTGCTGCTGTCGGCGGCCGCCGAGCTGCCCGCGTTCGCCGGCCCCGCCGACCGGGTGCGCTACCTCGCGCTCTCCGACGTCGCTGCCCTGGGGGCCCTCGGACTCGTCGGGAGCAGCATCTGGCTGCTGGGCACCGCTGTCCTCGACCTCGCCGGCCCGCGAGTGGTCGTCGGTGAGGTGCTCTGGATCTCGGTGGCCCGACGGCAGTCCGCCGACCGGGGCCGCGAGGGGCCGCCGCAGATGTACCACCTCGCCGTCGACGACGGCACGACCGACCGGACGCGGGCATGGGCGCTGCTGCCAGGGGCCCGGGCCGGTGTGGCGCCCGCTGACCGGGTGCGCCTGACGGTCCGGCGCTGGAGCCGGCGGGTGCTCGCCGTCGAGGTGCTCGCGTCTCCCGACACGGCGGCCCCGTCGCGGCCGGGTGCGGACGACGTCCGGACGGTGGTCGTGGAGGGACCGCTCGGCGAGGTCGCGTGGCGGCTGCTCGTCTCGAGGCCCCTGCGGCGTCCGCTCGGCGGAGCCGGCGCGGACGCGTACGTGGACGGCGACGCCCCGGCGCGGTGGGCGGTCGCCCGGGCCGGCGACCGGGTGGCGACGCTGGCCCTGCCGCTGCGGCCCGTCACCGACGAGGAGGTCGCCGACCGGCTGCGCTCTGCGCTGGCGGGCCGGACCGGGGTGCCGTCGTGACGTCGTGACGCTGTGACGTCCGGCGGCGGCCTCAGGCCGGGAAGGGCCGGGCCTCGTACGGCGTCGACAGGACGACGGTCGTGCGCGTCGAGACGTTGGCCGCGGCGCGGATCCGGGCGAGCAGCGACTCGAGCTCGCCGGGGGTGGCGACGCGGACCTTGAGGATGTAGTTCTCCTCCCCGGCGACCGAGTGGCAGGCCTCGATCTCGGGCAGGGGCGCGAGGTGCTCGGGGACGTCGTCCGGCGCGGCCGGGTCGAGCGGGGTCACCGAGACGAACGCCGTGAGCGGCAGGCCGAGCAGCTCGGCGTCGATGACCGCCGCGTACCCGGTGATGACGCCGCGCTGCTCGAGCCGGCGCACCCGCTGGTGGACGGCGGAGGTCGACAAGCCGGTCGCCTTGCCCAGGTCGGTGAAGCTCATCCGCCCGTCACGCGCGAGCAGATGCAGGATCTGCAGGTCTGTCTCCTCCATCCGGCGAAGGCTACAGGTCCCGACGGCGCGTCACCGGGGTCCTTGTCGTTTCACCGGCCGTCGGCAGAACCGGCACCCGGCCGCCGGACCGCGCGGTGCCCGCGGGTCGTCGGTGCCGGGTGGCAGGATCGCCCCGTGCCCGGTCTCATGCTCGTCGACTCCGCGTCCCTGTACTTCCGTGCCTTCTTCGGCGTGCCCGACAGCATGAAGGCCCCGGACGGGACGCCGGTCAACGCCGTCCGCGGGTTCCTCGACATGGTCTCGACGCTCGTGACCCAGCGCCGCCCGGACCGGCTCGTCGCCTGCTGGGACGACGACTGGCGCCCGGCGTTCCGGGTCGAGGCGATCCCGTCGTACAAGGCGCACCGGGTGGCCAACCCCGCGAAGAACATCGAGGAGACCCCGCCGGGGCTGCTCCCCCAGGTGCCCGTCATCGTCGACGTCCTCGCCGCCTTCGGCATCCCCCGCGTCGGCGGCGCCGGGCTCGAGGCGGACGACGTCATCGGCACCCTCGCGACCCGTGCGGCGGACGCCGGGGCCGGCCCGGTCGAGGTCGTCACCGGCGACCGGGACCTCTTCCAGCTCGTGGACGACGCCCGGGAGGTCCGGGTGCTCTACGTCGGCCGCGGTGTCCGCAACCTCGAGGTCGTCGACGAGAAGTGGCTCGAGGCGAAGTACGGCGTCTCCGGCGGCGACGGGTACGCCGACCTCGCGGTCCTGCGCGGCGACCCGAGCGACGGCCTGCCCGGCGTCGCGGGCATCGGCGAGAAGACCGCCGCCGCGATGCTCGCCCGCTACGGCTCGCTCGACGCGCTCATGGCCGCCGCGGAGGCCGGTGACCCGAAGCTCGCCCCCGGCGCGACGAAGAAGCTGCTCGCGGCGAAGGACTACGTGGCCGCCGCGCCGCGCGTCGTCCAGGTCGTCCGGGACGCCGACCTGCCGGTCGTCGACGACACCGTCCCGCGCACCCCCGTCGACCACGAGGCCGTCGTCGCGCTCGCCGACCGCTGGGGCATCGGGTCGAGCATCACCCGGCTGGTCACCGCGCTGTCGCTCTGAGCCCGGTCGCCGCGGGCCGGGTCAGACCACCGACGAGTACGCGACGACCCCGCGCCGGACGCCCTCGACGGCGTCCCGCGCCGTGCTCCGCAGCTTCTCGGCGGTGAAGTCGCCGAGCGCGACGGCCGCCGCCGCGCCCTGCTCGACCTGGCCGAGCAGGTCGACGACCTGCTTGCACCACCGGACGAAGTCGCCTGCCGTGAGGTCGGCGTCCTTGAGGACCGCCTCGAGCCGGTGCCCGCTCGCCCACCGGTGCACGGCCCAGACGATGCCGAGGTCGGGCTCCGGCGTCGGGTCGAGCTTGTGCGCACGCTCGTGGTCGTCGAGCGCGGACCAGATCCGGATCGTCTCGGTGAGCGCTTCCCGGACGGCCGGCGAGGGCATCCTCGGCGCGACGCCGTCGTCCCGGCGGGCCTCGTAGACGACCGCGCTCACGCAGGCGGCCAGCCCGGGGGCGTCGAGCCCGGTCCAGACCCCCTCCCGGATGCACTCCGAGACGAGCAGGTCGGACTCGGCGTAGATCCGGCGCAGCCGCTCGCCGTCCGCCGTCACCGTGTCGCCGGCGAGGTAGCCCTTCTCCGAGAGCAGGTCGCAGACCCGGTCGAAGACGCGGGCGATGGTGTTCGTCCGGCCCTCGATCCGCCGGGTCAGCTGGTCGGTCTCCCTTGAGAGCCGGTGCCAGCGCTCGGCCCAGCGGGCGTGGTCCTCGCGCTCGTTGCAGCCGTGGCACGGGTGCGCGCGCATCGCGGCGCGGAGCCGGTTGAGCTCTGTGTCGTCGGCGGCGGGCGAGCGGTCCTTCTTCGGGCGCAGCGGCTGGTCGTCGCCGGCGCTGCCGAGGGCGTTGCGCAGCGTCGAGGCGAGGTCGCGCCGGGACGTCGGGTTGCGGGAGTTGAACGTCTTCGGCACCGGCACCCGGGTCAGCGGCTCGATCGCCGAGTGGACGTCGGCCAGCGAGAGGCGCACGACCTGCCGGTCCGCGGTGAGCACCGTCGGCCGCGGGCCGTCGGCCCCGGTCGCCGTCCCCGGGTCGACGACGACGGCCCAGCCGGCGCGGCGGCCCGCGAGCACCCGGATGACGTCGCCGCGGCGCAGCCGCTCGAGCGACGCGAGCGCGTCGGCGCGGCGGTCGCGGCTCGCCGAGCGGGACAGGTCGGTCTCGCGGTCGGCGATCCGGCGGCGCAGCCGGGCGTACTCGGTGAAGTCGCCGAGGTGGCACTTCATCGCCTCGGCGTAGCCGGCGAGCGCCTCCTCCTGGCGGCGGGCCTGGCGGGCGAGCCCGACGACCGCGCGGTCGGCCTGGAACTGCGCGAACGACGTCTCGAGGATCTCCCGGGCCCGCGACCGGCCGACCTGGCCGACGAGGTTGACGGCCATGTTGTACGTCGGGCGGAAGCTCGAGCGCAGCGGGTAGGTGCGGGTCGACGCCAGGCCGGCGACGGCGTCCGGGTCGAGGCCGTTCTGCCACAGGACGACCGCGTGCCCCTCGACGTCGATGCCGCGGCGCCCGGCCCGGCCGGTGAGCTGGGTGTACTCCCCCGGCGTCACGTCGGCGTGGGTCTCGCCGTTCCACTTCACGAGCTTGTCGAGGACGACGCTGCGCGCGGGCATGTTGATGCCGAGCGCGAGCGTCTCTGTCGCGAAGACGACCTTGACGAGGCCCCGGGTGAACAGCTCCTCGACGACCTCCTTGAAGGTCGGCAGCAGCCCGGCGTGGTGCGAGGCGATACCGCGCTCGAGCGCCTCGGACCACTCCCAGTAGCCGAGGACGACGAGGTCCTCGTCGGGGATGTCCGCGCAGCGCGCGTCGACGACGCGGCGGATCTCCTCCTTCTCGTCCGACGTCGTCAGGCGCAGGCCCCACGCGAGGCACTGCGCGACGGCGGCGTCGCAGCCGGCCCGGCTGAAGATGAAGGAGATCGCCGGCAGCAGGCCCTGCCGGTCGAGGGTCTGGACGACGTCCGCCCGGCTCGGGGTGAGCTTGCTCTGGCCGCGCCCGCGGCCGCCGCCGTGCCCGCCGCGGCCCTTGGCCCGGCCGCGCTCGAACCGGACGTCGTCCCGGGCCAGCCGGCGCAGCTCCGGGTTGACCTTCGCCGGGCCGGACGTCGTGAGCGGCGTCCCGTCCGGTGCGGTGACGACCGGGGTGTCGTCGGCGAAGAGGTCGAACATCCGCTGCCCGACCATGACGTGCTGCCAGAGCGGCACCGGTCGGTGCTCGGAGACGACGATCTCGGTGTCCCCGCGGACGGTGTCGAGCCACGCGCCGAACTCCTCGGCGTTGCTCACGGTCGCGGAGAGGCTGACGATGAGGACGTCGTCCGGGAGGTGGATGATGACCTCCTCCCAGACCGCGCCGCGGAACCGGTCGGCGAGGTAGTGCACCTCGTCCATGACGACGTAGCCGAGGCCGTCGAGCGTCGAGGACGCCGCGTAGAGCATGTTCCGCAGGACCTCGGTCGTCATGACGACGATCGGGGCGTCCCCGTTGATCGTGTTGTCCCCGGTGAGCAGACCGACGGCCGCGGAGCCGTGCCGGTGCACGAGGTCGGCGTACTTCTGGTTGGACAGCGCCTTGATGGGCGTCGTGTAGAACGCCTTGCGGCCGGTCGCGAGCGCGAGGTGGACGGCGAACTCGCCGACGACGGTCTTGCCCGAGCCGGTCGGTGCGGCGACGAGCACGCCGCGGCCGTCCTGGAGCGCCTCGCAGGCGGCGACCTGGAAGGGGTCGAGGTCGAACTCGTACTCCCCGCGGAAGACCGCGAGCGGCGTGCTGCCCTGCTCGGTGCGCTCCGTCGAGGCCGCGTACCGAGCGGCCGGCGAGTCGTGCGAAGGGTCGTGCGCCGGCGTGCTCATGCCCCCACGCTACCCAGGCGGGGCAGGGGCCAGCAGCCGCAGCGCCGACCGGACGCACTCGACGGTCACCGGCAGCGGCTGCATCCGCTCCCCGTCGCCGTAGCCGACGATGCCCGCGGCGGCGATCTCGACCCGGGCGGCACGCTCGATCCGGACCTTCGGGTGCGTGACGTGCGTGCCGGAGAACACCTTCGGGAAGATCCGGACGAACTCCAGCCGGGACACCGGCTCGACGACGAGGACGTCGAGAAGCCCGTCGTCGAAGAGGGCGTCCGGGCAGACGTTCATGCCGCCGCCGTAGGACCGGCCGTTCGCGACGGCGACGAGCATGGCGCGGGTGTCGTGGTCGGTGCCGTCGAGGCGGAGCGTGTACTCCCGCGGCCGGAACACCGGCAGCTCGAGGGCGATCGCGACGTCGTACCGGCGGCGCCCCTTCGGCCAGCGCATCCGGTTGGCGCGTTCGTTGACGACCGCGTCGAAGCCGAGGCCGAGCACGCCGGCGAACCAGCGGACGTCGTCCGCTCCTCCGCCGTTGCCGCCGCCGGTGACCCGGGCCGCGTCGATGTCGCGGTAGGCCCCGGCGTCGAGCGCGTCGAGGACCACCCGGGCCGCGTCGTCCGGCGCGTGCACCGGCAGACCGAGACCGATCGCGGTGTCGTTGCCGGTGCCGGCGGCGACGATGCCGAGCGGGGTCGTCGTCCCGGCGACCGCGTTCGCCCCGAGGTGGACCATGCCGTCCCCGCCGACGACGACCAGGGCGTCGAGGTCGGGCAGCGCCGCGGCGACCCGGGCGGTGAGGTCGAGGGCGTCCGAGCCGACGAGGTGGACGACGTCCGCCCCGGCCGCGGTGAGGGCGCGCTCGACGGCGGCACCGTGGGCGGCGCCGCGGCCCCGGCCGGACGTGGGGTTGACGGCGACCCCGAGCCGGGTCACCTCGCCGAGGACCCGGTGCGGGTCACAGCCGCTCCGGACCGTCGATCGCCTCGGGGGCGTCGATCTCGCTCGCCTCGTCCTCGCCGAGGGCGTCGGCGCGGCGGGCCCGGCGCCGGTCGACGAACCACGCGACGCCCAGCGCGACGAGGTAGAGGCCGATCATCGGCAGCGCGAGGAGGAACATCATCGAGACCTCGGCCGTGGGGGACGCCATGGCCGCGAAGAGGAAGCACGTGAAGACGGCGACCCGCCAGCCCTTGGCGAGGGCCCCGGCGCTGACCATCCCCATCATGTTCATCCCGACGAGCACGAGCGGGACGACGAAGGAGATGCCGAAGCTGAGCAGCAGCCGCGTCACGAACGAGAAGTAGGCGTCGACGGTGTTGAAGGAGACCGAGCCGTCAGGGACGAAGCCCGCGAAGAACACCATCGCGTTCGGCAGGACCATCCACGCCAGGCCGAGTCCGCCGAGGAAGAGGACGACAGCGGCGAACGAGAACCCGAGCGCGTAGTTGCGCTCCTTCTTCGTCAGCCCGGGAAGGATGAACGCCCAGAGCTGGTAGAGCCACACCGGGCTCGCGACGACGATGCCCGTGTACATCGCGAGCTTGAGCTGGAGGTTGAAGGCACCGGTCGGGTCGGTGAAGTTGAGCTTGACCTCGGTGCCGGTCTCGGCCGACGCGACCTTGAGCGGGTGCTGGAGCGCGTCGTACAGGAACTTGTAGAGGAACCAGCCGAGGATCGCGCCGAGGATGATGGCGATCCCGGCCTTGACGAGCCGGTTGCGCAGCTCGGACAGGTGGGCGCGCAGGGGCATGCGCCCCTCGGGATCCCGGGAGCGCCGCCTGGGGGTGGTGATCGCCATCGGTTCGAGGTGTGCGCGCGGTCAGGCGTCGCGGTGCTGCTCGGTGCCCTGCGGTCGGGTCTCGTCGACGACGCGGCCCTCGAGCGGGGCGGCCGGCGCGGCCTCCGACGTGTGGGTGTCGGGCTTCTTGACGTCGTCCTTCTTCATCTCCTCGACCTCGGTCTTGAAGATGCGCAGCGACTTGCCGAGACCGCGTGCGGCGTCCGGAAGCCGCTTGGCCCCGAACAGGATGACGACGAGCAGCACGATGATGAGCAGCTGCGCGGGGTGGTCGAGGATCCGGCCCATGGTGGTCCTTCCTGAAAGGTCGTGCGCTGGGACACATGCTACGTGCAGCGCCGAGAGCGACGGACGCCCGTCGGCCCAACGATCGCGCGTCCGGTTGCGTTCGCCGCAGCCGGTCCTTCGTGCGGCGCTGTTCGCTCAGCGCTGCGTGACGACCGGTGACGGGTGGTCAGCCGCGCTGGCGGGCGGCGAGCAGCTCGCGCCGCCGCTTCTCCTTCGCGCGGGTCTTGCGGCGGGCGGCCGCCTCGCGTTCGCGGCGCAGCGCGACCGGGTCGGAGAACACGGCGAGGTCCTTGCGGGCGGCGGCCTGCTCGCCGAGCGCGTCGACCTGCTCCATGACGGCCCCGAGGCGCTCGCTCGCCGTCCCCAGCTCCCCGAACAGCGCCGACGCCTGCCGCCAGAGCCGGCGGCCGAGCACGAAGAACAGCCAGCCCGTGCCGGCGAGGATCGCCGTCCACAGCAGCACCCAACCCCACCAGCTCACGCGGTGACCCTACCCAAAGCCGGAGATCCCCGGTTCTCGACCGGATCCGGGGCACGCGCCCCGGATCCGGTCGAGAACCGGGGATCTCGTGGTGTCGTGGGTCAGGCGGCCGGTTCGGACGCCGTCCGGCGCGGTCCGGCGGGGCCGGGGCCCGCGGCCGCGGCGGCGACGAGGTCGGCCTGCTCGAGCCAGAGCGCGAAGTCGAGGACGTCGTCGTACGAGAGCACGGGGCCCTCGTGCTCCTCGAGCGCCTCCGCCGGCACGGCCCACGGCTCGGCGACGACGCCGCCGGAGATGAGCAGTGCGACGACGTCGCGACCGGCGGGCTTGCGCACCTCCTCGAGGCACTGCGGGCACGTGAAGGCGTAGTACGACCAGCTCTTCACCGAGCAGACCACGAGCCGGACCTGCTGGGGCGTCAGCTCGACATCACCACAACCGGGGCAGGACGCCTTGATGGTCGTCATCGTCGAGCACCTCCCGTCCGCGCTGGACGCGCGTCTACCGCCCCCGTCGATCCCCGGGTGCCTGTACGAAAAACTTCGGTAGCGCCCTGTGGTCACTTGAGCACCCTTGGTTATCTCAGCGGCCATCCTGGCATCGCCGGACACGCTCTGCCCGACGCGACACGGCGGGGATCGGACGAACGGGTGAGAGCGTTGTCAGCCATCGGGCGCAGCGGTCGACGCAGCGTTCCGGCGCGGAGCGCGCCCGGAGGGCGTCCGGACGACGGCACGAGCGGCCCGTGCGGGCTCAGACCGCCCGGAACGTGAACAGCGTCACGCCGGCGCGGCGTCGTAGAGCGCCAGCGCGGCGGTCGCCGTGGCCACGAGCCGGTCCGCGACGTCGTCCGGCGTGACGATCCGGGCCCCGCCCCCAAGGCGCAGGCACAGCCGGGGCACCCAGTCCGGGTTCGCCGTCCGCAGCCTCACCCGCAGACCTCCCCCGGGCTGCTCCTCGACGTCCTCGACCGGGTAGTACTCGGCGACCCAGCGGGAGCCGGGCGCGAGGTCGAGGGTGACGACGAGGTCGTCCGGGGACGGCGTGAAGAGGCTCTCGCCGGCGTCCCGGGAGACGGCCTCGGGCGGCGGCGTCCCGTCGACGTCGAGCAGGGCGACCGTGACGACCCGGTCGAGCCGGAACAGCCGGACCCCCTCGGCGCGGTGGCACCACGCCTCGAGGTACCAGCGGCCGGCGACCGAGACGATCCGCATCGGGTCGACGTCGCGCTCGGTCGTCTCGTCCCGGCTCGGCACGAGGTAGGTGAGGTGCAGCCTGCGGTGCAGGCGGAGCCCGTCGCGGACGGTCGCGAGGGTGACCTCCTGGGTGCCGCGGGCCAGGTCGACGGTGAGCGAGTCGGCGACCCCGGCCGCCTCCCCCGCCGCGGCGGAGAGCTTGGCGAGCGCGGACTCGACGGCGTCCCGGTCGTGCAGGCCCGGCACCTGGGCGAGCGTGCGCAGCCCGACGAGCAGCGCGACGGCCTCGTCGACGCCGAGCCGCAGCGGCCGGCTGATCGCCTCGGCGTTGTCGAGGTAGACCCGCCCGGACTCCCAGTCGGCCTCGATGAGGTCGTCGGGCATGTGGCCGGGGGTGCCGCAGACGAAGAGCAGCTCGAGGTCCTTGACGAGCTGGTCGGCCGTGATGCCGAAGTGCTTGGCGGCCTCCTCGAGCGGCACGCCCTGCCGCTGGAGCAGCCACGGCACCATGGCGAGCAGCCGGGAGAGCCGGGTCGTCGCGCCGACGCTCATCGGACGCCCTCCCGCCGCCGGGCACGCCCTGCGCGGGCCGCCGCCGCGGCACCGCCGGGCAGGTCGAGGTGGCCCTGCTGCCGCGCCAGGGCGCCGCGCAGCCGCCGGACCACGGCCTCCCGGACGTCCGGCGGGCCGAGCACGACGACGTCCGCGCCGTTGCTCGCGACCTCCTCGGCGAAGGACTCCGGGTCCTGCACCGTGACCCGGACGACGTCCCAGCCCTCGGGCGGGGCCGCCCGGTCGCCGTCCGCCGGCCCGGCCGCGGCCGGCTCCGGCACGGCCCGTAGCCGCAGCGCGGCACCACGCCCCGGCCGCAGCCCGAGCCAGGCCTCCCGGACGTCGCGCGCGGACGACGGCGCACCCGTGACGTGCTGGGTGGCGTCGATGTCGTCGGGCACCTCGTAGGACCCGGGCTTGCCGATGCGCTTCACGCCGCCCTCGATCCGGGACAGCTTGAACGCGCGGGTCTCGCCGCGGTCGCGGTCGAACCCGACGACGTACCACCACCCCGACCGGCTCGTCACCGCCCACGGCTGGACGTGCCGCTCGGCGGTCGCGCCGTCCGGGCGCCGGTACCTGAACGACACCGGCACCCGGTCCCGGGTCGCGGCGTAGAGCGGGTCGAAGCTCGGCTCGGCGGCGCGGATCCTCGGCTCGACGCCGACGAGGGAGTCCTCGTCGGTCTCGACGCCGAGGGCGCGGAGCTTGACGAGGGCGCGGGCGGCGGGGCCGGCGAGGCTCGCCTGCTGCCACACCCGGCTCGCGAGCCCGAGGACGGCGAGCTCCTCGGCGGTGAGCTCGACCTCGGGCAGCGCGTACGCGTTGCGGTCGATCCGGTAGCCCTGCTCGTCGTCGAACCACGCGCTGTCGGTGCCGGTCTCCAGGGGGACGCCGAGCTCGCGCAGGTCCTCCTTGTCGCGCTCGAACATCCGGTCGAACGCCTCGGTCGACTCGCACTCCGCGTACTGCGGGACGGCGTGACGGATCTGCTCCTTCGTCAGCCAGCGGCGCGTCGCGAGGAGCGCGATGACGAGGTTGAGCAGGCGTTCGGTGCGCAGCGAGGACATCGGCGGTCACGCTACCCGAGGTAGCGTCTGCTGACCGGCAGGTCACGGACGTGGCTTCGAAAGTGTGTGCGAACAGATGCGTGCGAACGAGGGAGTGCCCGGGTGATCCGCTGGCGCGAGGGCCGGGTGACGGCGCAGGTCAGGTCGTGGGACGGCGCGCTCGAGGTCGAGGTCGACGTCCACGAGGCGGACGGCACGCCGTGGCGCACCTGCCGGGCCCTGGCCTACCCCGCGCTCGTCGGCGCGCCGGCGGCCGGCGACCTCGTCCTGCTCAACACGACCGCTCTCGAGCGCGGTCTCGGCACCGGCGGCTACGCCCTCGTCGTCGCGGTGCCCGAGCGTCTGCCCGCACCCCCGCCCGCGGGCCCAGGGCACATGGTCAAGGGCCGCTACACCCCGCTCCAGGCGATGGTGCTCGGCGTCGACGAGCAGGAGTCGCCGCACCACGAGGTGCTCCGGGACGCCGACGACCTGCACGGGATGCCCGTCGTCGTCGCGGACCTGCACTCCTCCCTCCCCGCGATCCTCGCCGGGCTGCGCGAGCGCCGTCCGGACGCCCGGGTCGCGTACGTCATGACGGACGGCGGTGCGCTGCCGGTCTGGTTCTCCCGCGCCGTCGACGGGCTGCGGACCGCGGGCTGGCTCGAGAGCGTCGTCACCGCCGGGCAGTCGTTCGGCGGCGACCACGAGGCGGTCACGGTCCACACGGCCCTGCTCGCCGCCCGGCACGTCGTCCGCGCGGACGTCGCGGTCGTCGTCCAGGGCCCGGGCAACCTCGGCACCGGCACCCGCTGGGGTTTCTCCGGCGTCGCCGCCGGGGAGGCGCTCAACGCGGCCGCGGTGCTGCGCGGCCGGCCGGTCGCGACGCTGCGGGTCTCCGGCGCCGACGCCCGCGCGCGGCACCTCGGGGTCTCCCACCACAGCCTGACGGCCTACGGCCGGGTCGCACTCGCCCCCGCGGACGTCGTCGTCCCGGTCCTCACCGGTGACCTCGCGGTCCTCGGGGCGACGATCCGCGAGCAGGCCGCGGCGCTCGGCGCGCCGCACGGCCGGCACCGGCTCGTCGAGGTCGGCGTCGAGGGCCTGCGCGAGGCGCTCGCGACCTCCCCGGTCGGGCTGTCGACGATGGGCCGCGGCCTCGACGCCGACCCGGCCGCGTTCCTCGCCGCGGCCGCCGCGGGCCGGCACGCGGCCACCCTGCTCGACGTCCCCTGAGACGCCCGCGAAGCGCTCAGAGGCGGGTCACCGTGCGCATCGCACGGTGAGCCGCCTCTGAGCGGTGGAGCGGGAGGTGCGGAGGAGCCGGGGTCAGCGCGCGTCGACGAGGTCGACGACGAAGATCAGCGTCTCGTTCGGCTTGATGGCGCCGCCGGCGCCGCGGGCGCCGTAGCCCAGGTGCGGCGGGATCGTCAGCTTGCGGCGGCCGCCGACCTTCATGCCGCTGATGCCCTGGTCCCAGCCGGAGATGACCTGGCCGACGCCGAGCCGGAAGTCCAGCGGCTGGCCGCGGTTCCAGGACGCGTCGAACTCCTCGCCCGTCGAGAACGCGACGCCGACGTAGTGCGCGCGCACCGTCATGCCGGGGGCGGCCTCGGTGCCGTCGCCCTCGATCTCGTCGACGATGACGAGGTCCGCCGGCGGCTGGCCCTCCGGGAAGTCGATCTCGGGCCGGTCGCGGTCGAATGCCGCCACGTTGTTCTCCCTTGCGCTCGTCGAGCCGGCCGGGTCGTCCGGCCGGTGCCGCCGACCAGTCTCCACCACTGCCGCGCGGGCGCGACCAGGGGCGGGTCAGGGGCGGGTCAGGCAGCGGCGGTCTTCTGGGCGCCGAGGATGTCGACGACGAACACGAGCGTGTCCGTGCCCTTGATGCCGAACTGGTCGCGGCCCTCGGCGCCGTAGGCCTTGTCCGGCGGGACGACGAGGAGCACCTGGCTGCCGACCTTCTGGCCGATGATCCCGTCCCAGCCGGTGATCGTCTTCGCGTTGCCGATCTGGAAGCGGGCCGGCGCGGGCTTGCGCCACGAGGAGTCGAACACCCGCCCGCCGGGCCAGATCACGCCGACGTACTGGACCGTGACGTCGTCGCCCTTGGCGACCTTGGCGCCGTCACCGGCGATGAGGGTCTGGACGACGAGCGACGTCGGCACCTTCCCCTTGGGCAGGGTGACCGTCGGCACGCCCTTCGCGTCGCGCTTGACGGTCGGCAGGCCCTTCTTCGCGGCGACCGACTTGCCCTCGGCCTTCGTGAGCAGGGTCTGGGTGTCGAGCACCTCGACGAGGCAGACGATCGTGTCCGTCGGGCCGACGCCGAGCGAGGTGTTGCCCTGGACGCCGTACCCGGCGTCCGGCGGGATGGCGATGAGCGCCTTGGCCCCGACGCGCAGGCCGCGCAGACCGTCGTCGAAGCCGGGCAGCGTGCTCTGGGTGCCGACGACGAACGTCGTCGGGTCGCTCGCCCACGTCTTGTCGAGGAGCGGCTGCCCGTCGGTCCCGTTGACGGCGGTGTACCGGATCGTCACCTGCTGGCCGAGGCCGACGGTGTCCCCGTCGCCCTCCTCGACGACGCGCGTCTCGGTCTTGTCGACGGCGAACGGCGAGGGCACCTCCAGGCTCGGGTCGGAGCCCTCCTCGGCCGTCACGGTGACCGCCGAGAGGTCGTGGTTCGTCGTGGCCTGCGCGGCGGCGGACACCTCCCCCGTCGGCACCTTGCAGCCGCCGAGCAGGAGCGTCAGCCCGGCGACGAGGGCGACGACGCCGGTGGACCGCAGGAGTCTCGCGGGTCGGGCAGACGACACGGAACGGACCCTTGCTGCTCGGGGACGACGGTCGACGCGGCCGGGGGCCACGCCGTCGGGCTCGCCGGACACCCTAACCGGACACCCTGTGGGCAGGGCACCGCCGCCACGCCGAGTGACCGGAACGAGCGTGCGCCGGTTCGGCTCCGGCACGGTGCGTCACATGCTCTGGATGAGCCGCTCGACCCGCTCGTCCACCGAACGGAACGGGTCCTTGCAGAGCACCGTGCGCTGGGCCTGGTCGTTGAGCTTGAGGTGCACCCAGTCGACGGTGAAGTCGCGGCGGCGCTCCTGGGCGCGGCGGACGAAGTCGCCGCGGAGCTTGGCGCGCGTCGTCTGCGGCGGCACGGACGTCGCCTCGAACGTCTCGATGTCGGCCGTCACCCGTTCCACGAGCCCGCGGCGGGCCATGAGGTAGTGCAGCCCGCGCCGCCGGTGGATGTCGTGGTAGGCGAGGTCGAGCCGGGCGATCCGCGGGGACGACAGCGGGAGGTCGTGCTTGCCGCGGTAGCGCTCGACGAGCTTGTGCTTGATGACCCAGTCGATCTCGCGGTCGACGAGGCCCAGGTCACCGGTCGAGATCGCCCGCAGCCCGCGCTCCCAGAGGTCGAGGACGCGCTTGACGACGTCGGTGTGCAGGCCGCGCGAGTCGACGAAGTCCTTCGCGCGGGCCAGGTACTCCTCCTGGATCTCCAGCGCGCTGGCCTCGCGGCCGTTCGCGAGCCGCACCCGGCGGCGGCCGGTGAGGTCGTGGCTGACCTCGCGGATCGCCCGGATCGGGTTCTCCAGGGTGTGGTCGCGCAGGACGACGCCCGCCTCGATCATCCGCAGGACGAGGTCGGTCGCGCCGACCTTGAGCATCGTCGTCGTCTCGCTCATGTTCGAGTCGCCGACGATGACGTGCAGGCGGCGGTACCGCTCGGCGTCCGCGTGCGGCTCGTCGCGGGTGTTGATGATCGGGCGCGAGCGGGTGGTCGCGCTCGACACGCCCTCCCAGATGTGGTCGGCGCGCTGCGAGAGGCAGAAGACCGCGCCCCGGGGGGTCTGGAGCACCTTGCCCGCACCGACGATGAGCTGACGGGTCACGAGGAACGGGATGAGCACCTCGGAGAGCCGGTTGAACTCCCCGTGCCGGCTCACGAGGTAGTTCTCGTGGCAGCCGTAGGAGTTGCCCGCCGAGTCGGTGTTGTTCTTGAAGAGGAAGACCTCGCCCGCGATGCCCTCCTCGTGGAGGCGGCGCTCGGCGTCGACGAGCAGCCCCTCGAGGATCCGCTCCCCCGCCCGGTCGTGGACGACGAGCTGGCGGACGTCGTCGCACTCCGGGGTCGCGTACTCCGGGTGCGAGCCGACGTCGAGGTAGAGGCGCGCGCCGTTGCGGAGGAAGACGTTGCTGGACCGCCCCCACGACACGACCTTGCGGAACAGGTACCGGGCCACCTCGTCCGGCGACAGCTTGCGCTGCCCTTCGAAGGCGCACGTGACCCCGTACTCGGTCTCGATCCCGAAAATGCGGCGGTCCATGGCCCCACTGTAGGTGGCAGACCCGACAACGGCACCGGACGAAACGGTCGGATCCCGTCACGTACCAACGTCTTCGGCCCCACGCACCGACGCCGGTCCCCTGTCAAGGGGACCGGCGTCGTGGTGTCGGGTGCAGCGGTTCAGCCCTCGGGCGGCGCCTGCTCCCCGGGTGCGTCGGCCTCGTCGGACGCCTGGGCGTCCCCGGTGAGGGTGTCGTGCAGGCCCGGGACCGGGTCGTCCGTGTGCGGGACGTCGGTCGTCGGGTCGTCGGTGCTGAGCAGCCGCCCGAGCAGCGGCCCGGCGAGCCGCCGGAACGCCCGCCGCGGCCTGAGCCGGTCGAGCACGGCCACCTCGAGCTGGCCGGCCCCGAGCGTGCGGGGCTGGCCGCCGTTCGGGTCCTTCGCGAGCAGCTCGACCGCGAGCCGCAGCGCGTCGGCGAGGGTCATCCCCTGCGCCCAGCGCTCCTGCAGCGCGGTCTGGATCTGCTCGGCCTGGCCGCCGATCGCGACGTAGCCCTGCTCCTCGGCGACCGAGCCGTCGTACGTGAGCCGGTACATCTGGTCGCTCTCGGCGTCGTCGCCGACCTGCGCGACGACGATCTCGACCTCCATCGGCTTGGACTCGGTCGTGAAGACCGTGCCCAGCGTCTGGGCGTAGGCGTTGGCCAGCCCGCGCACGGTGACGTCGACCCGGTCGTACGAGTAGCCGCGCAGGTCGGCGTACCGGACGCCGGCCACCCGCAGGTTCTCGAACTCGTTGTACTTGCCGACCGCGGCGAAGGCGATCCGGTCGTAGATCTCGCTGACCTTGTGCAGGGCACGGGACGGGTTCTCGGCGACGAAGGCGATGCCGCCCTCGTAGCCGAGCACGACGACCGAGCGGCCCCGGGCGATGCCCTTGCGGGCGTAGTCCGCCCGGTCCTTCATGACCTGCTCGGGCGAGACGTAGAAGTTCATGCTCACGACTGCTCACCCCGCAGCGCCGCGACGGCGGCGGCCAGCTCGTCGTCCGCGACCCGGTGGTAGCCCTCGGCGGTGACGACGCCGACGACCGGGAAGATCTTGCGCTGCTCGTCCGGGCCGCCCGTCGCGGAGTCGTCGTCCGCGGCGTCCCAGAGCGCCTCGACGGCGACCGCGACCGCGCCCGCCGCGTCGAGCCCGGGCTGCCAGCGCTTCTTCAGCGAGCCCCGGGCGAACAGGGAGCCCGAGCCGACGCTGTGGTGGTTACGCTCCTCGTACCGGCCGCCCGTGACGTCGTACGAGAAGATCCGGCCGACCCCGCGGTCGATGTCGAAGCCCGCGAAGAGCGGGACGACCGCCAGGCCCTGCATGGCCAGGCCCAGGTTGCCGCGGATCATCGTCGAGAGCCGGTTCGCCTTGCCGTCGAACGAGAGCAGCGCGCCCTCGATCTTCTCGTAGTGCTCGAGCTCGACCTGGAACAGCCGGACCATCTCGACGGCGATCCCCGCGGTGCCCGCGATGCCGACGCACGAGTACTCGTCGGTCGGGTACACCTTCTCGATCTCGCGGTGGGCGATGAGGTTGCCCATCGTCGCGCGCCGGTCGCCCGCCATGACGACGCCGCCCTCGAAGGTCAGGGCGACGATCGTCGTGCCGTGCGGGGTCTCCGGCACGCTGCCGGGCGGCAGCGGGCGCCGCCCCGGCAGTAGCTGGGGCGCGTGCGCGCCGAGGAACTCGGTGAACGAGGAGGACCCGGGCTCGAGGTACGCCGCGGGAAGCCGCCCAGGGGTGGGCGAGCCGAGGCTGTCGGTCACTGGCCGCCCTTCTGGACGAAGCCCTTCACGAACTCCTCGGCGTTGGTCTCGAGGACGTCGTCGATCTCGTCGAGGATCGCGTCGACGTCGTCGTCCTTCGCCTGCGCCTGACCCGCGGCGGGCGGGGGCGCAGCGCCCTCGTCACCGTCGTCGTCCCGCCCCCGCGGACGGGTCTGCTCCTGTCCGGCCATGGCCGTACCTCCCTCGTCGAGCTCTGGCTCTGATCCTAGGCGGACGGCGCAACCGGGGCGCCGGTGCCGGGGCGTGAGATGTGTCGGGCGGCGGGGCCCGTCGGTCAGCGGGCGGCGAGCGCGTCCACGAGGTCGGCCGCGGTCCGGCAGCGGTCCAGGAGCGCCCCGACGTGCTCCTTCGTGCCGCGGTTCGGGTCCAGGGTCGGCACCCGCTGGAGGGCGCCGCGCCCCGGGACGTCGAAGATCACCGAGTCCCACGAGGCGGCGGCGACGTGCTCGCCGTACTGGGCGAGGCAGCGGCCGCGGAAGTAGGCCCGGGTGTCCTCCGGCGGCTCGTGGACGGCGGCCGCGATCTCCTCGTCGGTGACGATGCGGTCGACCTGGCCGCGGGCGACGAGCCGCTGGTACAGCCCCTTCTCGGGGCGGACGTCGGCCCACTGGAAGTCGATGGCCTGGAGCCGGGCGGCGCCCCAGTCGAGGCTCTCGCGCTGCCGGAAGCCCTCGAGCAGACGCAGCTTGGCGACCCAGTCGAGCTCGCGGGCCAGCGACGTCGGGTCGGACTCGAGCCGGGTCAGCACGCTCTCCCAGCGGCGCAGCACCTCGACCGTGTCGGCGTCGGCGTCCGCGCCGTAGCGGTCCTCGACGAACTTGGCGGCCTGCTCGTAGAACATCCACTGCAGCTGGACGGCGGTCGCGGTCGTCCCGTCGCGCAGGCTCACGCGGGTCCTGAGCGTCGGGTCGTGGGAGACGGCGTGCAGGGCGTTGACCGGTCGCTCGACCGACAGGTCCCGGGTGAACGCGCGCTCCTCGATGAGCTCGAGGACCAGGGCCGTCGTCCCGACCTTGAGGAAGGTCGCGACCTCGCACATGTTCGCGTCACCGATGATGACGTGGAGCCGGCGGAACCGGTCGGCGCTCGCGTGCGGCTCGTCGCGGGTGTTGATGATGGGCCGCTTGAGGGTCGTCTCGAGGCCGACCTCGACCTCGAAGAAGTCGGCGCGCTGGCTCAGCTGGAAGCCCTTGCCGGAGCCGTCCTGGCCGGTGCCGACCCGGCCGGCGCCGCACACCACCTGCCGGGACACGAAGAACGGCGTGAGGTGGCGGACGATGTCCGCGAACGGCGTCTCCCGGCGCATGAGGTAGTTCTCGTGCGTGCCGTAGGAGACACCCTTGTTGTCGGTGTTGTTCTTGTAGAGGTTCACCGGGCCGAGCCCGGGCGTCTCGGCGATCCGCCGCGAGGCCGCGAGCATGACGGCCTCGCCGGCCTTGTCCCAGAGCACGGCGGCGCGCGGCGTCGTCACCTCGGGCGAGGAGTACTCGGGGTGGGCGTGGTCGACGTAGAGCCGGGCGCCGTTGCTGAGGATGACGTTGGCCAGGCCCGGGTCGTCGACGACGTCCGTGAGCTGGCTCGGGTCGGCGTCGGAGCGGGCGAGCTCCCAGCCGCGGGCGTCACGCAGCGGGGCCTCGTCCTCGTAGTCCCAGCGGGCCCGGCCGGCCCGGCTGCCGAGCGGCGCGGCGTAGGCGTTGACCACCTGGCTCGACAGGAGCATCGCGTTCGCGGCGGGGTCGCCGGGGGCCGAGACCCCGTACTCGGTCTCGATCCCCATGACCCGTCGAGCGCTCATGTCCCCCACCCTACGAGGCCGGTGCGACCGGCCTGCATGGCGGACGTCACGAACTGTTGATGGGATCTCCCCATGAGCGAGCCCACGACCACGCGGACACCCACCATGGAGTACCGGACCCTCGGCGGCAGCGGTGCCGTCGTCTCGACGTACGCCCTCGGCACGATGACGTTCGGCGCGGAGACCGACGAGGCGGGCGCCTTCGCCCAGCTCGACGCCTTCGTCTCGGCCGGCGGGACCCTCGTCGACGTCGCCGACGTCTACGCCGGCGGCGTCAGCGAGGAGGTCGTCGGCCGCTGGCTGGCGGCGAACCCGGACGCCGCGGGGCAGGTCGTGCTCGCCACGAAAGGCCGCTTCCCGATGGGCCCCGGCCCGAACGACGCCGGTCTGTCGCGGCGGCACCTGCGGACGGCGCTCGAGGCCTCGCTGCGCCGCCTCGGGGTGGACCACGTCGACCTCTACCAGGTGCACGCCTGGGACCCGCTGACCCCGGTCGAGGAGACCCTGCGCTTCCTCGACGACGCCGTGGCCGCCGGGACGATCGGCTACGCCGGCCTGTCGAACTTCACCGGGTGGCAGGTCGCCAAGGCCGTCGGGATCACCGAGCGGCTCGGCCTGGCCCGGCCCGTGACGCTGCAGCCGCAGTACAACCTGCTCGTCCGCGAGCTCGAGTGGGAGGTCGTCCCGGCCTGCCTCGACGCCGGCCTCGGGCTGCTCCCCTGGTCCCCGCTCGGCGGCGGCTGGCTCACCGGCAAGTACACCCGGGACGAGCGACCGACCGGCGCGACCCGGCTCGGCGAGAACCCGGAGCGCGGCGTCGAGGCCTACGACCGGCGCAGCGCCCAGGAGCGCACCTGGGACGTCGTGGACGCCGTCCGCACCGTGGCGGAGGGCCGCGGCATCCCGATGGCGCAGGTCGCGCTCGCCTGGCTGCACGACCGCCCGGCGGTGACCTCGGTGATCCTCGGCGCCCGCACGCTCGACCAGCTGAAGGACAACCTCGGCGCCGCCGGCCTGCACCTGTCCCCCGAGGAGGCCGCCCGCCTCGACGCCGCCTCCGACCCGCAGCCCGCGGACTACCCGTACGGCGTCCCCGGCACCGAGCAGCGCTCCCGGAAGATCGCCGGCGGCCGCTGACTCCCACCCGCTCGTACTCACGCCGCGTACCGTTCCGGGGCCCCGGTCCGGCTGGTTCCGGTGCACGGCGCGAGCACGAGCGGTGGACGGGTCCCGGTCACGGGCGGCCGGGGCGGGTGGCACGATGAGGCGGTGACGTCGCAGCAGACCCGGCAGCCCTCGGTCACCGACCCGGTGCGCTCGCGGCAGGCGGCCCGGTCGCTCCTGCTGGACGTCGTGGCCGTCCTCGTGTTCGTCGCCGTCGGCCGTCGTTCGCACGGCGAGGCGGACGCCCTCGCCGGGGTCGGCGTCACGGCGTGGCCGTTCCTCGCGGGGCTCGCGGTCGGCTGGGCGGCGCTGCTCGGCCTGCGGCTGCCGCCGGGGTCGGTGGGAGCCGGTGCGGTGGCGACCGCCGGCACGATCCTCGTCGGGATGCCGCTGCGGCACTTCGTGGCGGGCGAGGGCACCGCGCTGACCTTCGTCGTCGTCGCGACGTGCTTCGTGACGCTGTTCGTCCTCGGCCGCCGGGTGCTCACCGGCTGGGTCGCGCGGCGGCTCGCCGCCCGGTGAGCGCCGACGAGGTCGTCGCGCTCTACGACCCGGACGACGTGTGCGGGCGGGTCGTCGGGTCGGCGCCGCGGTCGCGGGTCCGCGCCGAGAACCTGCCGCACGCCGCCACCGGCGTCCTGCTGCGCCGTCCGACCGGCGAGGTCTTCGTGCACCGCCGGGCCCGCACGAAGGACCTGTGGCCGGGGGCGCACGACTGCGCGGCGGGCGGCGTCGTGAACGCCGGCGAGAGCCCGCTCGAAGCGGCCCGCCGCGAGCTCGCCGAGGAGCTGGGCGTCGAGGGCGCCGCACTCACCGAGGTGTTCACCGGCTGGTACCGGGACGACGACACGCACTACCTCGCGCACGTCTACGAGGCGGTCTGGGACGGGCCGGTCCGGTTCGTCGACGACGAGGTCGAGGACGGCTGGTGGGAGCACCCGGCGGTGCTCACCGAGCGGCTCGCCGACCCGGCGTGGCCGTTCGTCCCCGACACGCGGCGGCTGCTCGCGACGGGCGGCCTGCTCGGGGCCGGACCGGAGCCCGTCCCCGGCGGACGCTGGGAGCCGGGCGAGACCGTCGTCTACCGCTGGGGTCGCGAGGGCCGCACCCGGTTCGCGCGCCTCGCGCGCGTCGTCCGGCACGACGACGACGGGCTGCTCCTGTGGGTCGGCCCAGGGTGGCCGGTCGTCGAGCAGAGCCTCGCCGACGGGCGCGGCGTCCGGGAGGCACCGCTCGAGCAGCGGTTCACCGCGCCGCGGGCCCGGCGGAGCGCAGTCTGGCGCGGGCCGGGGATCCTCATGCTCGTCCCGCCCGGCCCGACGGCCTGGTCGGTGTGGTGGTTCTTCGGCACCGGGGCGGACGGCGCACGCACCTTCGAGGGCTGGTACGGCAACCTCGAGGCCCCCCACGCGCTGCGGACGACGGCCCTCGGCACCCGGCTCGTCGACAGCGCCGACCGCGCGCTCGACGTCTGGGTCACCCCGGACCGCACCGCGCACTGGAAGGACGAGGACGAGTTCGCGGCCATCACCGCGCTCGGCACCCGCTGGACCGCCGAGCAGGCACCGCAGATCCGGGCCGACGGCGAGCAGGTCATGGCGCTGGCCCGGGCCGGGGCGCCGCCGTTCGACGGCCGGTGGACCGACTTCTCCCCCGACCCGGCCTGGCCGGTGCCGCGCTTCCCCGCGGACTGGGACGTCCCGCACGTCGCCGGCCCCTGACGCACGCGGACGGCGCCCCCGCAGCTGCGGGGACGCCGTCCGGTGCTGCCGGGGCTGCGGCGGCCTAGAGGTACTGGCCCGTGTTGGCGACGGTGTCGATCGTCCGGCCGGGCTCGGTGCCCTGCTTGCCCTGGATGATCGTGCGGATGTAGACGATCCGCTCGCCCTTCTTGCCGGAGATCCGCGCCCAGTCGTCGGGGTTGGTCGTGTTCGGCAGGTCCTCGTTCTCCTTGAACTCGTCCACGCACGCCATGAGCAGGTGGTCGAGGCGGATGCCCCGCTGCCCGGTCTCGAGGAGGTCCTTGATCGCGGTCTTCTTCGCCCGGTCGACGATGTTCTGCACCATCGCGCCGGAGTTGAAGTCCTTGAAGTAGAGGATCTCCTTGTCGCCGTTCGCGTACGTGACCTCGAGGAACTGGTTCTCCTCGGTCTCGGAGTACATCCGCTCGACGACCCGCTGGATCATCGCGAAGACGGTCGCCGTCGGCGAGCCCTCGTTGGCGGCGACGTCGTCCGCGTGGAGCGGCAGATCCGGCGTCAGGTACTTGCCGAAGATGTCCTTGGCCGCCTCGGCGTCCGGACGCTGGATCTTGATCTTCACGTCCAGCCGGCCCGGCCGCAGGATGGCCGGGTCGATCATGTCCTCGCGGTTCGAGGCGCCGATGACGATGACGTTCTCGAGCCGCTCGACGCCGTCGATCTCGCTGAGCAGCTGCGGCACGATCGTCGTCTCGACGTCGCTGGAGACGCCCGACCCGCGGGTGCGGAAGAGCGAGTCCATCTCGTCGAAGAAGACGACGACGGGCGTGCCCTCGGACGCCTTCTCCCGGGCCCGGGCGAAGATGAGCCGGATGTGCCGCTCGGTCTCGCCGACGTACTTGTTGAGCAGCTCGGGGCCCTTGACGTTGAGGAAGTAGCTCTTCGACTCCTTGACCCCGCGCAGCTCGGCGATCTTCTTCGCGAGCGACCGCGCGACGGCCTTGGCGATGAGCGTCTTGCCGCACCCGGGCGGGCCGTAGAGCAGCACGCCCTTCGGCGGCTTGAGCCCGTGCTCCCGGAACAGGTCCGGGTGCAGGAACGGCAGCTCGACGGCGTCCCGGATCATCTCGATCTGCGGGCCGAGGCCACCGATGTCGGTGTAGTCGATGTCCGGCACCTCCTCGAGGACGAGGTCGTTGACCTCGGCCTTGGGGATGCGCTCGAACGCGTACCCGGAGCGGGTGTCCATCGTCAGGGCGTCCCCGACGCGCAGCTTGACGCCGCGCAGCGGACCGGCGAGGTGGACGACCCGCTCCTCGTCGGCGTGGGCCACGACGAGGGCACGGTCCTCGTCGATGATCTCCTTGACGATGACGATCTCGCCGGTGCGGTCGAAGTCCTTGGCCGCGACGATGTTGAAGGCCTCGTTGAGCATGACCTCCTGGCCGGCGAGGATGTCGTCCCGCTCGACCGAGGGGCTCACGGAGACGCGCATCTTGCGGCCGCTGCTCATGACGTCCGCGGTGCCGTCCTCGTCACCGGGGCCGACGTAGATGCCGTAGGTGTTCGGGGGCTGGGCGAGCCGGTCGACCTCGGCCTTGAGGGCGACGATCTGGTCGCGCGCGTCGCGCAGGGTCGACGCGAGTCGGTCGTTCTGGTTGGCCAGCTGGGCCACCTGGGCGCGAAGCCTGGCCAGCTCCTCCGGGCCGGCGGCGTCACGTGCCGCTCGGAGCCGCTCCACCTCGTGCTGCAGGCGTGCGATCTCGGACCGGAGCGATGCGTCGTCGTTGTCGGTCATGCCGGGCACCTCCCTCCCCATGGGGCGGACACGTTCGACCCTAACCCCGCGGACCCACAAGTGCGCCCGAGGGCCGTTGTCGACGAGGCGAGACGTTCGTCTCGCTCCCCGTTCCCACTTCGGGCCATTGTGCGGTGCTTCTTCACCGGGAGCGGGTGATGCGTCTCACCTAGCGGTCATGTGATGTACACCAATCGCTGAACACGCGGCGTGTCGTCCGGTTCGCGAAGAGTGTTCACAGCGGTCACCCGCGCCGCACGCGCCCCTCCGGACCCGTGCCGGCCCGTCAGCCCCAGCTGTCGGGCAGCGTCGGCCGGCCCTCGCCGTCCGGTGAGGCCGTCGCCGTGACGTCCCGGACGACCTTGCGGATCTTCTTCTCCGAGACCGGGCGCTCGCCGAGCTCGTCCGCCGTCCACTCGCCCCAGGCCGCCTCGACCTCCTCGCCGCCCTCCCGGGTCGACGCCGCGGGGCGTCGCCGGCGCAGCGGCGGCGTGACGCCGTCGGCGAGCCGGCGGGAGGTGATGAGGAAGCCGGTGTGGCCGACCATGCGGTGCTGCGGCCGGACGGCGAGCCCCTCGAGGTGCCAGCCGCGCACCATCGACTCCCAGGCCTGGGGCTCGGTGAACAGGTTGCTCTCGCGCATCGCCTCGGCGACCCGGGAGAGCTGGGTGGCGGTCGCGACGTAGCAGATGAGGACGCCGCCGGGCACGAGCGCGCGGGCGACGGCCTCGAGGCACTCCCACGGCGCGAGCATGTCGAGGACGACCCGGTCGACCGGCTCGGCGTCGCCGCCGCGGTCGGGGTGGCCCTGCTCGATCGACTCCACGAGGTCCCCGACGGTGACCCGCCAGGCCGGGTGCGGCCCGCCGAAGAACGTCTCGACGTTGGCCCGGGCGATCTCCGCGAAGTCGGCCCGCCGCTCGTAGGAGTGCAGCAGGCCGGTGTCGCCGACGGCCCGCAGCAGCGACATCGACAGCGCACCGGACCCGACACCGGCCTCGATGACCCGCGCGCCGGGGAAGACGTCGGCCATCGCGACGATCTGGCCGGCGTCCTTGGGGTAGACCACCGCGGCACCGCGGGGCATCGAGAGCACGTAGTCGGCGAGCAGCGGGCGCAGCGCGAGGTACTCGATGCCCGCGGTGTTCGTCACGACCCAGCCCTCGGGCCGGCCGATGAGCTCGTCGTGCTTGAAGAGCCCGCGGTGGGTGTGGAACTCCTTGCCGGGCGCCAGGGTGATCGTGTGCATCCGGCCCTTGGGGTCGGTGAGCTGCACCCGGTCGCCCTCACGGAACGGGCCGCGGCGGTGCTCGGCGCCCGTGGGCGTGCCGGTCGACGTCATGGCCCGCGAGTCTAGGGGCCAGCCCGGGCTCAGCCGGCGCCGACCACCGCGGCGACGGTGCGCCAGTCGAGGACGCCGACGACCCGGCCGCCGTCGACGACGGCGTACTCGGCGGCGGGCGTCTCGCGCAGCCGGGCGAGCAGGTCCTCGCCCGACAGGTGCGGGGACAGCACGAGCGGGGGCAGCCCGCGGCCCACGGACGCGACCTGGACCAGACCGGCCCGCTCGGGCGGGACGGCCGCCGCCGCGGTCTCGTCGACGATCCCGACCGGGTTGCCGTAGCCGTCGAGGACGACGACGAGCGGCTCGGGCGGGACGACGCCGGTCGCGGGCGGGGACGGCGGGCGGACGGCGTGCACCGCGGCCCGTGCGTCGGCGACGCTCGCGGCCCCCGAGACCGTGACGGCGGGCCGCATGAGGCGGCCCACGACGACGTCCTGCGCCGCCCGGCGGAACCGGGCGTAGCGGATCGACCCGGTGGCGCCGCGCCAGAGCATCCAGCCGATCGCCGCCGACCACAGGACGGTGATGACGCCCGGCTGGTAACCCTGGGCGAGCGGGCGGACGACGAACCAGGCGACGACGAGGACCGCGACCGCCTGCCCGATCCGGCCCGCGACGACGGTGCCCGTGGTCCGTGACCGGCTGAGCGCCCAGACGATCCCCTCGAGCACCCGGCCGCCGTCGAGCGGCAGCCCGGGCAGGGCGTTGAGGACGGCGACGAAGCCGTTGGTGTACGCGAGCATGAGGAGGATGCCGCGCACGACCCCGCCGTCCGTCGCCACGGCGGCCAGCAGACCGCACACCACGGCGAGGGCGCCGTTCGTCAGCGGCCCGACCCCGGCGACGAGGATGCTGCGGCCCGGCGTCCGGATCTCCTCGGAGAAGGCGGTGTGGCCGCCCCACAGGTCCAGGACGATGTCGGTCGGCGGGGTGCCCACGGCGCGCGCCGCGACCGCGTGCGCGAGCTCGTGGAGGAACACCGACCCGAGCAGCAGCGCGGCGAAGCCGAGACCGACGAGGTAGGCCGCCGAGCTCGCGATGCCGTCGACGTACGAGGCCACCTGCGGACCCACGAGGAACGCGATGACGACGGCGATGAAGAACCACGACCGCCGCAGGTACACGGGCGTCCCGGCCACCGAGCCGAGCCGGAAGCTGCCGGCGTGCTCGGGCGGGGCCTGCGTCTGCGCCATCTCACGATCCTAGGTCGGCGTCGCCCGATCAACGGCCGTGCTGTCGGTGACGTTCCCTAGAGTCCTCCCCATGGCCACTGCGCTCTCCCCCTCGCGCGCCGGGGACTTCATGCAGTGCCCGCTGCGCTACCGCTTCCGTGTCGTCGACCGGCTGCCCGAGGCGCCGAGCCCGGCGGCCGTGCGGGGCACCGTCGTGCACGCCGTCCTCGAGCGGCTCTTCGACCTCCCGAGCGGCGACCGCACGCTCGACGCCGCGCGCGGGCTCCTCCCGTCGCAGTGGGCCCGGGTGCAGGAGGAGGCTCCGGAGCTCGCGGTGCTCTTCGACGGGGACGGCGAGGCGTTGACGACGTGGCTGGCCGGCGCCGAGTCGCTCCTCGAGAAGTGGTTCGAGCTGGAGGACCCGACCCGCCTCGAGCCCGCCGAGCGCGAGCTGTACGTCGAGACCGTGCTCGACGACGGGCTCGTGCTGCGCGGCTACGTCGACCGGCTCGACGTCGCCCCCGACGGCCGGCTGCGCGTCGTCGACTACAAGACGGGCCGGGCGCCGCGGGAGAGCTTCGAGGCCAAGGCGCTGTTCCAGATGAAGTTCTACGCGCTCGTCCTGTGGCGGCTGCGCGGCACGGTCCCGTCGGTGCTCCAGCTCGTCTACCTCGGCAACGGCGAGATCCTGCGGTACGCACCCGACGAGGCCGACCTGCTCGCGACCGAACGCAAGGTCAAGGCGCTCTGGGCGGCGATCGCGCTCGCGGCCGAGACCGGCGACTGGCGGGCGTCCCCGAGCCGGCTGTGCGACTGGTGCGACCACAAGCCGCTCTGCCCGGCCTGGGGCGGCACTCCCCCGCCGCTGCCCGAGGGCGCCGTCGAGATCGTGCTCGGCGAGCGGGCGTCGGCGCTCGCCGTCCCGGGTCTCGACGAGGAGTAGCCGAAAGGACGACGCCGGGTCCGACGCAGGGCTGAGCGACGACCGGTCCGACGACACGTCGTGTCCACCTGCTGGTTGATCTGTCCGTAGCGTCCGCCTGGAAGGATCGGAACCGCGGCGGGGGGCTGGCCCGTCGGCACAGAGTGCAGGTGGCCCTACTGCCTTGACCCTGCCGCCACGGCAGGCTCGAGGATCACGACCGTGCCCGGGGCCACGACGGCCCTCCAGGGGCGAACCGACGGAGGAGGACATCGTGACCGATGGTCACGTCACAGCAGCACCGGCAGGCGCCGTCGCGCAGGCCGTCGACCTGACGAAGGTGTACGGCACGGGCGAGGCGGCCGTGCGCGCGCTCGACGGTGTGAGCGTCGAGTTCGAGCGCGGCCGGATGACCGCGATCATGGGGCCCTCGGGGTCGGGCAAGTCGACGCTCATGCACTGCATGGCCGCCCTCGACACCCCGACCTCCGGGACCGTCGTCATCGACGGCGTCACCGTGAACGGTCTGAAGGACAAGGCGCTGACGACGCTGCGCCGCGACCGGCTGGGCTTCGTCTTCCAGTCGTTCAACCTCGTCCCGACGCTCACGGCGCGGGAGAACATCACGCTCCCCCTCGACATCGCGGGGACGAAGCTCGACCAGGCGTGGTTCGACACGATCATCGACACCGTCAACCTGCGCGACCGGCTCACGCACCGGCCGAACCAGCTCTCCGGCGGCCAGCAGCAGCGCGTCGCGTGCGCGCGGGCGCTCGTGAGCCGGCCGGCGATCGTCTTCGCCGACGAGCCCACGGGCAACCTCGACTCCCGGTCGAGCGCCGAGATCCTCGGCTTCCTGCGCCGCTCGGTCGACGAGTTCGGCCAGAGCATCGTCATGGTCACGCACGACCCGGTCTCCGCGGCGTACGCCGACCGCGTGCTGTTCCTCTCGGACGGCCGCATCGTCGACGAGATCAACGAGCCGACCGCGGACTCCGTCCTCGCCCGGATGCGCGGCTTCGAGCCGGCCGGACGGCAGGCCTGACCATGCTGCGCATCACGCTCAAGAGCGTCCGCGGGCACTTCGTCCGCTTCCTGCTCACCGCGTTCGCCGTCATGGTCGGCACCGGCTTCGTCGCGGGCACCTTCGTCCTCAGCGACAGCATCCGCGCCACCCTCGACGGGTTGTTCAACCAGGCGTCCAAGGGCGTCGACGTCGTCGTCCGGGGTACCGAGACCGGTGCCGCCGGGCAGGCGTCGTCCGGCCGCGCGGCTCTGTCTCTCGACCTCGAGAAGCAGCTCGCGGCCGTGCCCGGGGTCAAGCGGGTCGTCCCCGACCTGCAGGGCACCGCGCTCATCGCGGGCAAGGACGGGACGGCGGTCCGCAGCGGCGGCGCCCCCGGCCTCGGCTTCTTCTGGGACCCGCAGGGCCAGTCCTTCACCCTCCTCGACGGCCGTGGGCCGACGAAGGCCGGCGAGGTCGCCGTCGAGAAGCGCACGCTCGAGCTGAGCGGGCTCGCCGTCGGTGACACGACCCAGGCCGTCATCGGTGAACACCGGCAGTCGGTGACGATCGTCGGCGAGGTGAAGTTCGGTGCGGGGACGACGTTCGGCGCGACCGCCGTCCTCGTCGACGCGCAGACCGCCCGGACCCTCTTCGCACCCGACGGCCGGGTGGGCGACTTCCAGCTCGAGGCGGCCGACGGCACGAGCGAGGCGACGCTGCGCGCCGCCGTCGCGAAGGTGCTGCCGGCCGACGCGGAGGCGATCACCGTCACGGACTTCAACGAGGAGAACCAGGAGGCGCTGGGGACCGCACTGGGCTTCATCACGACGTTCCTGCTCGCCTTCGCGGGGATCGCGCTCTTCGTCGGCGCGTTCATCATCTACAACACGTTCGCGATGATCGTCGCCCAGCGGACCCGTGAGCTCGCGCTCCTGCGGGCCGTCGGGGCGTCCCGGCCCCAGGTGCGCCGGGTGGTCCTCGGCGAGGCCTTCGTCGTCGGGCTCGTCGGCTCGGCGGTGGGCATCGGCTTCGGCGTCCTCGTCGCAGCCGGTGCGAAGGCGGCGCTGCGGTCGTTCGTCGGCATCGACCTGTCCTCGGACCTGCCGGTGGACGCTCTGACCGTGGCCACGAGCCTCGTCGTCGGGACCGTCGTCACGATGGTCGGCGCCTACATCCCCGCCCGCCGCGCGGCCCGGATCGCACCGGTCGCCGCGATGCGCGACGACCTGTCGATCCCCGCGAAGGGCCTGCGGCTGCGGGGCACGCTCGGGTTGTCGGGCCTGGCCGTCGGTGCCGGCCTCGTCGTCACCGGGGTCACCCGGGACGACATCGCCTGGCTGCTCGTCGGTCCGGGCGCGCTCCTCGTCGTCCTCGGTGCGATCGTCGCGGCACCGGTCATCGCGCGACCGGTGATCCGGGTCGTCGCGGCGCCGTTCGCCGCGACGCTCGGCGTCGTCGGCAGGCTCGCCCGGGAGAACGCCCTGCGCGTCCCGCGGCGGACCGCGACGACGGCCAGTGCGCTGATGATCGGGCTCGCGCTCATCTCGGCGCTCGGGGTCGTCGCGCAGTCGACGAAGGCGAGCGTCGCGGACCTCGTCGCGCAGGAGATCCGCTCCGACTTCGTGCTCT
Source organism: Kineosporia sp. R_H_3 (assembly GCF_002198675.1). GTDB lineage: Bacteria > Actinomycetota > Actinomycetes > Actinomycetales > Kineosporiaceae > R-H-3. Next base: position 98,581 of record NZ_MWLL01000189.1, on the reverse strand, counting down.
CCGCGGGGGGCGGCGTCGCCGTCCCGACGTCGGTCGGGCCCGCGGTCGCCGCGCTCCCGGGGGTGCAGTCGGTCGCCGACGCCGTCGGGTTCGGGGTGCGCAGCAGCGACGGCGAGGACCTCGGCGCCTCCGCGGGGACCGCGAAGGGGCTCGGTGACAACTTCGACATCACGATGCGGTCGGGCTCGCTCGACGCCATCGACCGCGGCGAGATCATCGTCAACGGGGACACCGCGGCGGAGCAGGGCTGGACGACCGGCTCGAAGGTGTCGCTCGCCGTCGGTGCGTTGGGGCAGAAGGAGTACACCGTCGGCGGGGTCTACGCGCCGATGCAGATCCTCGCGACGGACATCGTCGTCGGGGAGGACCTCTTCGAGGCCGCGGTGCCGGCCGCGCAGCGGTTCAACCAGGGCGTCTTCGTCAAGGCAGCGCCCGGTGCCGACCTGACCGCGCTGCGCGCCGCGCTCGTCGCCGAGGTCAAGCAGTTCCTCGTGGTCAGCGTCGAGGACGGCGAGGAGTTCCAGAGCACCGCGGCCGCCGGGGTGAACATCATCCTCGGCATCCTCTACGCGCTCCTGCTCTTCAGCGTCGTCATCGCGGTGCTCGGCATCATCAACACCCTGGCGCTGTCGGTCTTCGAGCGGACCCGGGAGATCGGCCTGCTGCGGGCCGTGGGCCTACGGCGCCGGCAGCTGTCCGGGATGATCACCATCGAGGCGGTGACGACGGCGCTCTTCGGGGCGCTGCTCGGGACGGCGCTCGGGGTCGGTCTCGGGGTCGCGCTCCAGCGCGGGCTGAAGAACCAGGGCCTGGAGCTGCTCGCGATCCCGTGGTCGACGATCCTCGTCGTCCTCGCGGCGTCCGCATTCGTCGGGGTCATGGCCGCCGTCCTGCCGACGGTCCGCGCCGTCCGGCTCGACATCCTCAAGGCGATCGCGACGGAGTAGCGGCTCACCGGCACCAGGTGTGAGGGGACGGCGAGGGCGGCGGGTGCAGGTGACCCGCCGCCCTCGCCGTGCGCCCTGGGACCGGTGTCAGGCGTCGGTCGGGATGGCCGCGGCGTCGAACGCGGACGCGGCCGGGGTGATCCGGCCGTCGGCGACGTCCTCGGCCCAGTGGCAGGCGACCCGGTGGCCGGGCGCGAGGGTCCGCAGCGCGGGGACCTCGTCGTGGCAGCGGGTCTCCTGCCGGAACGGGCAGCGGGTGTGGAAGCGGCAGCCGGACGGCGGGTTCGCCGGGCTCGGCAGGTCGCCGGCGAGCAGGATCCGCTCGCGGCGGTCCTCGACGTCCGGGTCCGGGATGGGGATCGCCGACATGAGCGAGATCGTGTACGGGTGCCGCGGGGTCGCGTAGAGGTCGTCGCTCGGGGCCTCCTCGACGAGCATCCCGAGGTACATGACCCCGATCGTGTCGCTCACGTGCCGGACGACGGCGAGGTCGTGCGCGATGACGACGTACGTGAGCCCGAGCTGCTCCTGGAGGTCCTCGAGCAGGTTGACGACCTGCGCCTGCACCGAGACGTCGAGCGCCGAGACCGGCTCGTCGGCGATGACGAGGTCGGGGTTGAGCGCGATCGCCCGGGCGATCCCGATCCGCTGCCGCTGGCCGCCGGAGAACTCGTGCGGGTACCGGCCGGCTGCGCTGCCGGGCAGACCGACGACGTCGAGCAGCCGCCGGACGTGCGCGTCGACCCCGCCCTCTGGCTTCACGTCGTGCGCGAGGAGCGGCTCCATGAGGACCGACTCCACGCTCTGCCGCGGGTCCAGCGACGACATCGGGTCCTGGAACACCATCTGCATCCGCCGCCGCTCGCGACGCAGCGCCTCGCCCTTGAGCGACGCGACGTCGACGCCGTCGAACTCGACGGTCCCGGCGGTCGGCTCGACGAGCCGCAGCACGGCCCGGCCCAGCGTGCTCTTGCCGCAGCCGGACTCCCCCACGAGGCCGTACGTGCTCCCGCGCGTGACGTCGAGGTCGACGCCGTCCACGGCGCGGACGTGCCCGACGACGCGGTCGACGATCACGCCCTTGACGATCGGGAAGTGCACCTTGAGGCCCCGGACCCTGAGCAGCGGGTCGGCCCCGGCCGCCGCGAGCTCCCCGACCTGCTCGACGCTCTCGCTCACGTGCCCTCCTCCGGTGCCGCGGCGGCCCGGCCCGGTGGCGGCAGCGGGTTCCAGCAGCGCACCGACGCGTCGCCGCGCACCTCGAGCGCCGGCGCGGACGTCGTGCACGCGTCGACGCGGTGCTCGCACCGCGGCGCGAACGCGCAGCCGCCCTCCCACGGGATGGTGTCGTTCGGCGAGCCCTGGATCGGGTGCAGCGGTGCGCCGCGCGGGGCGTCGAGCCGCGGGATCGACGCGAGCAGACCGCCGGTGTACGGGTGACGGGGTGCGCCGAACAGGGGCCGCCGCGGCGCGGACTCCACGACGCGGCCGGAGTACATGACGTGCACGGTGTCGCAGAGCCCGGCGACGACGCCGAGGTCGTGGGTGATCATGAGCAGCGCCGTCCCGGACTCCCGGACGAGCTGGCGGAGCAGGTCGAGGATCTGCGCCTGGATCGTCACGTCGAGCGCCGTCGTCGGCTCGTCGCAGATGAGCAGCCGCGGCCGGCAGGCCAGGGCGCTGGCGATGAGCGCCCGCTGCCGCATCCCCCCGGAGAGCTGGTGCGGGTAGTCCTTGAGCCGGCGCACCGGGTCCGGGATGCCGACCCGGCGCAGCAGCGAGGCCGCCTCAACGGCGGCCTGCTCGCGGGTCATGTCACGGTGTCGGCGCAGCACCTCGGTGACCTGGACGCCGATGCTCACGACCGGGTTGAGCGACGTCATCGGGTCCTGGAAGACCATCGCCATCTCACGGCCCCGCAGGTCGCGCAGCCGGTCGTCGGACGCGCCGAGCAGCTCCTCGCCCTCGAGCCGGACGCTGCCGCCGACCCGCACGCCGCGGCGCGGGAGCAGGCCCATGACGGCCAGCGCCGTCACCGACTTGCCGGAGCCGGACTCGCCGACGAGACCGACGGTCTCGCCCGGCCGGATCGCGAAGCTCACGCCGTCGACGGCGCGGACGTCGCGCCGTCCGCGCCGGGTGAACGTCACCGACAGGTCGTCGACGGCGAGCAGCGGCCCGTCGTACGCCGCCCGCCCCGGGCGGCCGGGTGCCTGGCCGAGGTCGAGCTCCTCGCTCGTGCCGGTTCCCATCCGTGTCACCGCCGGTACTTCGGGTCGAGGGCCTCGCGGAGGGACTCCCCGAGGAGGGTGAACCCGAGCGCGGCGAGGACGATCGCCAGGCCCGGGAACACCGCGAGGTGGAACGCCGACGCGAGGAACCGCTGCGTCTCCGAGAGCATCCGGCCCCACTCCGGGACCGCGGGGTCGGAGCCGGACAGCCCGAGGAACGCCAGGCCCGCCGCGTCGATGATCGCCGTCGCCAGTGCGAGCGTGCCCTGGACGATGACCGGGGACAGCGAGTTCGGCAGCACGTGCCGCAGGACGACGGAGCGCCGCCGGACGCCGAGCGAGGTCGCCGCGAGGGCGTAGTCGCTCCCCCGCTGGGCGAGCATCGAGCCGCGCAGGATGCGGGCGAAGACCGGCACGTTCGTCACGCCGATCGCGATCATCACCGAGGTGAGCGACTGGCCGAGCATCGCGGCGACCGCGATCGCGAAGAGCAGCTGCGGCACGGCGAGCATCATGTCGACGACGCGCATGACGATGTTGTCGACCCAGCCGCCGAACGCGCCGGCGAGCAGCCCGAGCAGGATCCCGGCCGTGGCACCGAGGAGCAGCGACACGACGCCGATGACGAGCGACTGCCGGGCGCCGTAGAGCACCCGGCTCAGCTCGTCGCGGCCGAGGTTGTCCAGCCCCATCCAGTGCTCGGCCGACGGGCCCGGGATGTTCGTCGGCGTCACAGTGCCCTGGCCGGGGGTGTCGGTCGGGCTGTACGGCGCGAGCCACGGCGCGAGCACCGCGACGGCGACGAAGAGCAGGACGAGCAGGAAGCCGACGACGGCCGCGGGGTCGCGGCGCAGCCGCCGCCACGCGTCGCGGCCGAGCGAGCCGCCCTCCTCCGCCCCGGCGAGGACGATCGCCGTCCGCGGGTCGGCGGCGGTGCCGAGCTCGTGCGGTGCCGTCATCGGGCCCTCACCCTCGGGTCGACGAGGCCGTACGCGATGTCGACGAGCAGGTTCACCACGACGACGATGACGGCGATGATGAGGATGAACCCCTGGATGACGGAGAAGTCGCGGTTCGAGATCGCGAGGTTGAGGAAGCGGCCGACCCCGTCGAAGGCGAAGACCGTCTCGGTGAGGACGGCGCCCGACAGGAGCAGCCCGACCTGCAGGCCGGTCACCGTGATGACCGGGAGCATCGCGTTGCGCAGCACGTGCCGGCGGGTGATCGTCCGCTTGAGCAGGCCCTTGGCCTCGGCGGTGCGGACGTAGTCCTCGTGGACGACGTCGAGCACCGACGCCCGGGTGATCCGGGTGATGATCGCCAGCGGGATCGTGCCGAGCGCGATCCCGGGCAGGATCAGGTGCTTGGCGGCGTCCCACGCGGCGGCCGGGTTGCCCGTGAGGATCCCGTCGAGCACGTAGAACCCGGTGGGGTGCGCGGCGTCGAGGAACTCGCGGCTGTCCTGCCGCCCGGTCGCGGGCAGCCAGCCGAGCTTCACCGCGAAGACGTACCGCAGCAGGTAGCCGAGGAAGAACACGGGCACCGTCACGCCGATGAGCGAGCCGGTCACCGAGAGGTTGTCGAGCAGCGTCGTGTGCCGCCGCGCCGCGAGGTACCCCAGCGGGATGCCGAGCCCCACGGCGAAGATCCCGGCGGCGAGGCTCAGCTCGACGGTGGCCGGGAACAGCCGGAGGAACTCCTCGGTCACGGGGCGCTGCGTACGGATGCTCGAGCCGAAGTTCAGCTGCACCGCGCGTTCGAGGAACGACACGTACTGCTCGTACCAGGGCCGGTCGAGCCCGTAGATCCGGTTGATCTGGGCGATCTTCTCGGGCGTCGCACGTTCGCCGAGCAGCGCGACGGCCGGCCCGCCCGGCAGCGCCCGCACCCAGAAGAAGAGCAGGATCGACAGGCCGAGCAGGATCGGGACGAGCTGCATGAGCCGGCGGACCGCGAACCTCAGCACGAGGACACCTCACCAGACGTGGTGCAGGCCCGGCCCGGTGACCGCCGCACGGGCGGCCACCGGACCGGACCGGGCACCGGGGCGGTCAGCGACAGGTCACTTGGCCGGGACCGTGACGTCGGTGAAGAGCTCGCTCGAGGTCGGGCTCGGGACGAAGCCGGTCACGCCGGCCTTGAACGCGAGCGACGGCTGGGTGTGCGCGTACGGGACCCCGGGCAGGTCGGTCATGATGACCTTGCTCGCCTCCTCGTAGTCCGCGGTGCGCTTGGCGAGGTCGGTCTCCGCCTCGGCCTTGTCGAGCAGGGCCTGGAGGTCCTTGTTGTCGTAGCCCCAGGCGAGCTGCTTGGACTGGAAGAACGTCCCGATGAAGTTGTCCGGGTCGCCGAAGTCACCGGTCCAGCCGAGCAGGTAGATCGCGGCCTTGCCCGCGTCGACCTGGTTCAGGTAGTCCGGGTTCCACGGCGCCGACTTCGTCGTCACCTTGAAGCCGACGGCCTCGAGGTCCTTCTTGAACAGCTGGTAGTTCGCCTCCGGGTTCGGCATGTACGGCCGGGAGACGTCGGTCGGGTACCAGAACTCGACGGTCGGGTTCGGGACGCCGGCCTCGGCGAGGAGCGCCTTGGCCTTCGCCGGGTCGTACGCGTACGTCGGGACGTCCTGCGCGTAGCCGAAGACCTCCGGCGGCATGAACTGCGTCGCGACCTGCGCGCCCTCGGGGTAGTTCGTCTTGATGACGTTCTCCCGGTTGAGGGCGTAGGCGACCGCCTCGCGCACCTTCGGGTTGTCGAGCGGCTTGATCGCCTGGTTGAAGCCGACGTACGCGACGTTGAACGCCGGCCGGTTGAGGATCTCGTAGCCGCCGTCCTTGAGCGCCTGGACGTCCGAGGGGTCGACGAGGTCGTAGCCGTCGATGTCGCCGGCCTCGAGCGCCTGCCGGCGGGCCGGGCCGTCCGCGATCGGCTTGAGGACGAGCGTCTTGATCTTCGCCTTGGCGCCCCAGTAGGCGTCGTTGCGCTCGAGGACGAGCTGGTTGCCCTTCTCCCACTTGGCGAGCTTGAAGGGGCCGGTGCCGATCGGGTGCTCGGAGCCGAACGTGCCGCTGAAGACGGGTGCGTCCGCCGTCCCGGAGACCTCGTCGGCCTTGAACTCGGTGAGGGCCTTGGGGCTCGCGATGAAGAACGAGGGCAGGGACAGCGCCGAGAGGAACGTCGAGGACGCCTTCGTCAGGGTGATCGTCGCGGTCGTCGCGTCGGTCGCCTCGCACTTCGAGTACAGGCTCGGCGGGAGGGAGTCGTCCTCGTTCTTCGCGAACCCGCCGAAGACCGTCGTCCAGTAGTAGGAGATGGACGAGGACTGCTGGAGGCCCTTGAAGTTGTACCAGCGGTCGAAGTTCGTGCAGACCGCTGCGGCGTCGAACGCCGTCCCGTCGGTGAACGTCACGCCGCTCTTGAGCTTGAACGTCCACGTCTTGCCGTCCGGGGACGTCGTCCACGACTCGGCGAGGTTCGGGATGACCTCCGTCGTGCCGGGCTTGCTCGTGACGAGCCCCTCGAAGATCTGCTGGATGGCCCGCAGCGACTCGCCGTCGCTGACGTAGGCGCCGTCGAGCGTGATGGGGTCGGCCGACCCCCCGAAGATGAACGTCGCGTCGGAGGCGCCGTCCGTCGCCCCGCCCGTCGTGTCCCCCGTGGCGGTGCTGCTGCCCCCGCTGCAGGCGGAGAGGGCCAGGCCGGCCGCGGCGGTGACCGCCAGGGCCCGTACCGCGGTGCGGTGCTGCCATCGTGTCCCGGGTCGCATCCTGACCACCTCACGTCCGAGTGTCGGCCGTCTGCCCGGCCCACAACGTTGGGGCGACCCTAGAGGCCCGTTGTTGCGGCCAGGAAGGGCGAGGAGCCACCAGAACGTCACGTTTGTGCAACGCGGGCAGGAAACCTGACGGACGGACGGCGTGTGGCCCGGAGGACCCGCGGAGGCGGGCTCAGTCCCGCAGCGCCGCCGCGACGCCGGCGAGGTCCTCGGGCGTGACGCCCTCGAGGGTCTTCACGACGTGCCGGCCGGGAGCCGGGAGCACGGGCACGGTGTGCTCGACGGCGAGCACCGGGACGCCGGCGGCGGTGGCCGAGGCGACGCCCGTCGGGCTGTCCTCGATGGCGACGCAGTCGGCGGGGTCGACGCCGAGCAGTGCCGCGGCCCGCAGGTACGGCTCGGGGTGCGGCTTGCCCCGGTCCACCTCGTCGCCGCAGACGGTCGTCGTGAAGGAGCCGTCGGGCAGGCACGCGACGATCGAGTCCGCGAGGTCGCGGTACGACATCGTCACGAGGGCGCACGGGACCCCGGCGTCACCGAGGGCGGCGAGCAGGTCCTGCGCGCCCGGCCGGAACGGGACGTGCTCGCGGACCCGCTCGACGACGCCGTCGATGAGGGCGGCGACGACCTGCTCGCCGGTGAGGTCGAGGCCGGCGTGCTCGCGGATGTACTCGCCGCTGTACGGCAGGTTCATCCCGACGAGGGCACGGGCGTGGTCCTCGCTCCACGTGCCGCCGTGCGCGGCGACGAGGGCGAACTCGCACTCGATCCAGTAGGGCTCGGTGTCGACGATCGTGCCGTCGAGGTCCCACAGGACGGCGGCGGGCAGGACGAGGTTCTCCTCGGGGAGAGCGCTCACGAGGTATCGGTCGCTTTCTTCGGTGGTGCCCGGTGACCGGTCCGCGTCGTCGCGGTGCCCGGTCGCGCGGGCTCAGGTGGCGTTGAAGTACTTCGCCTCGGGGTGGTGCACGACGAGGGCGTCGGTCGACTGCTCCGGGTGGAGCTGGAGCTCCTCGGAGAGCTCGACACCGATCCGCTCCGGCTTGAGCAGCTCGACGAGCTTGGCGCGGTCCTCGAGATCCGGGCAGGCCGGGTAGCCGAAGGAGTACCGCGAGCCGCGGTAACCCTGCCGCAGGATCGCCGACAGGTCGCCGTCGTCCTCGGCGCCGTAGCCGAGGTCGGAGCGCACCCGGGCGTGCCACGCCTCCGCGAGGGCCTCGGTGAGCTGCACGGACAGCCCGTGGAGCTCGAGGTAGTCGCGGTAGGCGTTCTTGGCGAACAGCTCCGCGGTCGCCTCGGCGACCCGCGGGCCCATCGTCACGAGCTGGAAGGAGATGACGTCGGGGCCGCCGAGCCGCTGCGCCTCCTCGCGGGACCGGAAGAAGTCCGCGAGGCACAGTCGGCGGTCGCGACGCTGCCGCGGGAACGTGAAGCGCATCCGGTCGGTGCCGGGCTCCCCGCCGGTGCCGTCGCCCTCGTGGTGCAGCAGGACGAGGTCGTCGCCCTCGGAGACGCACGGGTAGAACCCGTAGACGACGGCGGCCTCGAGCAGGCCCTCGGTCTTGACCCGTTCGAGCCACATCCGCAGCCGCGGCCGGCCCTCGGTCTCGACGAGCTCCTCGTACGAGGGGCCCTGGCCGCTGCGGGCGCCCTTGAGCCCCCACTGGCCGACGAACGTCGCGCGCTCGTCGAGGTAGCTCGCGTAGTCCGCGAGCTGGATGCCCTTGACGACGCGCTCGCCCCAGAACGGCGGCGTCGGCACGGGCAGGCCGCGCTCGACGTCCGAGACCCGCAGGCCGTCGTCCGCACCGTCGGTGTCGGGCAGCAGCGCGACGTCGCGCTGCCGTACCCGGCGCGGGCGCAGCGCGGGCAGCTCGGCGCCGGGGACGCCGCGCTTGACGGCGACGAGGGCGTCCATGAGGCGCAGCCCCTCGAACGCGTCGCGGGCGTACCGGACCTCGCCGTCGTAGAGGTCGGCGAGGTCGTTCTCGACGTAGGCGCGGGTCAGCGCGGCGCCGCCGAGGATGACCGGCCACTGCGTCGCCGTGCCGCGGGAGTTGATCTCCTCGAGGTTCTCCCGCATGACGACCGTCGACTTCACGAGCAGCCCGGACATCCCGATGACGTCGGCGTTCGCGTCCTCGGCCGCCCGCAGGATCTCGGAGATCGGCTGCTTGATGCCGATGTTCACGACGTCGTAGCCGTTGTTGGACAGGATGATGTCGACGAGGTTCTTGCCGATGTCGTGGACGTCGCCCTTGACCGTCGCGAGGACGATCGTGCCCTTGCCCTGGTCGTCGGTCTTCTCGATGTGCGGCTCGAGGTGGGCGACGGCGGCCTTCATCGTCTCGGCCGACTGCAGGACGAACGGCAGCTGCATCTCGCCGCGGCCGAAGAGGTCGCCGACGACGCGCATGCCCGCGAGCAGGTGGTCGTTGATGATGTCGAGGGCGCTGCGGCCCGAGGCGAGTGCCTCGTCGAGGTCGGCGGGCAGGCCCTTGCCCTCGCCGTCGATGATGCGGCGCTCGAGGCGCTCCCCCAGGGGCAGCGCGGCGAGCTCGGCGGCCCGGTCGGCGCGCAGCGCGGCGGTGTCGACGCCCGCGAAGGTGTCGAGCATCGCGCTCACCGGGTCGTACGTGACCCGGCCGTCCTCGTCCCGGACGCGGCGGTCGTAGACGAGGTCGAGGGCGACCTGGCGCTGGTCCTCCGGGATCCGCGACATCGGCAGGATCTTCGCCGCGTGCACGATCGCCGAGTCGAGGCCGGCCTTGACGCACTCGTGGAGGAAGACCGAGTTGAGCACCTGGCGGGCGGCCGGGTTGAGACCGAAGGAGATGTTCGAGACGCCGAGGGTCGTCTGCACGCCCGGGTAGCGGCGCTTGACCTCGCGGATCGCCTCGATCGTCGCGACGCCGTCGCCGCGGGTCTCCTCCTGGCCCGTCGCGATGGGGAAGGTCAGGCAGTCGACGACGATGTCCTCGACGTGCATCCCCCACTCCTGGGTGAGCGTGTCGATGAGCCGCGACGCCACGGCGACTTTGTGCTCGACGGTGCGGGCCTGCCCGGTCTCGTCGATGGTCAGCGCGACGACGGCGGCGCCGTGCTCCCGGACGAGCTCCATGATCCGGTGGAACCGGCTGCCCGGACCCTCGCCGTCCTCGAAGTTCACCGAGTTGATGACCGCGCGACCCCCGACGAGCTCGAGGCCGGCCTGTAGGACGGCGGGCTCGGTCGAGTCGAGGACGAGCGGCAGCGTCGAGGCCGTCGCGAACCGGCCGACGACCTGCTTCATGTCGGCGACGCCGTCGCGGCCGACGTAGTCGATGCAGACGTCGAGCAGGTGCGCCCCGTCGCGGGTCTGGGCGCGGGCGATGTCGACGCACTCGTCCCACTTCTCGGCGAGCATCGCCTCGCGGAAGGCCTTGGAGCCGTTGGCGTTCGTCCGCTCGCCGATCGACAGGTACGCGGTGTCCTGCCGGAACGGCACGTGCTGGTAGAGGCTCGCCACGCCCGCCTCGGGGCGCGGGCGGCGCGCCGTGACCTCGCGGCCGCGGACCCGTTCGACGACGTGGCGCAGGTGCTCGGGCGTCGTCCCGCAGCAGCCGCCCACCAGGCCCAGGCCGAACTCGCGGGTGAACGTGTCGTGGGCGTCGGCGAGCTCGGACGGCGACAGCGGGTAGCGCGCGCCCTCCATGGACACCTCGGGCAGGCCGGCGTTCGGCATGCACGAGACGGGCACCCGGGAGTGCTTGGCGAGGTGCCGCAGGTGCTCGCTCATCTCGGCCGGGCCGGTCGCGCAGTTCAGCCCGATCGCGTCGACCCCGAGCGCCTCGAGCGCGGTGAGCGCGGCGCCGATCTCGCTGCCGAGCAGCATCGTGCCGGTCGTCTCGACGGTCACCTGCACGATGACCGGCAGGTCCTCCCCCGCCGCGGCGAGCGCCCGCTTCGCCCCGACGATCGCCGCCTTGGCCTGGAGCAGGTCCTGCGCGGTCTCGACGAGGACGGCGTCCACGCCGCCCTCGACCATGCCGGCGACCTGGACGGCGTAGGCGTCGCGCAGCGTCGCGTAGTCGACGTGGCCGAGCGAGGGCAGCTTCGTGCCTGGGCCGACCGAGCCGAGGACGAACCGCGGCTGCTCGGCGGTCGACCACGCGTCGGCGGCCTCCCGGGCGATGACGGCACCGGCCCGGGCCAGCTCGTGGATCCGGTGCTCGATGCCGTACTCGCCGAGGTTGCCGAGGTTCGCGCCGAACGTGTTCGTCTCGACGGCGTCGACGCCCACGGCGAGGTACGCGTCGTGCACGGAGCGGACGACGTCCGGCCGGGTCACGTTGAGGATCTCGTTGCACCCCTCGTGGCCCTCGAAGTCGGCGAGGGAGGGGTCGGCGGCCTGCAGCATCGTCCCCATGGCACCGTCGGCGACGACGACGCTGCGGACGAGCCGGGTGCGGAGGATGTCGGAGCGGCTGCTCATGAGGCGTCCATCCTACGGGCTGCCCGCGATGCCGCTCGCGGCCCTGCCCGCGACCCGGCCCGTGACGTGCCCCGGGTGGCGCCTTTCCTGCGGCGGCCCGGTGCGCCGTAGGGTGGCGTAGCCGTCGCCCTGCGGGCGGCGGCCTGCAGCACCGACGGCGGGGGTGGTCCCCGCCAGGAGGAGGAGGCCGGTGAGCGAGCACCCGGACGTCCCGGTCCTGCGGGATCCGGTGATGGTCGCGGCCTTCGAGGGCTGGAACGACGCCGGTGAGGCGGCGAGCAACGCCGTCGCGCACCTCGAGCAGGTCTGGGACGCCACGCCGTTCGTCGAGCTGGACCCCGAGGACTACCACGACTTCCAGGTCAACCGCCCCGTCGTGCACCTCGACGACGAGGGCCGGCGGCACGTCACGTGGCCGACCACGCGGATCTCCTGGGCCCGTCCGCCGGGTGCGGACCGCGACGTCCTCCTCGTGCGGGGCATCGAGCCGTCCATGCGCTGGCGCAGCTTCGTCGTCGAGGTCCTCGGCCACGCGGCCGAGCACGGCGCGACGATGCTCGTCACCCTCGGGGCACTGCTCGCGGACGTGCCGCACACGCGCCCGATCCCGGTCTCGACGACGAGCGACGACCCCGCCCTCATGGAGCGGCTCGCCCTGGAGCCGTCGACCTACCAGGGGCCGACCGGCATCGTCGGCGTCCTCCACGAGGGCGCGGCCCGCGAGGGCCTGCCGGGCCTGTCGCTGTGGGCCGCCGTCCCGCACTACGTCGGGCAGAACCCCTCGCCCAAGGCGACGCTCGCCCTGCTGCGCCGGGTCGAGGAGCTGCTCGACGTCACCGTGCCGCTCGGCGAGCTGCCCGAGGACGCCCGCGCCTGGGAGCACGGCGTCGACGAGCTGGCCGAGGAGGACGGCGAGATCGGCGAGTACGTCCGCCAGCTCGAGGAGGCCAAGGACACCGCGGACCTCCCGGAGGCGACCGGCGAGGCGATCGCCCGCGAGTTCGAGCGCTACCTGCGGCGCCGGGACGACGGCCCCGCGGCACCCGGCGGCGCCTGACCCGGTCCCTGCGGGACGGCGTCAGCCGGTGGGGTCGAGCAGCCGCCGGCGCAGCATCTGCACCGCGGGACCGGGACCCGTCCCCAGGTGCTCACGCAGCCGCCGGTCCAGCGCCGCGTAGGCCGCGAGCGCCTCGTCGAGCCGTTCGAGCGCGGCCAGTGCCGTCATGAGCTGCTCGGTGAGGCGCTCGTCGAGCGGGTGACGGCGGACGAGCCCGCGCAGGTCGGTGACGGCGGCCTCTGTGCGGCCCGCGGCGAGCTCGGCGTCCACGCAGGCGCGGGCGGTCCGGTCGCGCCAGGCACCGAGCCGGGTCCGCTCGGTGGCGAACCAGTCGCCCTCGAGGCCGGGGAGCAGCCGGGACGGCACCTGCTCGAGCGCAGCGCGCAGGTCCGTCGCCGCGGCCTCGGCGAGCCCTGCGGCGAGGGCGGCGGTGCCCCGGGCGGCGAGGGTCTGCGCGACCTCCAGGTCGAGCACCCCGGGACGGACGAGGGCCACCCGGCCGGTGGCCGGGCCGTCGGGCGCCGACGTGCCGAGGGTCAGCGCGCCCGCGAGCGCGGCCGTGGTCGCCGGGCCGGCGCCGAACAGTGCCGTCCGCACGGCCGCGAGCAGCGCGTCGACGGTCGCGGACGGGTCCGCGGCCTGCGGCACGCCGGCGGCGTCGACGAGGTCGCGGTCCGCGACCGCCGTCCCGTGCCGCAGCAGCAGCGCGGTGAGCATCCGGCGGCTGGTCGCGTCGGGCAGCCGCACGGCGAGCCCGTCGACGGCGACGAGACTGCCGTCGAGCACCGAGAGCCGCACCTGCGGCGGCGCAGGCGGCGCGGGGGCGGTCCGTGGGGCGGACGCCGCGGCCCGGCTCGCCGGGGCCGGTTGCGGCACGACGTGCGCGACGCCTGGGGCGGGCGGCACGGGCGCGCTCCCGGGGGCCGGCGCGGTGCGCGCGGGCCGGGTGAGCATCGTGTGGAGGTCGTCGATGGCGGCCGCGGCCCGCCCCCGCCAGCGTGCTCCGAGCTCGTGCCGGGCGTCGTCCCGGACGGCGAGCGCACCGGCCGTGTCACCGACGACGTGGTACCCCGTCATGAGCCGCTCGCGCAGGTCGAGCGACCGCGGGAAGCGGGCGACGAGACCCTCGAGCAGCCCGAGGGCGTACTCGATCCGGTCGGCGGGCGTCGTCGGCCTGGTGAGCGTCGCGTCGACGAGGGCGTCGGCGAGCAGCCGGCCGGCCCGGGCCGCGCGGTCGTCGAGCTCGAGGCGCCGGGGCTCGAACCAGGGGGCGTCGAGACCGTCGAGCGGCCGGTCGCCGTAGATCGTCCAGGCGTCGAGCAGCGGGTCGACGGCCGCCTCGGAGCGACCCTCCGTGGCGAGCCGCAGACCGGCACCGGTGAGCGCGTCGACGTCCTCGGCGTCCGTGCAGGGGTCGGGCAGGTCGAGCAGCCAGCCGTCGGGGCCGCGTTCGACGGCGGCGCGCGGCGGGGTGGTGGCCCGCAGCTGGGACGTGAGGACCCGGGCCTCCATCCGGACGGCGGCCTCGGGGTCGAGAGGCGCCCGCCCGGGCCACATCACGGCCGCGAGGTCGGCGGCCGGCAGGGACCGCCCCCGGGACAGGACCAGCGCCGCGAGGAGCGCGGTGGGCACGGCGCCGACCGGGGTGACGTCACGGCCGTGCCGCAGGGCACGGAAGGGCCCGAAGAGCGAGAAGTGCAACGGCGGCGTCGGCCGGGCCGCGACGCGGTCGTCGGCCGTGGTGACGGAGAACGGGCGGGGCAGCCCGGACGCAGGTCCGCCGAGGGCTGCCACCCGCGACGGCGCCATGGGCACCGCCGCGGGCCGGGTCCGCGCCCGGTGCAGCGCGGCCCCGTGGTCCTGCCAGCCCTGCGGCCCGAGCGCGGCCTCCGCGCGGCGGAGCGTGGGCCAGATGCGGGCGTCGTCCTCCCCGAGGGCCCGCTGAGCACGGACGAGGCGCTCCCACAGTGCCGCGGACGAGCCGAAGCGGCGCAGGAAGCCGTTGATCCGGTCCGGCAGGCCGCTGTCCGCTCCGATGGTGAGCCAGGCGTCGGCGAGGGCGAGGCAGGCGGTGAGGACCTCACCCTCCAGCTCCTGTCTCCGGGCGGCGAACCACGGCCCGGTGAACGACTCGTGGGCCGGCCGCGATGCCAGTTGCACCGCGCCGGCGATCCGGCTCTCGGCCATCCGGACGCGCCGTGCAGCGAAGTCCGCCTGCCCCTGAGCGAGGGCCGCCCGGAAGTCGTCCAGGTCGGTGACGCCGGGGGCGAGGTGCAACGTCCACCCCGCCTCCGACGCGTCGATCCGGGCCAGCCGCGGGTCCGCGCCCGAGAGCGCCTCGGTCACGCCGTGCAGCTCCCTGGCAACGAGCCGGTGCGGCTCGAGCGGCTCGCTGCCGGGCCACACCGCGGCCACGAGGTCGGCCGCGGTGACGAGCTCGTTCGGTCGCTGCGCGAGAACGGCGAGCAGCCCGCCGTCCTCTGCCCGACGCGGGGTGACGTCCCGGCCGTCGCACTCGACGTGCAGGGACCCGAACAGCCGGATCCGGAGCGTCGTCATGATCGGCACGCTAGGCCCTGCGACGCGCAGCGGGAACGCTCACGCGTCAGACCGTCCCGGCGACCACCCGGGCCCGCACCGCCTGGAGCGCCGGCCCCGGTGCAGCACCGAGGGCCCGGCGCAGGTGCCGGGCCGCCTCGTCGTAGGCGGCCAGGCCCGCGTCGCGCCCCTCGTGGCGGGCGGCGGCGAGCACGAGCCACTCCCAGAGGTCCTCACGCAGCGGGTACCGGGCGACGAGGTCGCGCAGGTCGGGCAGGGCGCGGTCGGTGCGGTCGCAGGCGACCTCGGCGGCGAGGCACTCCCATGCGAGCTCGGCGCGCCAGGCCGCAAGGCGGGCGCGCTCCGCATGCAGCACGGCGCCGTCCAGCCCCGCGAGCCCGGGCCCGGCGAGCAGGTCGAGCGCCCCGCGCAGGGCGTCGGCGGCGGCCTCCCCCTGCCCTGCGGCACGCTGACGGCGGCCCTCCTCGACGAGCGTGGCGGCCTCGTCGACGTCGACGCCGCCGGGCAGCACCGTGAGCTGCCAGGCCGGGCCGGCGGTCTCGCCGACCGGCAGCGGGTGCGGCGCGAACGCCCGTCTCAGCTCGGCCAGCTGGACCTCGACGGCGGCTCGTGGCTTCATCGGAGGGTCGTCGCCCCAGACGGCCGCCACGAGGTCCCCGAGCGGGACCGGGGTGTTGCGGCGCAGCAGGAGCGCCGCGAGCAGCCGGCGCTGCTCGTCGGTCCGCAGGTCGCGCTCCCTGCCGCCGAGCAGGACCGCGAGCCGGGGGAACAGCCGGAAGCGGGTCACGGTCGCCGGGGCGGCAGGGGCCGCGACGGGCGGCCGCACCGACGGCGGCTGCAGCTGCCAGCCGGCGGGGGCCGTGACCAGGCCGGGGTCGCGGCCGCCGCCCCGTGCACCGGCACGACCCGGCGCTGCGGAGGGTGGGGCCACGGCGAGCCGGACGGCGGGGTCCCGGTCCACGAGCTGGGCGCGGAGCCGGCGCAGGGACTGCGCCACGGCCTGGTCCGGGGAGCGGCCGAACAGCTGGGCCGCCCGGTCGAGCACCCGGTACGCCGCGGTGGTGCTCCCACGGGCGGTGTGGGCGGCCGCGAGGCGCTGCCACACCGTCGGGACCGTCGGGAAGACCGACGCCGCGGCGTCGAGGACGAGCACGACCTCGTCGTGCAGCCCCAGGGCGAGGCCTGCGTCGGCGAACCCGATGACCGCCTCGAGCTGCCGCGCGCGGACCTCGGCACGGCGGGTGTCGAACGGACCGCCCAGGCCGTCGAGCAGCGGGTCGCGGATGTGGTCGCACGCACGGCCGAGCAGCTCCGCCGCCGCGGGATGCTCCCCCGCCCGCAGGGACGCCAGGCCCGCGCGGGCGTCCGACTCGAAACGCTCGAGGTCCACGCACCCGGGACGGGCGTCCAGCTGCCAGCCGTCCCCGGTGCGGACGACGTCGACCTCGTAGGTCGCCCAGGCCGGGACCGGCTCGCGGGCCGCGGCCTCGTCCCGACGGCCGGTGCCCAGCGCTGCCCGCAGCCGGTCCACGTGCCCGCGGACCGCCGCCACGGGCGTGTCCGGCCGGTCGTGCGGCCACATCGCGGCGGCCAGCGCCTCCGCGGTGACCGAGGTGCCCCGACGGTCCGCGAGGGCGGCGAGCAGCGCGACCTGCGCGGTTCCCGGGAGCAGGACCAGGTATCCGCCTCGCAGCACCCGGGGGACGCCGAACAGGCGGACCTCGAGACCCTCCGGCACCTGCACGGGCAGTGATTGTGCCGTGCCCGCGAGCCCTGCGGCAGCGGTCCGCGCCGTCGGCCGCGTGCGAGACCGCCGTCAGCGGTACGGCGCGCCGAGCAGGAGCAGCGCGACGTGCGCGGTCGAGAGCACGGACACCGCCGAGGGCGCGAGGTGCCATCCCACGAGGTCGGTGCTGGTCAGGACCACGGCGATCGCGGCCCAGACTGCGGCGCCCGTGGTGAGGTGCGCCCGGCTCGCGACCCGTCCGCCGACGGCGAGGGCGGCGAGCACCACGGGTGCCGCCCAGGGAGCACCGACGAAGCAGACGGCGGTCAGCACGATCGCGAGGACCCACTGGCCGGTGCTGCGGAACACCACGGACGGCGGGCCGAACAGAGGCGGGCGGAGCCCCGACGCGCCCGGCCTGGGCTCGTAGGAGGGCCGCCCGAGCGCCCGCACCCGTGGCCCGAGGTCGTCCACGCCGAGCGCCCGCAGCAGGCCGGCGAACCGGCGCGGCCGCGGGGCGCCTGCCGGCCGGTCGGCACCGCTCCCCCGGTGCCCCGCCGCCCTCGGTGCCCGTGCCGGTGCCGGTGCGGCAGGGTGCGCGACCGCGGCACGCGCCTGCCGGACGAGAGCCCGGGCGGTCGGTCCCGGGCCGGTGCCGAGCGCATGCCGCATCCGGACCGCGGCCGCGTCGTGGGCGGCGAGGGCCTGCTCCGGCCGGCCGGTGCGCAGCAGCACCCCGAGGGAGGTCTCGAGGAGGGGCTCGTCGAGCGGGTGGTCCTCGACGAGCGCGGCCAGGTCGTCCACGGCCGCCTCGTCGTGACCGGCCGCCACCTCGGCGCGCACGCAGCGCCGGACCAGGTCCTGCCGCCACGACCGGAGCGCCGCACGCTCGGTCTCGAACGGCTCCCCGGCGAGACCCTCGAGAGGCCGGCCGGTCACGGTGTCGACCGCGCGCCGCAGGAGCGCCGCGGCGCTGCCGGCCGCCCCGCGGGCGAGGGCGCGGTCGGCCTCGCCGACGAGGGCGGCCGCCACGTCGACGTCGAGCGTCGCGGTCGACAGGTCGAGCCGCCAGCGCGGGCCCGGTTCCTCGACCACGACCGGTGAGGGCAGGTCCCAGGCCCGGGTGAGCACGGCGAGGCACGCCCGGACGGCGTCGGCCCCGGACGCGACCGGGTCTGCGGGCCACAGCACGCGGGCGACCTCGTCGACCCCGAGCGAGGTCGAGCGACGGAAGAGGAGCAGGCCGAGCAGCCGGTGCACGGCCGGCACGTCCAGCGGCAGCGGCAGCTCGCCGCAGCGCGCGAGGGTGTCGCCGAACAGGGTGTACCGCAACGGTTCCGGGGGCGGCGAGGCGCTGGCGAGCAGGGCTCCCAGGGCGGCGTCCGCGTGCTCGCGCAGGTTCCGCCGGTAGGCCCGGAACGGCTCCTCGGGCAGCCCCTGCAACGGGTACGCGGCGGCGAGCGTGCGGATCCGGTCGCGGGCGGTCTCCTGCACCGCGGGACCGCCGTCCACGTGCTTCGTGACGAGGGACTGCGGCCACCGCACGAGGTCCGGCAGCGTGTCGACGTCGACGACGAGCTCCAGCGCCGCCGTCCGCAGGGCGAAGGTGTCCGTGCCGGCAACGGTCTCCCACCCGGTGCCCGCGAGCAGGGCCGGGAGAGCGGCCACGATCTCGCGCAGCCGCGGGAGGGCGCGCGGCGCCGGGGTGCCGCCGTCCATCGCGGCGACGAGCATCGAGACCGGCACCGGCCGCGGGCGCTCGAGGACGAGCAGCGCGAGGACCGCGGTCTGCCCCGGCGTCAGGGCCCGGGGGACGTCGTCGACGAAGACCCGCACCGGTCCGAGCAGGTCGACCCGCAGCCGCGCCACCGTGGGTCAGCGCCTGCGGGCCGGCCTCAGAGCCGGACGCCGAGGAGCGCGTCCGCCGCGAGGGCGACGAGACCGTGGGCGGCCTCGTCGGCCGGGGCGGCCGTCGTACCGGGGACGGCGAGGACGGCGTCCGCCCAGGCGTCGACCGCGGCCAGGGCGGCGGGCGCGTCGAGGTCGTCGGCGAGGCGCTCACGGACGGCGGCGACCGTGTCGTCCTCGGACGGTGCGACGACGACGCCGGGCGGGAGCGTCGTCCGGGCCGCGGTCTGCCAGCGGGTGAGCCGGGCGACCGCCTCGTCGAGCGAGGCCTGCGTCCACTCCCAGTCGGTGCGGTAGTGGTGCGCGAGGATCTGCAGCCGGATCGCCGCCGGCGGGACGCCGTCCGCCCGCAGCCGCGAGACGAAGACGAGGTTGCCGCGGGACTTGCTCATCTTGTGGCCGTCGAGCCCGACCATGCCGGTGTGCGCGTACACCTTGGCGTACGGGTGGGTGCCCGTGAGCAGGTGGCCCTCGGCCGCGCCCATCTCGTGGTGCGGGAAGATCAGGTCCGCGCCGCCGCCCTGGACGTCGAAACCCATCCCGAGGTGCTTCAGCGCGATCGTCGTGCACTCGATGTGCCAGCCGGGGCGGCCGGAGCCGAGCGTGCGGCCGTCCCACGAGGGCTCGCCCGGGCGCGCCACGCGCCACAGCAGGCAGTCGAGCGGGTGCTTCTTGCCGGGGCGGTCCGGGTCGCCGCCCCGCTCGGCGAAGATCTCGAGCATCTGCGGCTCGTCGAGGTGGCTCACCGCGCCGAACGACGGGTCGGCGTTGACGGAGAAGTACACGTCGCCGTCCGGGTGATCCTCGGAGGCGCCGACCCGGTACGCGTGCCCGAGGTCGAGGAGCCTCTCGACGGCGTCGACGACGAGCGGGATGCCCTCGACGGCACCGATGTAGTCGTCGGGCGGCAGGACGTCGAGGGCGTCCATGTCCTCGGCGAACAGGTCGGTCTGCTCGGTCGCGAGGACCTTCCAGTCCACGCCCGTCGCGTTGGCCCGCTCGAGCAGCGGGTCGTCGACGTCCGTGACGTTCTGGACGTACCGGACCTCGAGCCCGGCGTCCCGCCAGGCCCGGTTGAGCAGGTCGAAGGCGACGTACGTCGAGGCGTGCCCGAGGTGGGTCGCGTCGTAGGGCGTGATGCCGCAGACGTACATCCGGGCGACGGGGCCCTCGGCGCTCGGCACGGCGGTGCCGGTCGCGGTGTCGTGGAGGCGGACCGGGAGCCCTCGGCCGGGCAGGGTCGGGACGGGGGGCGCGGGCCAGCGAGTCACGACCGGAGCCTAACCGCTCGCCGCACGGGGTGCCGCGCCGGTCGCGGGCTCAGAAGGCCGGCCACGGGATCGGTGGGCGGCCGTAGGAGGGCCGCGGGTAGCGCCCCGCCGAGAGGATGTCGCGCGCCCGCTCGGCGGTCCGGTCGACCTCCTCGACGGCGAGCAGGTCGTCGAGCGCGGCGCGCACGGGGCCGCCGCCCTCGAGGTCCTTGACGAGCACGGCGAGCAGCTCGCGGTCCTGCCCCGGCAGCCGCTCGCCCGCCCAGCCCCAGAGCACGGTCCGGAGCTTGTCGTCGAGGTTGAAGGTGAGGCCGTGGTCGACGCCGAAGACACCGCCCTCGGCGTCCCGGACGACGTGGCCGCCCTTGCGGTCGGCGTTGTTCGCGACGGCGTCGAACAGCGCCATCCGGCGCAGCGTCGGGTCGTCGGCGTGGGCGAGCACGACCGGGCGGCCGTCGATGCCCTCGGCGTCGAGGATGCGCCGCCACCCCGCGGGCAGCTCCTGCGGCGGGACGACGTCGACGAGCCCGGCCCCGGGCTCGCCGGAGACCGGGTCGCCGTCCTCGTCGACCTGGCCCTCGTCGACCCACCACTGCACGCTGCCGGTGCCGTACGGCCCCTCGCGCAGGACGGTCACCGGGACGACGTCGAGCCCGGCCCCCGCGGACAGCACGTAGGCGGCGACCTCGCGGCGGGCCAGCGTGCGGGACGGGAAGTCCCACAGCGGCCGCTCCCCCGCGACCGGCTTGTAGACGCACGGTGCGGTGACCCCGTCGAGCGACACGCTCGCGAGCAGCGTCGCGTTGCTCGCGTCGACGAGCCGGCCCCGGATCTCCAGCTCGCCGCGGGAGAGGATCTCGACCCGGGTCGCCTCGTCGACCGTCGCGGGCGGCTGGGCGGGCGCCTGGTCGGCCGGCTCTGCGGGCACGGTCAGCGCCGGTAGCCGTTGGCCCGCGGGCAGATGTGCCCCTGCGGGTCGAGCGGTCCCTCGCAGAACGGGCACGGCGGCCGGCCGGCGGCGACGACGGCGAGCGCGCGCTTGGCGAAGGCCCGGGCCTGGGCGCCGGTGAGCCGGACCCGCAGGACCATCCCGGACGCCGCGGGCTCGTCGTCCGCGAGCAGCCCGACGGGCTCCTCGTCGTCCTCGTCGTCGGTGTCCTCGAGCTCCGGCGTGGCCCCCTCGGAGAACGCCTCGATGACGACCCGGCTCGTCTCGCCGTCCCAGGCCAGGCTCATCGTGCCGACCCGGAACTCCTCCTCGATGGGGGTGTCGAGCGCGGCGGTGTCCTCGGCGACCGTCGGGGTGAGGGCCGGGACGGGTGCCTGTCCGCCGCTGCGCCGCAGGACCTCGTCGAGCAGCTCGTCGACGCGCTCGGCGAGGACGCTCACCTGGGTCTTCTCGAGCGCGACGCTCGTGAGCCGGGTGCCGGCGCGCGCCTGGAGGAAGAAGGTGCGCTGGCCCGGCTCACCGACCGTGCCCGCCACGAAGCGGTCCGGCGGGTCGTAGTCGAAGACCTGACGAGACATATCCACAGACCCTAGCCGTTGCCGTCGTCGTTGCCGGCGCCGCCGCCGACGGCCGCGTCGGAGGCCGCCGCGAGGGCGGCGGCCGTCGTCCGGGTGCCCTTGCGGGCGGCGCGGCGCTTCTTGGCGGGTGGGGGTCGCAGCGCCGAGAGGTCCCCGCCGGTGTCGTTGACCCGCAGCGAGAACGGACGCAGCGGGGTGTAGCGGACGGCGCTCACCGAGCACGGGTCGACCTGGATCCGCTGGAAGGCGTCCAGGTGCATGCCGAGGGCATCGGCGACGACGGCCTTGATGACGTCCCCGTGCGAGACGGCGACCCACACGGCGTCGGGGCCGTGCTCGGCGGCGACCCGGGCGTCGTGAGCGCGGACGGCCTCGACGGCCCGGTGCTGCATCGTGAGCATCGACTCGCCCTCGGGGCCGGGGAACGTCACGGCCGACGGGTGCGCCTGGACGACGGCCCAGAGCGGCTCCTTCGCGAGGACCTTGAGCTCCTTGCCGGTCCAGTCGCCGTAGCGGCACTCCCCGAGGCGCTCGTCGACGACCGGCTCGGGCCGCGCCGCGGCGTCCGGCCCGGCGACGGCGACGAGGGCCGCGGAGGTCTCGACGCAGCGCTGCAGTGGGCTCGTGACGATCGAGACCAGCGGCAGCACCGCCATCCGCGCGGCGAGGGCCTGGGCCTGCGCGCGGCCGGTGTCGTCGAGGCCGACCCCGGGCGTCCAGCCGGCGAGCACGCCGCTCGCGTTCGCGGTCGTGCGGCCGTGGCGGACGAGCAGGACGGTGGGCACGAGCCGACTCTAAGGGGTGCCGCCCGGGACGGCGCGCCGCGCTCGGCGCACCGCCGGACGACGGCTCAGGTGGCGCTGACGAGACCCGCCGTGAGCAGCACGAGGAGCGCCGCGCCGGCGGCGACCCGGTACCCGACGAAGACCGTGATCGGGTGCTTCGCGACGAACCGCAGGAGCCACGCGATCGAGGCGTAGGCGACGGCGAACGACACAAGCGTGCCGACCGCGATCTGGCCCCAGCCGACGACCGCGGTGTCGACGTCCTTGAGCTCGTAGAGCCCGGCCGCGGTGAGCGCGGGGATCGCGAGGAAGAACGACAGCCGGGTCGCCGTGACCCGGTTCACGTCCTGGAGCAGACCGGCCGAGATCGTCGCACCCGAGCGCGAGACGCCCGGGATCAGTGCGAGGCACTGCACGAGGCCGATCGTCAGGACGATCTTCAGGGTGAGGTCCTGCTGGTCCAGGCTCTGCCGGCCGCGCTTCTCGGCGACGTACATGACGCCGCTCCAGAGGATGAGCGCGGCGGCGACGACCCACAGGCTGCGCAGCGGGCCGGTGATGAGGTCCTTGGAGAGGAACCCGACGACGCCGATGGGGATCGAGCCGGCGACGACGTACCAGGCGAACTTGAAGTCCTGCCGCCGGCGCCAGTCGCTCGACCGCCAGCCGGTCGTGCCCTCCTTGGCGAGCAGCCAGATGTCCTTGCGGAAGTAGAGGAACGTGGCGAAGATCGCGCCCATCTGGATGATCGCCGTGTAGGCGGTGATCGCGGGGTCGTCGATCTTCAGCCCGAGGGCCTTGCTCGCGATCGTCAGGTGGCCGGTGCTCGAGACCGGCAGGAACTCGGTCAGCCCTTCGACGACCCCGAGGACGACGGAGTCGAAGTAGCTCAGGGTGCTCACTCTGCGAGCCCGGCGGCCTCGAGCGCGTCGGCGACGTCACGGAGCATGGACACGCGGTCCTCCAGGTTCAGGGCTGCGGGGCTGATCGTCAGGGTCGTCACGCCGGCCTCGGCGAACGCGACCATCCGGTCGCGGACGCGCTCCTTGGGCCCGAGCAGGCTCGTGGCGTCGATGAACTCCTCCGGGACGGCGGCGGCGGCGTCCCGGTGCTGCTTGGCGAGGTAGAGGTCCTGGACCTTGGCGGCCGCGTCCTCGAAGCCCATCCGGCGCATGAGGGCGTTGTAGAAGTTCTTGTCGCGGCTGCCCATGCCACCGGTGTAGAGCGCCGCGTAGCCGCGCAGGCGGTCGGCCGCCGACGACACGTCGTCCGTGATCGCGACCGGGACGGTCGGGACGATGTCGAACCCGGCGAGCGGGTTCTCCGGGGTGCCCTTGCCGGCCGTGACCCGGCCGGCGCGCAGCGGCGCGAGGGAGACCTCGGCGTGCTCGGGCGAGAAGAAGATGGCGAGCCAGCCCTCGGCGAGCTCGCCGGTGAGCTCGAGGTTCTTCGGGCCGACGGCGGCGAGGTAGACCGGGATCTCCTCCCGGACCGGGTGGATCGTCAGCCGCAGCGCCTTGCCGGGGCCGTCGGGGAGCGGCAGCGTGTAGTGCTTGCCCGCGTACTCGACCTTGTCGCGGCGCAGCGCCATCCGGACGATGTCGACGTACTCCCGGGTGCGCCCGAGCGGGGCGTCGAACCGGACGCCGTGCCAGCCCTCGGAGACCTGGGGGCCGCTCACGCCGAGCCCGAGCCGGAACCGGCCGCCCGACAGGGTGTCCAGGGTTCCCGCGGTCATCGCGGTCATCGCGGGTGTGCGCGCCGGGATCTGGAACACCGCGGAGCCGATGTCGATCCGCTCGGTCTGCGCGGCGATCCACGACAGGATCGTCGCGGCGTCGGAGCCGTAGGCCTCGGCGACCCAGGCGACGGCGTAGCCGAGGCGGTCCGCCTCGCGCGCGAGCGCGAGGTTGTCGGCGTCGTTGCCCATACCCCAGTAGCCGAGGTTGATTCCGAGGCGCATACGTCCGACCCTACCGGCGGGTCACCTGCCGCCGAGGCGCCTCCCCGGCATTGCGCGGTGCCGGCGTCGTGTCCCCCGAGATGCCGGAGCGGCGCGGATGATTGCTCTACGTTGACCACCGTGGAGCAGCGAGCAGTCGGACGCAGCGGCCTCCTGGTCAGCCGGCTCGGGCTCGGGACGCTGACCTGGGGGCGCGACACCGACGAGCACGAGGCCGCCGACCAGCTGAGGGAGTTCACGGACGCCGGCGGGACCCTCGTCGACACCGCGGCGTCCTACGGGGACGGCGCGTCCGAGACGGTCCTGGGGTCCCTGCTGGGCACGCTCGTGCCCCGCGAGGACGTCATCGTGTGCACGAAGGCCGGCGTCGTCCGGCGGCACGGCGTCCAGGAGGTCGACACGTCGCGCCGCACGATGCTGGCCGCGCTCGACGGCTCGCTGCGCCGGCTGCGCACCGACCACGTCGACCTGTGGCTCGCGCAGGCGTGGCACGAGGACGTGCCGCTCGAAGAGACGATGTCGGCCCTCGAGCACGCCCTGCGGACCGGCCGGGCCCGCTACGTCGGCTTCGCGAACTACTGCGGCTGGCAGACCGCCCGGGCCGCCACGCTCCTCGAGGCGGCCGGAGCCGGCGGCCTCGGCGGGGCCGGTGCGGTCGCCGCCGAGGTGGAGTTCTCGCTCGTGCAGCGCGGGGTCGAGCGCGAGGTGCTGCCGGCGGCCGAGGCGCTCGGGCTCGGGGTGCTCGCGTGGTCCCCGCTCGGGCGCGGGGTGCTCACCGGCAAGTACCGCACCGGGACGCCGGCGGACTCGCGCGCCGCGTCGCCGCACCTGTCGGGGTTCGTCGGGGTGTACCTCGACGGCGCGTCCCGCCGGGTCGTCGACGCGGTCGCCACCGCCGCGGACGGGCTCGGGTGCTCGGCGACCGAGGTCGCGCTCGCCTGGGTCCGGGACACACCCGGCGTCGCGTCGGCGCTCGTCGGCGCCCGGACGGCGTCCCAATTGCGGGCCTCGCTGGCCAGCGAGGCCGTCGAGCTGCCGCCGGAGATCCGGCTCGCCCTCGCCGAGGTGTCGGCACCGCAGATCGGGTACCCCGAGCGGTTCTGACGGTCCGCCCCGTGGGCGGACCGGACCGCCCGACCGGTTGCTAGTGGTCGCCCCGGGCCGCTGCCGCGTCGACCTCGGCCAGGTCGACCGAGCCCGTGTCGTCGATCCCGATGTCGTCGATGTCGTCGACGTCCTCGAGGTCGTCGTCGTCCTCGTCGTCCTNCGTCGTCCTCGTCGAGGTCGTCGTCCTCGTCCTCGTCGGCCTCGTCGTAGAGGACGAACGGGGTGACCTCGTCGAAGTTGCTGTAGAGCGCGTCGTCGTAGGTCTCGAACGCGTCCGCGAGCGTCTGGTAGGCCGCGACGACGGCCGGGTCGGCCTCGCCGGAGCGCCGGCTCGCCGCCGTCAGATGAGCCTCGAGTGCCGCGACGAGGCGGTCGAGCGCGGCGCGAGGGTCGGTCGTCATGGCACGACCGTAGCGGTTCGTGGTGACATTGGAGTGATGAGCGAATCTCTGCCGGTCCCGGTGCCCCCACCTCCCGGCGACCTGCCCGCGGGCGCCGGTGACTACGAGTACCGGTTGCTGACCATCCCGCGCGGCATGTCGCGGGCCGAAGCACGCCGCGTGATCGCCGAGCACGCCGAGTACGGGCACTGGGAGCTGGCCCGCGTCCGGCTGTACATGGGCGGTGCACGGCGGATCTGGCTCCGCCGGAAGATCATCCGCGTGGTCCGGACGGCCTGACCGGCGTGGCGCGGCGTCGGGAGCCGTCCCGGCACGCCCTGCCGGTGCGCCGGGTCGAGCCGGCGGACGGCTCCGCGCTGCCGCCGGGTACCTGGCCGCGGACCGTCCCGGCGGTCGAGAAGCTGCTCACCGAGGGCCTCGACCTCGGCCCGGTGACGGTGCTCGTCGGCGAGAACGGCTCGGGCAAGTCGACCCTCGTCGAGGCGATCGCGGCCGCCTACGGGATCAACCCCGAGGGCGGCTCGACGAACGCGACGCACTCCAGCCGCAGGAGCGAGTCGCCGCTCCACGAGGTGCTGCGGGTGTCGCGCGGTCTCACGGCGTCGAAGTGGGGCTTCTTCCTGCGGGCCGAGACGATGCACGGGCTCTACACGTACCTCGAGGGCCTGCCCGGCAGCCCGGACGACGACCTGCACGAGATGAGCCACGGCGAGTCGTTCGCGCAGATCCTGGCCCGCAAGTTCCGCTCCCCCGGCCTGTACGTCCTCGACGAGCCGGAGTCGGCGCTGTCGTTCAGCGCCTGCCTCGGGCTCGTCGGCCTCGTCGCCGACCTCGCGGCGTCCGGCCGGTCCCAGGTCGTGCTCGCGACGCACTCCCCCGTGGTGGCGGCGGTCCCGGGCGCGACGATCCTCCAGCTCGACGAGGACGGCTACCACGAGGTGGCCTGGGAGGACCTCGCGCTCGTCGGGCACTACCGCCGGTTCCTCGAGGCCCCGCAGCGCTACCTGCGCCACGTCCTCGCCGACGACTGAGGTCGCGCAGGTCCTGCGGGTGTGAGACGGCGGCGCCGGGGTAGTGGCCGGGATCATCGGTCGAGGTGCCGGGGGTCCGGATGAACGTGCTGCGTACGAAGTCGGTCGAGCGGTCGGTCGCGGAGACCGACGAACCGGGGCACCGGCTGCGGCGGGACCTGTCCGCGCTCGACCTCACGGTGTTCGGGGTCGGGGTCGTCATCGGGACGGGCATCTTCGTCCTCACCGGCAAGGCCGCCGGCGTCCAGGCCGGGCCGGCCGTCGCGATCTCCTTCGTCGTCGCGGGCGTCACGTGCGCCCTCGCGGCGCTCTGCTACGCCGAGTTCGCGTCGACGGTGCCGGTCGCGGGCTCCGCCTACACGTTCTCCTACGCGACGCTCGGTGAGCTCGTCGCCTGGGTGATCGGCTGGGACCTCATCCTCGAGCTGGCGCTCGGGGCGAGCACGGTGGCCGTCGGGTGGTCGCAGTACTTCGCGGACGTCATGAGGACGATCGGCGTGACGATCCCGGAAGGGCTGTACAGCGAGGAGCCGACGCTCTCGTCGCCGAACCTCGTCGCCGCCGCCGTCGTCCTCGTGCTCACCGGGGTGATCTGCCTGGGCATCAAGGTGTCGGCGCGCCTGAACACCGTCATCGTGGCGATCAAGGTGGCGATCGTCCTGTTCGTCATCGTCGCCGGCCTGTTCTTCGTCAAGGCCTCGAACTACTCGCCGTTCATCCCGCCGTCGGGCTCCCGGACGGCGGAGGGCGCCGAGGCGGCCCCCTCGCTGCTGCAGGACCTCGGGTTCGCCCCGGGAGCCTTCGGCGTCGCCGGCATCTTCACCGGTGCCGCCCTCGTCTTCTTCGCGTTCATCGGCTTCGACATCGTCGCGACGGCCGCCGAGGAGACGAGGAACCCGCAGCGGGACATGCCCCGCGGCATCCTCGGGTCGCTCGCGATCTGCACGGTGCTCTACGTCGCCGTGTCGCTCGTCGTCGTCGGGATGGTCAAGTACGACGAGGTGTCCGTCGCGGCGCCGCTGGCCGAGGCGTTCCGCTCCGTCGGCCGGCCGGGCTTCGCGACCGTCATCTCCGTCGGCGCCCTCGCCGGGCTGACGACGGTCATGATGATCCTCATGCTCGGCCAGTCCCGGGTCTTCTTCGCGATGAGCCGCGACCGGCTGCTGCCGCCGGTGTTCTCCCGCGTCAGCCCGCGGACCGGCACACCGATCCGCGTCTCGGTCGTCACGGGGGTCTTCGTCGCGGTGATCTCCGCGCTCGTGCCGCTCGGTGAGCTCGCCGAGCTCGTGAACATCGGCACGCTTTTCGCGTTCGTCCTCGTGTCGGTCGGCGTCGTCGTCCTGCGACGGACCCGGCCGGACCTGCCCCGTGCCTTCCGGACCCCGCTCGTGCCGCTCGTCCCGATCCTGTCGGTGCTCGCCTCGGTCTACCTGATGCTCAACCTCCCGGCGCTCACCTGGGAGCGGTTCGGCATCTGGCTGGCGATCGGCTTCGTCGTCTACTTCCTCTACGGCGTCCGCAGGTCGCGGCTCGCGACGGACCCGGACGACCATCGGCACGGCCCCGGGCCCTCCGGCGGCGGCCGTACGGTCGACGTCCGGGACGCCGCGGACGACCGCGCGCGCCGTCAGTAGCGTTCGACGGCTGCCGCCCCGCGCGACGGCGGCTCGTACGGCTCGGGCCACCAGTCCTCGAGCCGGGTCACCAGGCCCGCGTCGTCGAACCGCAGGAAGGCCAGGTTCGGCAGCGGGGCGCCGTCCAGAGACGCGGCGACGACGACCGCGGCCTCCCGCGCGACCGGGTCGATGACGACCCGGTCGACGGCGAGGTGCCACTCCCCGGGGAAGTCGACGCAGAACTGCAGCCACGCAGCGGCGCCGCGGATCCGCTCCCGGGTCTGCGGGACCTCGTAGACCAGGTCGTCGGCGACGAGGGCGCGCAGGTCGTCCCAGGCGCGCGCCTCGAGCAGGGTGAAGAAACGGCGGACGTCGTCCGCGGAGATCTGCACGCTCATGGGGTGATCGTGCCCGCCGGGTCCGACAAGTTCTGACGGCGGCGCCGCCCTGTCGCGCGACCGGGCGAACGGATAGCCTCCGGGCACGCCGGAGCGACGCGAGGAGACCCGATGGACGCCCTCGACCAGGCCCTCGACGAGGCCCGCGCCCGGTACGTCGCGGCCCGGCCGCGCAGCGCCGAGGCGCAGGCGGAGGCGGCCCGCTGGCTGCCCGGCGGGAACACCCGGACCGTGCTGTGGTTCGACCCGTTCCCGTTCCGCGCCGCCCGGGCCTGGGACTGCTACCTCGAGGACGTCGACGGGCACGTCTACGTCGACCTGCTCGGCGAGTACACGGCGGGGCTGTTCGGACACTCCGACCCGGTGATCCGCGAGACGGTGACCGCGACGCTCGCCGACGGGATCAGCTTCGGCGCGCACAACACCCACGAGGCGGGGCTGGCCGCTGAGGTCTGCCGCCGGTTCGCCTCGATGGAGCGGGTGCGGTTCACGAACTCGGGGACCGAGGCGAACCTCATGGCGGTCGCCGCCGCCCGGGCCGCCACCGGCCGCGAGGCGCTCCTCGTCTTCGACGGCGCCTACCACGGCGGGCTGCTGTCCTTCGCCCACGGCCCGTCGCCGGTGAACGCGCCGTACCCCGTCGTCCTCGGCACCTACAACGACGTCGAGGACGTCGAGCGGCTCTTCGCCGAGCACGGCGACCGGCTGGCCGCCGTCCTCGTCGAGCCCATGCTCGGCTCCGGCGGCTGCATCCCCGGCGACCCGGTGTTCCTGCAGCGCCTGCGCGACCTCGCCGACGCGCACGGCGCGCTGCTCGTCTTCGACGAGGTGATGACGTCGCGGCTGTCCCCGGGCGGCCTGCAGGCACTGCTCGGGATCCGCCCGGACCTGACGACGCTCGGCAAGTACGTCGGCGGGGGCATGTCGTTCGGCGCCTTCGGCGGCCGCGCCGACGTCATGGCGCTCTTCGACCCGTCGAGCGGGCACGCGCTGCCGCACGCGGGCACCTTCAACAACAACGTGCTGTCGATGGCGGCGGGCCTGGCCGGGCTGACCCGGGTGCTCACCCCCGACGTGCAGCAGGCGCTCAACGACCGCGGCGACCGGCTGCGCAGCGGGCTGGAGCAGGTCTTCCGGGCCGCCGGGGCACCCTTCTGCGCGACCGGGTGCGGCTCGATCGTCGGGGTGCACGCCACGCCCGGGCCGGTGCGCACCGTCGCCGACGCGGGCGCCGCGGACGACCGGCTCGCCGAGCTGTTCTTCCTCGACCTGCTCGAGTGCGGCTGGTACCTGGCCCGGCGCGGGTTCGTCGCGCTCAGCCTGCGGGTCACCGACGCGCACGTCGACGACGTCGTCGCCACGGTGGCCCGGCTGCTCGCCGAGCGGGCGCCGCTGTGGGAGCAGCCGGCCTGACCGCCGTCGGTCAGGCCGTCTCGAGGAACCGGCGCAGCACCCGGACGCCGAACCGCAGCGCGTCGAGCGGCACCCGCTCGTCGACGCCGTGGAACATGCCGGCGAAGTCGAGCTCCGCCGGCAGCCGCAGCGGCGCGAACCCGTACCCGGTGATGCCGAGGTCGCTGAGCGACTTGTTGTCGGTGCCGCCGGACAGGCAGTACGGCAGGACGGCGCAGCCCGGGTCCTCGGCCTCGAGCGCACCGACCATGGCGTCGACGAGAGCACCGCTGAACGGGGTGTCCAGGGACACCGCGCGGTGCACCGTCTCCACGTCGACGCCGGGGCCGGCCAGCTCCCGGACGGTCGCCAGCAGCTGCTCCTCACGCCCGGGGATGAACCGGCAGTCGACGAGCGCGGACGCCGACCCGGGGATGACGTTGTGCTTGTACCCGGCCTCGAGCAGCGTCGGGTTCGACGTGTTCCGCAGGGTGGCGCCGACGAACGCCGCGGTGGAGCCGAGGACGGCGACGAGCGCGTCCGGGTCGTCGGCGGGCAGCGGGGTGCCGGTGATCTCCTCGACGCCGTCGAGGAACGACCGCACCGTGGGGGTGATGTCGAGCGGCCACGGGTGCGCGCCGACCCGGGCGACCGCCTCGCAGAGCCGGGTCACGGCGTTGTCGGTGTTCACCTGCGAGCCGTGCCCGGCCCGGCCGTGCGCCACGAGCCGCAGCCAGAGCAGGCCCTTCTCCGCGGTCTGGAGCAGGTAGGCGCGCCGGCCGTTGATCGTCGTCGAGAAGCCGCCGACCTCGCTGACCGCCTCGGTCGCGCCCTCGAACAGGTCCGGCCGGTGGTCGACGAGGTAGCGGGCGCCGTACGTACCGCCCGCCTCCTCGTCGGCGAAGAACGCGACGACGAGGTCGCGCGGGGGCTTGCGGCGGGAGCGGACCAGCTCGCGGACGGACGCCAGGATCATCGCGTCCATGTCCTTCATGTCGACCGCTCCGCGGCCCCAGACGCAGCCGTCCTCGACCTCGGCCGCGAACGGGTCGACCCGCCAGTCCTCGGCGCGGGCCGGGACGACGTCGGTGTGACCGTGGACGACGAGCGCGGGCCGGTCCGGGTCCGCCCCGGTGATCCGGGTGACGACGCTGGCCCGGCCCGGGGCGGACTCGACGATCTCGGTCGTGAGGCCGACCTCCTCGAGCAGCGCGGCGACGTGCTCGGCCGCCTTGCGCTCCCCCGGGCCTGACCCGTCGCCGTAGTTCGACGTGTCGATCCGGATGAGGTCGCGGCAGATGTCGACGACCTCGTCCTCGGCCGCCGGGACGACCCCGTGCTCGGGGACGGCGCTGCTCTGCTCGCTCACGGGACCTCCTCGGACGGCGTCGGGCCGGCCGCGACCCGGCCCGCGGCCACGCTACCCGGCCGGTGTTTCCGGATGTTCCGGAGGTTTCCGGACGGCCGGGCAGGTGTCTCACAGGCCTCGTCGGAGGCGTCCCGCGGGGCGCGGGTATGTGCGTGCGGAGTGCCCTCGGGGACGTGCTAACTTTGTCTCCGCCGCGGCACCCACGGGTGTCGGGGACCACTCGTCCGGGTGGCGGAATTGGCAGACGCGCTAGCTTGAGGTGCTAGTGCCCTAACGGGCATGGGGGTTCAAGTCCCCCCTCGGACACAGCGGAAGGCCCGGCTCCTCGGAGCCGGGCCTTCGTGCTTCCCCGGTCCGGCCCGCCTTGCTGGTCCGCGGTCCGGTCCGCGGTCCGGTCCGCGGTCCGGCGTGTCAGGCCGTGGTGCTGCTCGGCGTGCTCGTCGAGCCCTGCGTGGCGCCCGACGGCGCCTGGCCGTCCGGGGCGCCCGGGCCGCGGCCGCCTGCCGGGCGGGAGCGTTCGGTGACGGTCGTGAGGTCCTTGCTGACCTCGAAGCCGATCGGAGCGCCGGCCTTGGTGCCGAAGACGTCGTAGGAGCCGTCCTCGTCCTTCTGCACGGACGTCACCGTGACGGCGGAGTCCTTGGCCTTGACGGCGGCGGTGACCTTGGCGAGCTCGTCGCCGGTGACCGGGGTGTGGTCGTGGCCGCCCATCGGGCCGCCCTTTCCGCCCTCGGTGCCGGGCGTNCGAGCTCGTCGCCGGTGACCGGGGTGTGGTCGTGGCCGCCCATCGGGCCGCCCTTGCCGCCCTCGGTGCCGGGCGTCGCGGTGCTCGTGCCGGGCGACGGCGTGCTGGTCGCGGCGTTGGCGGCCAGCGCCGCGCCGCCGATGACGAGGGCGCCCGCCGCGGCGGTGATCGCTGCGGCCCGGCCGACCTTGGTGAGAGTCACGACTGTGGTCCTCCGTTCGACGGCCGGTGCCTCGGTGCACCGGCTCATGTTCGTGACCTCACCGTCGGCGGCCGGCCTGTGGCCGGGCTGTGAGCGACGTAGGTGCCGGATGCGGCTACGTCCGGTTGCTGGGCGCGGGCTGGGAACAGGCGGGACGTCGGCACGAAGGGTGATGCAGGTCCGCTCCAGGCGCCCGGTCCACGCGCCGCGTGCCGACCGTCAGCCCGCGGCGGCCGTGAAGCGCCGGGCCAGGCCGGCGACGGCGTCCCGCAGCTCGGGCGGGTCGAGGACCTCGAAGTCCACGTCGAAGCGGGCCACCGACGCGGCGAGCCCCGCCCAGGACCACGACCCCGCCGTGAGCACGGTCCGGTCGGGGCCGAGCGCCTCCAGCGTCGCGTCGCCGACGTACGGCGCGACGGCGGACGGCGGGGCGTCCAGGACGACGCGCCCGCGGCACGGCCACGCGTCCTCACCGGTGCGGGAGCCCTTGAACAGCGCCGTCACGAAGGCTGCGACGTCCCCGCCCGGGACCGGCCGGGCTCGAAGCGGGCGCCGGCCGGGGTCCGCGGCGTGACCCGGTCGGCCCTGAAGGTGCGCCAGTCGGTCCGGTCGAGGTCCCAGGCGAGCAGATACCACCGGCCGTGGCGGTGCACGACGTGGTGCGGCTCGACCCTGCGCGGAGGCGTCGGGGGCGCCGCGTCGGCAGCGGGCGTGCCGGCTGCGCCGGCGTGGTCCAGACGCAGGACCCGCCGGGCCCGGACGGCGTCGGTCAGGGCCGCGAGGACGGACGGGTCGGCGTCCGCCGTCCGGTCGTCGCCGGTGCCGACGGCGGTGACCTCGAGCGCGTCGATGCGCTGCCGGAGCCGGGCGGGCATCACCTGGCGCACGGTGCCGAGGGCCCGGGCCGCTGCCTCGCCGACACCGGCCCCCGCACCGGCCGCCGTCCGCAGGGCGATCGCGAGCGCGACCGCCTGCTCGTCGTCGAAGAGCAGCGGGGGCAGGTGCGCGCCGGCGTCCAGCCGGTAGCCGCCGTCCGGGCCCTTCGTCGCCCTGATCGGGTACCCGAGGTCCCGGAGCCGGTCGACGTCGCGCCGCACCGTCCGGGGGCTGACGTCGAGACGCTCCGCCAGGACCTGCCCGGGCCAGTCACGGCGCGCCTGCAGGAGCGACAGCAGTGCCAGCAGCCGCTGCGACGTCCCGCTCATGCCGCTCATTCTGCCGAAGAAGAGGTCAGAAACTGACCTCTTCCCCTGACACGCTCCTGCAGAACCGCTCGTCCGGGCGGTCGACGCACCACGAGACGAGGGACCGATCATGAGTGTCACCACCGCCGTCCACCTGAACTTCCGCGGCCGGGCCCGCGAGGCCCTGGAGTTCTACCGGTCGGTGTTCGGCGGCCACCTGCTCGCCGTCACGTACGCCGACGCCGGTGCCGTCCAGCGCCCCGACGAGGCCGACCAGGTCATGTGGGGCGAGGTCCGCTCCGACGACGGCTTCCACGTCATGGCGTACGACGTGCCGGCCTCCCGGGACCACGACGCCGGTGTCGACCCGGTCTTCGTCTCCGTCCGGGGGCAGGACGAGGACGAGGTGCGTCGCTACTGGGACGGCCTGTGCGCGGACGCGACGGTGAAGGTGCCGCTGGCGCCGGCCGGATGGGCGCTGCTCTACGGGATGGTCACCGACCGCTTCGGTGTCACCTGGGTGCTCGACGTCCCGGCCCCCCGGCCCACCTGACGCGGGGTCAGCTGTCGTGGAGCGGGAGGCGGACCTGGAAGCGGGTGTCCCCCGGCGCCGACTCGACGCGCAGGTCGCCGCGGTGCCGCTGGGCGACGATGCGGTAGGAGATGTCGAGCCCGAGCCCGGTGCCCTCCCCGACCGGCTTGGTCGTGAAGAACGGCTCGAAGATCTTGGACTGCAACTCGGCCGGCACACCGGGCCCGGTGTCGCCGATCTCGACGAGCACGGTGTCGCCGTCCCGCGCCGTGCGCACCGTGAGCGTGCCCCGGCCGCCCATCGCCTGGACGGCGTTCTCGATGAGGTTCGTCCAGACCTGGTTGAGCTCGCCGGGGTAGGCGGGGATCCGCGGCAGCGTCCGGTCGAGGTCCTTGACGATGGTGACTCCGGGCCGCAGCTTGGCGCCGAGCATGACGAGCGTCGACTTGAGGCCTTCGTGGACGTCGACGTCCTGCCGCGGCGCCCGGTCCATCTGGGAGTACTGCTTCGCGGCCCCGACGAGCGCCGAGATCCGGCCCGTCGTGTCGTCGATCTCGTTGAGCAGCATCTCCGTCTCGAGGGTGTACGTCACCCAGCGCAGCCCGCCGCCGAGGTGGGTCCGCGGCACGGCGGCGGCCACCCGGTCGAGCCAGTCGGTGTCGAGCCCGGCGGCGACGAGGGTCGCCGCGAGCTCCCAGCCGTTCGGCACCTCGCGGTCGTCGAGCCAGTCGGTCAGCTCGTCCTCGGCGTCGCTCGTCTCGAGCGGGGACAGCTCGGGGGCCGAGGCGAGCCGGGCCACGGCCTCCTCCTGGACGTCGGTGAGCCGGATCAGCGTGTCCGCGTCGAGCTTGCCGTCGGCGAGGCTCGCGAGCTTGTGCCGCATGGCGGAGAACCGCTCGCGCAGCGTCGCGGTCGCCCGGACGGCGGCCGCGGCCGGGTTGTTCAGCTCGTGCGTGAGCCCCGCGGTGAGCCGGCCGAGCGAGAGCAGCCGCTCCCGCTGGGCGATGATCTCGTTGCTCGACCGCATCCCGACGAACAGCCCCTCGAGCAGGTGCATCGCCATCGGGAACCAGGTGCGGATCTCGACGGCGAACTCGTCCGCGTCGAGCGCGAGCAGCGCCGCGTCGGTGACGGCCTCCATGGAGGCGCTGTACGGCAACGGTTCCGGCGTCCGGACGTACGCCTGGGTGGCCCCCGCGTAGGCACCGCGCTGGCTCGTGCGGATGATCTCGATCTCGTGGTCCTCGACCCGGCGCCGCATCACGACCGTGCCCTCGAGCAGCACGAAGAAGCACGTCGCGGGGTCGCCCTGGGTGTAGACGGCCTCCCCCGCGGCCCGGCGCTCGACCCGGCCGTGCGCCGCCAGCCAGGCGAGCTTGTCGTCGTCAAGCGACTCGAAGAGGAACAGCGTGCGCAGCACGTCGGGGCCGACCCGCTCCGGGGCGCCCTCGGGGCTCGTCGCCTCGACCGTCACGCCGTCACCGCCCTTCCAGGTACCGGTGCACCAGGGTCACCGCGAGGGCCCCCTCGCCGACCGCGGAGGCCACCCGCTTCACCGACTGCGAGCGGACGTCGCCCGCGACGAACACCCCCGGCACGCTCGACTCGAGCAGGTACGGTTCGCGGTCCGCCGACCAGCCGGGCGGCGGCGCGCCGTCCCGCACGAGGTCGGGGCCTGTGAGGACGAAGCCCGCGTCGTCACGGTGCACCGCGTCGGGCAGCCAGCCCGTCATCGGCGACGCCCCGATGAAGACGAAGACGTGCCCGGTCTCGACCGTCGTCGAGGTCCCCGTCGCGTCGTCGGCGAGCGTGACCCGCTCGAGGTGCTCCTCGCCGTCCAGCGCGGCGACCCGGGTGCAGAGCCGGACCTCGATGTTCGGCACCGCCCGCACCTGCTCGATGAGGTAGTGCGACATCGACCGTTCCAGGTCGCGGCCGCGGACGACGAGGGTCACCCGCGCGGCGTGCCGGGCGAGGAACACCGCGGCCTGCCCGGCCGAGTTCGCCCCGCCCACGACGACGACGTGCTCGCCCGCGCACGTGGCGGCCTCGGTGGCCGTCGAGCCGTAGTAGACGCCGCTGCCCACGAAGCGGTCGGCGCCTGCCGCGTCGAGCTGCCGGTACGCGACGCCGGTCGCGAGGATCACCGTGTGCGCGGCGATGTGGCTGCCGTCCTCGAACCGGACGACGCGGCGCGGTCCGGTCGCGTCGATGGCGACCGCCGTGCGCGCCGTGAGCACCTCGGCGCCGAACTTCACCGCCTGCCGGCGGGCCCGGTCGGTGAGCTGCCCGCCGGACACCCCGTCGGGGAAGCCGAGGTAGTTCTCGATCCGCGAGCTCTGCCCGGCCTGCCCGCCCGCCGCCTGACGCTCGACGAGCACGGTGCGCAGGCCCTCGGACGCGCCGTACACGGCGGCGCCGAGGCCGGCCGGGCCGGCCCCGACGATGAGGACGTCGTAGAAGTCCTCGGTCGGCACCGTCGACAGGCCGACGCTCGACGCGAGGTCGGCGAGGGACGGCGACCGCAGCACCGTGCCGTCGGCGGTCACGACGACCGGGACGTCGTGCGGCGTCGAGTCGCTCGCCGCGAGCAGCCGCGCGCCGTCCGGGTCGTCGGCGGCGTACCAGCGGTACGGGACGGCGTTGCGCGCGAGGAAGTCCCGCACCTCGAAGCTCGGCCGGGAGAACCGGTGCCCGACGACCTTCGTCGCCGTCACCGCGGCCTCGCCGCTCGCGGCCCACAGCTCGAGGAGCGTGTCGATGACCGGGTAGAGCTTCTCCTCCGGGGGTGACCACGGCTTGAGCAGGTAGTGGTCGACGTCCACGTCGTTGATCGCCCGGATCGCGGCGTCGGTGTCGGCGTAGGCCGTGAGCAGCGCGCGGCGGGCCCGCGGGAAGAGGTCCATCGCCGCCTCGAGGAACTCGACGCCGTTCATCTGGGGCATCCGGTAGTCGGCGAGCAGGACGGCGACCGGCTCGCCGCGCAGCTTGAGCTCCTTGAGGGCGTCCAGGGCCTCGGCGCCGGACGACGCACGGACCACCCGGTGCCGGTCGCCGTACCGGCGGCGCAGGTCCCGAGCGACGGCGCGGGAGACGGACGGGTCGTCGTCGACGGTGAGGATGACGGGGCGGCGCTCCTGCTCGGGCGCGAGGTCGGGCTCGGTCACGACAGGGCCAACGCTGCGGACGGCTCGGGCATGCCGGTCACGCTAACGAGCCGGCCGGCGCGCCGCACCCGCGTGCAGAGCCGGGCGCGAGCGTGCGGGGCGCACGGCAGACTGGCGGGCGTGAGACCCGGGACGGACCTGCCGCTGCGCGCCGTCCTTCCGGCGGTCCTCGCCGCGCTGGACGGCGCGGGGACCGCGGTGCTCGTCGCGCCGCCGGGGACCGGCAAGACGACCCTCGTGCCGCTCGCGCTCGCCGGCCTGCTCGACGGACCGGACGGCGGATCGTCCGGGGTCACCCCGCCCGTGCGCGTGCTCGTCGCCGAGCCCCGCCGGCTCGCCGCGCGCGCCGCGGCCCGGCGGATGTCGGACCTCGTCGGCGACCCGGTCGGCGGGCTCGTCGGGTTCACCGTGCGCGGGGAGTCGCGGACGTCGGCCCGCACCCGGGTCGAGGTCGTCACGACCGGGCTCCTCGTGCAGCGGCTGCTCACCGACCCGGAGCTGGCCGGGGTCGACGTCGTCATGCTCGACGAGGTGCACGAGCGGCACCTCGACACCGACCTCGCGCTCGCGTTCTGCGTGGACGTCCGGGCGGCGCTGCGGCCGGACCTGCGGCTGCTCGCGACGTCGGCGACCGCGGACGCCGCGCGGGTCGCGGCGGCGCTCGGCGCGGACGACGGTCTGCCGGGCGGGGCGGCGCCCGTCGTCGAGGCCGACGGCGTCCTGTTCCCGGTCGAGCCCGTCTGGTGCCCGCCGCCCGCCGGGATCGCGCCGCCGCACGGCCTGCGCGTCGACCCGCGCCTGCTCGACCACGTCGCGGCCGTCGTCCGCCGGGCGCTCGCCGAGCGGACCGGCGACGTCCTCGTCTTCCTCCCCGGCGCCGGCGAGATCGGCGGCCTCACCGGCCGGCTCGCGGGCGCGACCGACCCGGCCGGTGCACCGCTCGACGTCGTCCCGCTGCACGGCCGGCTGCGCGGGGACGTCCAGGACGCGGCGCTGCGCCCGACCCCCGGACGGCGCCGCGTCGTGCTCGCGACCGCGGTCGCGGAGAGCAGCGTCACCGTGCCCGGGGTGCGGGTCGTCGTCGACGCCGGGCTGGCCCGGGTGCCGCGGACCGACCTCGGGCGCGGGCTCGACGCCCTCGTCACCGTGCGGGTCTCCCGTGCCGGCGCGACCCAGCGTGCCGGTCGCGCCGGCCGGGAGGCGCCCGGCACCGTCTACCGCTGCTGGCCGCAGGGCGAGCACGAGCGGCTCGCCGCCCAGCCCGAGCCCGAGGTGGCGACCGCCGACCTCACGGCCTTCGCGCTGCGACTGGCGTGCTGGGGCGCGCCGCGCGGCCGGGGGCTGGCGCTCGTCGACGCCCCGCCGGTCGCGGCGCTCGACGTCGCCGAGGCGACCCTGCACGGTCTCGGCGCCCTGGACGGCGGCGGCCGGGCGACCCCGCGCGGCCGGTCGCTCGCCCGGGTCGGGGCGCACCCGCGGCTGGCCCGCGCGCTGCTCGACGGGGCACCGCTCGTCGGCGCGCGACGGGCCGCGGAGGTCGTCGCGCTGCTGTCGGACGACGCGGGGGGCGGCCCGGGCGGGGCCGGCGGCGACGACCTCGTCGCCCGCTGGCGGGCGCTGCGGACCGGGCGGGACCCGGGTTCGCAGCGGTGGCAGGAGGAGACCCGCCGGCTGCTGCGCGCGGTCGAGGGCCCGGCGGGCCGGAGCCCGGCATCGTCCGCAGCATCGTCCGCGGCGCCGTCCGGAGCGGCGGACGGGCCGTCGCTCGACGAGGCCGCCGGGGTCGTCGTCGGCCTCGCCTTCCCGGAGCGGCTCGCCCGCCGGCGCCGGGCCGGCGACCGCAGCTACCTCATGGCGTCGGGCACCGCCGCCGAGCTCGGGGACGGCACCCGGCTCGCCGACGCGACGTGGCTCGCGATCGCCGTCGCCGACCGGCCTCCCGGCCGCCGCGACGCCCGGGTGCGGGCCGCCGTCCCGGTCGACGAGGCGACGGCGCGCGAGGTCGGCGCGCACCTGCTCGAGGAGGTCGACGAGGTGGTGTGGGCGGGCGGCGACGTCCGGGCCCGGCGGCTCGAACGGCTCGGTGCCGTCGTCCTCGCCGAGCGCCCGCTGCGCTCCCCCGACCCGGCGCTCGTCGCGGCCGCCGTCGCCGACGGGCTGCGCGCCGAGGGCCTCGACCTGCTGCGCTGGAGCGAGAACGCCCTCGCGCTACGACGCCGGCTCGCCGCCTGCCGGTCCGGCCTCGGCGACCCGTGGCCGGCCGTCGACGACGAGAGCCTGCTCGCGCACCTCGACCTCGGCGGGGCACGCTCGCGCCGTGACCTGCTCAGGGTCGACGTCACGACGGCACTGCGCACCCTCGCCGGCTGGCGGCTCGCGGCGACCCTCGACGACGTCGCCCCGGAACGCGTCGAGGTGCCGTCGGGGTCGAAGGTGGCCGTCGACTACACCGACCCGGACGCCCCGGCGCTGCCGGTCAAGGTGCAGGAGGTGTTCGGCTGGACGGCGTCCCCGCGGGTCGCCGGCCGCCCGCTCGTGCTGCGGCTGCTCTCCCCCGCCGGGCGCCCGGTCGCCGTGACGAGCGACCTGGAGTCGTTCTGGCGCAACGGGTACCCGGGTGTGCGGGCCGACCTGCGCGGCCGCTACCCGCGGCACCCCTGGCCGGAGGACCCGCTCGCCGCGGCACCGACCCGGCGGGTGAACCCCCGCCGCGGCTGAGTCCGCCGCGGGACCCCGCCACTACAGTCGACAGCGCCTGCGCGGCAGACGGGCCGACGCGTCGGGAGGAGTGCAGCAGTGAGCGACCGCACCCGGCGTGCCCCGCTGAGCGCCGACGAGATCGTCGCCGTCGCCTGGGAGATGTCCGGCGGTGACGCGGACGCCGTGAGCCTGCGCGACCTCGGCGCCCGGCTCGGGGTCCACCCGACGGCGGTGTACCGGCACTTCCCGGACAAGCACGAGCTCATGTGCGCCGTCGCGGACCGCACGCTCGCGGGCGTCTGCGACGTCGCGGACGGCGTCGCCGACCCGGTCGAGGCCCTTGTCGCCGTGCTCTCCGCGCTGCGCGGCCGGCTGCTGTCCCGGCCGGCGGCGGCCCGGGTGCTCGCGCAGGGTCCGACCCGGCGGGTCAACGAGGTCACGCTCACCGAGCGGCTGCTCGGCCTGCTCCGGGCGCTCGGTCTGCCCGACGCCGACGTCGCCCGCGGCTACCACGCGGTCGTCGAGCTCACCGTCGGCTCGGCCGTCATCGACCAGCCGGTCGACGCGCTCGACGCCCCCGGCCGGGCCGCGACGTACGAGCGGTGGCGGGCCGACTACCTCGCCCTGGACGCCGACCGCTTCCCGGCGCTCGTCGCGCTGGCCCCGGCGCTCTACCGCGGCGCGGGCGAGGACTTCGAGTTCGCCCTGAGACTGCTCCTCGAGGCCCTCGCCCGGCGCGGCGGCCGGGGCTGACGCCCGCTCGTCCGTGCGTGGTGGCGTCAGTGGTACGGCAGGTAGAACGCCGTCTCGAAGTCCGACAGCGTGTCGCCGTCCAGGGTCGACCCGGACGCCTCGAACTTCTCGAGCTCGGCCCGCTTGACCCCGACGAGGTTCGCGACGAGCTCCGCTCCGACCGCCTCGACGAGCGCGGTGTCGGCCTCGAGCGCGTCGAGCGCCTCGCCGAGGCTGGTCGGCGCCGTGACGTCGGTGCCGCCGTCCTCGAAGCCGTCGCCGGTGTAGGCGGGCGGCGGCTCCGCCTTCGCCGTCGCGCCGAGCCAGGCCGCGCGCAGCACCGCGGCGACGCCGAGGTGGACGTTCATCGAGCCGTCGCCGACCCGGCTCTCGACCCGCATCGCGGTGCCGGCCTCGGCAGGGATCCGGTTGCTCACGTTGCGGTGGTCGACGCCCCAGTTCGCCCAGTAGCCGGCGAGCGTGCCGGGCTGCAGGCGGCGGTACGCGTTGACCGTCGGCGCGCACAGCGCGATGAGGGCGCGGTGGTGCTCGCAGAGCCCGGCGACGCTCTGCCGGCCGACCTCGGCGAGGCCGTGCTCGGCGTGCGGGTCGTAGAACGCGTTGCGGCCGTCGGCGTCCGCCATCGAGAAGTTCACGTGCAGGCCGGAGCCGGCGACCGTGGGGAACGGCTTGCCGAGGAAGGTGAAGTCGAGGCCGTGCGCGAGTGCCCGCTCGCGGACGAGCAGCCGGAAGAGGAACGCGTCGTCCGCGACCGCGAGGGCGTCGCCGTACTCGAGGGTGAACTCGAACTGCGACTCGTCGAACTCGACGCTCGCCGACTCCACCGCGAAGCCGCAGCGCTCGGCGGTCTCGAGGACGTCCTCGAGGAAGCCGCTCGGGTCCCCGAGACGGCCGGTGCCGTAGACCATCGACCGAGGGTTGGCGTAGCGGGTCCAGCCGCCCTCGCCGTCAGGGGCGAGCAGGTAGCCCTCGAGCTCGATGCCGACCTTCGCCCGGTGCCCGAGGTCGCCCCAGGCGGCGACGGCGTTCTTCAGCGCCGTCCGGGCCGAGACCGGGTACGGGGCACCGTCGATCTCGAGGTCGGCGACGGCGACGGCCGTCCGGTCGTCGTCCCACGACGGGTGCAGCGAGTCCGGGTCGACGGTGCCGTGCACGTCGCGCAGGCCGTCGAGCATGTGCGCGCCGGGCGCGGGGATGATGTCGCGGTCGTACGTGAGACCGAAGGTCGTCACGCAGAACCCGCTGCCGTGCTCGGCACGGCGGGTCGGCAGGTACTTGCCGCGGGCCAGGCCCAGGTGGTCGGGCCACAGCATCCGCACGCGGCGGTAGCTGCTCACGGGGGTCATGCGGAGCTCCCTGGGTGGACGGGTCCTCAGGACGGGCGGGGCGGTCAGCGCGGTGCGGCGGGCGGGGTGGCGCCGAGGGTGACGAACCGGCGCCGGTGGTACATGAGCGGGGTGGGTGCGTCCCCCGCCGGGAGGACGACGTCGTGCACGCTACCGATGACGACGGTGTGCGTGGACTGGTGCATCGAGTTGCCCACGTGGCAGACGAACGTGGCGGCCGCGCCCTCCAGGACCGGGACGCCGTGCGGGTGGACCCGCCACGTGCCCGCCGAGAAGCGGTCCTCCCCCGACAGGCCCGTGCGCCCGGCGAAGACCTCCGCGACGTCCTGCTGGTCGGCGGCCAGGACGTTCACCGAGAACCAGCCGGTCGTCGGGAGCGCCTTCGCCAGGCTCGACGAGCGGTTGAGGCACGCGACGAGCATGGGCGGCTCGGCCGACAGCGACGTCACGGCCGTGGCGGTGAGCCCGGCCCGGCCCGAGCGCGGGCTCGTCACGGCGATGACGCTCACGGCGGCCGCGAGCGAGCTCATCGCCTCGACGAAGCGCTCGGCGACACCGTCCTCGGGGGCGTGGGTGTCGTCGTACAGCGCGTCCTCGGGCAGCGGCCGCCGCTCGTCGGCGTTCGTCACGCGTCCTCCGCCGGGCGGCGGGCGAGCTCGCCCTCCAGCCGGCCCTCGCGGACGACGGCCACGCCGTCCAGCTCGACGGTGCACCGCCGCATGGGCAGGTCGAAGTGGCACGGCGAGAAGCGCTGCGCCGTCTCGTTGGCACCCGTCGAGTACATGAAGTTGCCCTCGAAGGCCCGGGCCTCGGTGCCGTTGATCTGGCTGCGG
The DNA here is from genome assembly GCF_002198675.1 of Kineosporia sp. R_H_3. Taxonomy (GTDB): domain Bacteria; phylum Actinomycetota; class Actinomycetes; order Actinomycetales; family Kineosporiaceae; genus R-H-3. The sequence continues at coordinate 55,585 of NZ_MWLL01000189.1, read as the reverse complement.
TCGTAGAGGTCGAGGTAGTCCCAGCGGGCCGCCGGGTTCATCCCCCAGCCGATGTGGGACGACGCGTACGCGTCCTTGCCGCCGAACGCCGCCATGTAGTCGGCGAGCTGGTCCGCCTCGTAGCCGTCGCCGCTGATGTCGGTGACGAAGTCGTCGACGACGGTCATCCGGATCGGCGAGGACACGTACTTCTTGAACGTGAGGTTGATGTCGCCCGGCGCGAGGACGACCGTGCCGCTCACCGTCCCCGGGGCGGGGAAGGCGAGCACGAGCCCGCCGGGCCAGTGCGCGATGCTGCCGGGCCCGCTCGTGACGCCCGTGGAGCCCGCGGTGAACGAGCCGGCGAGCCGGACGGTGAGGTCGGTGCCGGCCTCCGACGTCACCCGCATGGTGTCGGCGGCGGAGATCATCTCGTGGCCGCGGGAGACCCGGGCGGCCATCTCCGGGTCGTGCGGGAGCCGCTCGAAGTTCTCCGGGTGCTCGTTGCTGATCATGAGCACCCGGGTTCCGGCGCCGAGGATCGCGCCGAGCTCGCGGGAGTGCAGCAGCCCCTCCGCGGTGCAGTCGACGACGAAGTCGGCCTCCTTGAGGGCGGCCAGCGCCGCCGGGTTGCCGCGCAGCGCGAGCGAGGTGCCGGTCGAGCGCAGCGCCACGGGGCCGGTGTTCGCGGGCGTCGGCATGACGACCTGCAGCGTCGCGGCGCCGAGCGACTGGGCCGCGAGCAGCGCCGTCTCGACGATCGAGGCCCGGCTCGCCGACTCCGAGAGGACGACGCACGTCTCCGTCGGGCCGAGCCCGCAGAGCTCCAGCTGCAGCCGGAACCGTTCCAGCCAGCGCCACTCGGTCGTCATGCGTCGAGGCCCTTCCAGAAGGTGCGGACGATCTCGTTGACCGCGTCGGGCTGCTCGAGGTTGGCCAGGTGGCCGGCCCCCGGCACGACCTCGAGGCGCGCCCCGGGCACGAGGTCGGCGATGACCCGCGCGTACCCCGGGGGTGTCTCCTCGTCGTGCTCCCCGACGACGACGAGGGTCGGGCAGCCGATGCCGGGCAGCCGCGACCGGGTGTCGTGCGTGACGAGCATGCCGCACGCCGCCCGCAGCGCCGCGGCCGGGATCCGGGACATCGCCGCGACCGCCTCGGCGCGCTGGGCGTCGGTGGCCGCCGGTCCGACGATCGCGCCGATGACCGCCGGGGCCATGTCGGCGGGGGTCGCACCGGCGGCGAGCGGGCCGAGCCGGGCGTCGAGCCAGGACTGCGCGGTCGTCGTCCCGTCGAGGCCGAACGCCGGGCTCGTGTCGAGCAGGACGAGCGAGCGGACGACGTCCGGGTGGTCGAGCGCGAGGTGCTGCGCGACCATCCCGCCGAGCGACAGGCCGACGACGTCGACCGGCTCCGCGGAGAGCTCGCGGGCAAGGCCCGCGGCCGCGGCCGCGACGGAGGCGAAGGAGTCCGGGCTGCCCGGCGAGACGCCGTACCCGGGCATGTCCCACGCGACACAGGTCCGGACGTCGGCGAGACCGGTCAGCTGCGGCTCCCAGGCCGTCCGGGAGCCGCCCAGGCCGTGGAGGAAGAGTGCGACCGGGCCGGTCCCCGCGGTGCGCCGGCCGACGGGCGGAGCGTCGTGGTCCTGCGGGGTCGGCGGCACGGGTGTCACAGTACCGACCGGTCGGCGGGCCTGCCCAGACGCAAAGTCAACAGTGTTGACCCGGGCCCGGGAGGCGCGGAACACTCCTGCGCATGACTCTCGCCCCGTCCGCCGCCGCCGTCGACCGGGACGCGCTCGTCGCGAAGATCCGTGAGCTCGGCCCGGTCCTCGCCGAACGCGCCGTGAGGTACGACCTCGAGGCGTCCTTCCCGTTCGAGAACTTCGCCGACCTGCGTGAGATCGGCTTCCTCGCGCTGTGCGTCCCGCAGCGCTACGGCGGTCTCGGTGCGAGCTTCGCCGACTACGCGCGCGTCTCGGCGGAGATCGGCCGGTACTGCGGCTCGACGGCGCTGACGTTCAACATGCACAACGCGACGATGCTCTGGGCCGGCGAGGTCGCGGACCTCCTCGACCTCGACGACGAGGCGCGAGCGCTCCACGAGCGCCACCGCACGGAGCTGTTCCGCGGTGTCGTCGAGGACGGCACGATCCACAGCCAGCCGTTCAGCGAGGGCGTCTCGGCCGGGGCGCTGTCCGGCGTCACGACGAAGGCGGAGCCCTGCGAGGGCGGGTTCCGGGTCACCGGCCGCAAGATCTTCGCCTCCCTCTCCGGGGCGGCGAACCGCTACAACATCACCTGCCAGGTCCCCGGGGAGCCGTTCATCCGGCTGCTCTCGGTGCCGACCGACGCCGAGGGCGTCGAGATCGTCGGCCCGTGGGACCCGCTCGGGATGCGCGGCACGGTGTCGAAGACGCTGCTCTTCACGGACGTGTTCGTGCCGGCGGAGAACGAGGTCATGCCACCGGGGGCGTACGACCAGGCGGCCCAGCGCTACCCGTTCCTCTTCATGTCGCTCGCGCCGTCCTACCTCGGCCTCACCCAGGGCGTCCTCGACTTCGTCCGCGGCTACCTGCGCGGCGAGATCGCCGGGTCGCCGTCCGGCCCGCCGCGCCGGGACCTGCCGCAGAAGCAGGCCGGCTGGGCCCAGCTCCAGATCTCCTACGAGCGCAGCCGGGCGCTGCTCTACGACGTCCTCGACCACATGGTCATCGACCCGGACGCCGAGCTGCTCGCCCGCGCCTGGGCCGCGGTCTTCACGACGATGGAGACCGCGAACGAGGTCGCCGCGCTCGCCGTCCGGGTGTGCGGCGGCCAGTCGATGCTCAAGCACCTGCCGCTGGAGCGGATGTACCGCGACAGCCGGCTCGGCTCGACGATGCTGCCGTGGAGCGCCGAGGTCTGCCTCGACCGGCTCGGGACCGCGAAGCTCTACGACTGACGGACCCGGGCCCGCGCGAGGTTCAGCTCGACCCGCGCCATCGAGCGCAGGTGCACCTCGTCGGGGCCGTCGGCGAGGCGCAGCGTGCGGACCATCGCCCACATCTGCGCGAGCGGGGTGTCCTCGCTGACCCCGGCGGCGCCGTGGGTCTGGATCGCCTTGTCGAGCACGTAGAGCGCCGCCCGCGGGGCCGCGACCTTGATCGCCGCGATCTCGCTGGCGGCGCCCTTCGCGCCGACCCGGTCGATGAGCCACGCCGTCTTGAGCACGAGGAGCCGGGCCTGCTCGAGGGCGAGCCGCGACTCCGCGACCCACTCCCGGACGACGCCCTGGTTCGCGAGCGGCTGCCCGAACGCCGTCCGCTCGATGGCGCGCGAGGTCATGAGCTCGAGCGCCCGCTCCCCCATCCCGAGCGCCCGCATGCAGTGGTGGATCCGGCCCGGGCCGAGCCGGGCCTGGGCGATCGCGAAGCCGGAGCCGGGTGTGCCGACGAGGTTCGACGCCGGCACCCGGACGTCGTGGAAGCTGACCTCCCCATGCCCGCCGTGCGCACCGTCGTCGTAGCCGAAGACGGATGTCGAGCGGTGCACGGTGACGCCGGGGGTGTCGAGCGGGACGAGGATCATCGAGTGCCGGGCGTGCCGCTCGGCGTCCGGCTCGCTGACGCCCATGACGATCGCGATCTCGCACTCGGGCCGCAGCGCCCCCGACGACCACCACTTGCGGCCGTTGACGACGTACTCGTCGCCGTCCCGGGTGATCCGGGCGGCGATGTTCGTCGCGTCGGACGAGGCGACGTCCGGCTCGGTCATCGAGAAGCACGAGCGGATCCGGCCCTCGAGCAGCGGAGCGAGCCAGCGCTCCTTCTGCTCGGGGGTGCCGAACATGGCGAGCACCTCCATGTTCCCGGTGTCCGGCGCCGCGCAGTTCATCGCCTCGGGGGCGAGCGCGTACGACCGCCCGGAGAGCTCGGCGATCGGCGCGTAGTCGAGCACCGACAGGCCGGCGCCGTGCTCGGGGTCCGGGAGGAACAGGTTCCACAGCCCGCGCTCCCGGGCCTGCGTCTTGAGGTGCTCGATGACGGCCGGCGTCCGGTAGGGGGTGCCGTCCTCCCGGAGCCGGGCGACCTGGTGGTGGTACAGCGGTTCCGCCGGGTGCACCGCCTCGTCGAGGAAGCGGCGGACGGCGTCCTGGAGCTCGGCGGAGCGGGCGCTCGGGGCGAAGTCCATGGCTGCCTCTCAGCGGGTGACGTCCTCAGCGGGTGAAGTACCTGGCGGGGTTCGCGACGAGCATCTGGTCCAGCTGGGCCTGGGTGACCCCGGCCGCGAGGAGCGCGGGCAGCACGTCGTCGCTGATGTGCTCGTAGTGCCAGTTCGGTGCGGCGGCGGCCTTCGCGGCGTCGTGCGCGGCCCCGAAGTAGTCGATGAAGCAGTTCGCGTCGTGGCCCAGGACCATCCGGTCCGCGTAGCCGCGGGCGGCCAGGGCGGCGATCGTCGCGACCCGCTGCGCGCCGGGGTTGAAGATGTCGAGCCCGAAGCGGTCCATCCCGAGGGTCGCGCCCCGGTCGGCGAGGCTCATGAGGAAGTCGAGGTCGTTGCTGTCGCCGGCGTGGCCGACGACGACCTTCGTGAGGTCGGCACCGGCCGCCTCGAACAGGTCGAGCGCCGTCCGGCCGCTCTGCTCGTGGGCGCTCGTGTGCACGGTGATCGGTGCCCCGGTCTCGGCGCTCGTGCGGCCCACCGCGCGGGTGATCCGTTCGACGCCCGGTGTCGGGACCGCGGTCTCGACGCAGCACTTGAGGAAGGCGGCCTTGACACCGGTGCCCGCGATGCCCTCGACGATGTCGCGGGTGAAGTCGGTGACGAGCGGCTCGGGCATGTCGAGGAGCAGTCCGGGGCCGCGGTAGGCGTACTGCTGCGGGAGGTCCCCGAAGGCGTACAGGCCGGTCGCGACGACGATGTTCACCGGGGTCTGCGCGGCGATCCGCTGCATCCGCGGGATGTTGCGGCCGAGCCCCCACACGGTCGGGTCGACGATGGTCGTGATCCCCTTGGCGTGCAGCGCGCGGAGCTTCTCGATCGCGTCGGCGACCCTCGCCTCCTCGTCCCACCAGGTGTCGCCGTAGTTCTCGACGTGCTCGGTCGCGAGCACGAAGACGTGCTCGTGCATGAGGGTCGGGCCGAGGTCGCTGAGCGCGACCTGGCCGCGGACGGTCTCCACCGTGGACATGGCTGACACCTCTTCGACGTCGTCGTCTGCAGGGCTTCGGCGTCCCCGGCGCGAACGCCTGAGACACATCGCCGCAGCGTCTCAGCGTGCCCCGGGGGTGTCAATGGGGCCGAGGTCACCCGGCGGCAGGCCCAGCAGCACCGCCGCGACGGCGAGCGCCTCGTCGATCCGCGGCTCCCCGCCGCCGAGCAGGTGCGCGTAGAGCGGCCCGTCGCCGATCCGGACGATCGCCTGGGCGAGCACCGGGACCGGCAGCAGCGGGGCCATCCGGCCGGCCCTGACCTCCTCGTCGAGCAGCGCCCGCAGCAGGGCGGCGGAGCGGCTCTCGATGAGCCCCGGGCTCGTCGCGAGCCGGACGAAGAGCCGCGGCTCGCGGGCCGTGAGCGCCCGCAACGGCTCGGCGTCGACGACGCGGTGCATGAAGGCGTCGAGAACGGCGAGCACCCGGGCGCCCCCGGTCGGGCCGGGACGGCGGGCGTCGACGTCGCGGACCGCGGCCCGGAACGTCCACTCGGTGGCGTCCGAGAGCACGGCGCCGAGCAGGTCCTCGCGGTTCCCGGCCCAGCGGTAGAGCGTGGCGCGACCGACGCCGAGCTCCGCGGCGAGCGCGGACATGTCGAGGCTGTCGCCGCGCAGGTACGCCGCGCGCGCCGCGGAGCTCGGCGTCGGTCGCGCCACGCTCTACCGCTGGGCCGGGAACCGCGAGGNCGCGAGGACGGCCGCCGCGCCGCGCCCGCCCGGGCCCCGGGGCGCCGGGGGGCGGCCCTGCCGCAGGTGCTCCTGCGGCGGGTGGTCCTGCGGGCGGGCGGTCACCGCGTCATCGTGGCACGGCGGACGTCCGCTGCGGATCTGCCGGACGGACGGCGTGCCAGAGCGTCCAGCGGTCGCGCTCGACGACCGGCCCGGGCGGCAGCGTCGCGCGCAGCGTGGCGCAGAACCCGTCGAGCTCGGCGTCGTCGAGCTCGTGGAGGATCGAGCGCCCGGTCCGTGCGCGCAGCTCGGTGGCGTAGGCCTCGACGCCCGTGTGCACCCGGCGCACCTCGTGCAGCGAGCTCGTCGTGACCGGGTCGAACCCGTTGCGGCGCAGCACCTCCGTGAGTGCGGCGGCGCTCGGACGCCGTCCGGCCTCGACGGCCCGCAGGCGTGGGAAGGCCTCGAGGAGGTATCCCCTGAGGTGGTCCGGCCCGCCCGGTTCGTCGACGTCGGCCGGCGTCCGGTCCTGGACGACGAGACGGCCGCCGGGGGCGAGCAGCCGGTACGCCTCGCGGGCGAAGCCGTCGAGGTCCGCGAGATGGTGCACGACCGCGCGGGACAGGACGAGGTCTGCGGCGCCGTCGGGCAGGCCGGTCGCGGCGACGTCGGCGCGGACCAGGTCGAGCCCCGCGGGGGCGTCGGCCCGCGCCGCGTCGAGGATCGGCGCGCTCGAGTCGACCCCGACGACGTGCGCGGCGCCCAGCCGGAGCAGCTCCCGGGCGTAGGTCCCGCCCCCGCAGCCGAGGTCGACGGCGCGCAGGCCGCGTGGGTCGACGAGGCGCAGCAGGGCCTCGGACCAGGACGGGTCGGCGTCCCGGTCGGAGTACGTCCGCGCCTGCGCGGCGTCGTGGAAGTTCACGGGCACGTGGGCCTCCTGGTGCTCGCCGTGCGGTCGGCCACCGAACTGTCTTGACATCAAGATACCTGACCGCGGTCCGGGTTCCCGACGGGCGACGGCCGCCGACGTCGGCGGGTAGGGTCACGCCAGGACCATGATCGGCACGCGGGTCGGGGAGGCACCGTGAGCGGGACGGACGGCACCGTGGACGCCTGGGCGGAGTGGACGACCCCGGGGGCGGCCGCCTTCGGCGTCGTCGGGCTGGCCGCGGCGGCGGTCGGGCACGTGATCGGTGACGGGGACGACGAGGACGGCGGCGGGGGCGTCGACCTCGACGGTGACGCCGACGCCGACCGGACCGACGTCACGCAGCAGACGACCGAGACCCTCGTGGACTCGACGAACGCCGGGGTGCAGCTCATGGCCGCGGACGCCGCCCAGCACGCCTACGGCGACGCGATCACCTCGTACTGCGACCCCGACGGCCCCGGGTTCTGACGGCCGCACCGGTCAGCCGGCGGCGACCTCGGCCTCGACCCGCCCGAACGTGCCCAGGGCGTGGGACCCGCCGGGCAGGGCGAGGTCGCCGGCGGCGAGCCGGTCCCGCAGGTAGGTGAACGTCTGGATCGTCTGGGCCCAGATGTGCTCCCCCGCGACGACCGGCGGGCGGACGACGTCCCCCGCCGCGACGAACTGCGGGAGCGGCTCGACGCCCGTCCAGTAGTCGAGGCTGCAGAACAGCGGGAACGAGTAGCGCTCGCTCGTGACCTTCCGGACCCGGTGCGTCGTCGCGACGAAGCGGCCGTTCGTCCAGGTCTCGAGCATGTCGCCGATGTTGACGACGAAGGCGCCCTCGACCGGCGGCGCGTCCACCCACTGCCCGGCGCCGTTGAGCACCTCGAGGCCGGGGGTCGTCGAGCGCAGCAGGGTGAAGCACTCGTAGTCGGTGTGGGCCCCGATGCCGGGACGGTCCTCGGCGCCGGCGTCGGCCGGGTAGTGCAGGAGACGCAGCTGGCTCGGCGGTGCGGTGAGGTACCGGTCGAACGCGTCGGGGGCCTCGCCGAGGGCCAGGGCGAAACCCCGGAACAGTGCCCTCGCGACGGACCACACGTGCGCGTAGTACGCCGAGAGCGCCGCCTCGAAGCCCGGGACGTCGGGCCACCGGTTCGGGCCGGAGAACGGGTGCGGCGCCATGCCCGGGGGCAGCGCGACCTCGGGGACGAAGTCGAACGCCTCCTTCTTGTCGGGGGTGCCGCCGGCGAAGACCTCTTCGCCCTCCGGGACGTAGCCACGGTGGTTCGTGGAGTCGCCGATGTAGGTGCCCATCTTCGCCTCGGTCGGCAGGGCGAAGAACGCCCGGGTGACGTCGAGGAGCCGTTCGAAGACGCCGTCCGGCGGCATGCAGCCCGTGACGTAGACGAAGCCGACCTCGCTCGCGGCACGGCCGAGAGCGTCGGCGACCGCGCGGTGCGCCGCGGGGTCGTCGCCGAGCAGCGGTGCGATGTCGACGACCGGGACGGAGGTGAAGTCACTGGGGGGCATCGGGTTCTCCAGCCTTCTCGTCGGGTGGTGCCGTCTGGTGGGCCGGATCATGCGCCGGCAGCAGGGTCGTGCCCTCGCGGCGGACGACGTCCCAGGTCCGCACGAGCGGACCGTGGACCCCGACGTCGCACGTCGTGAGCCGGTCGCCCGCGTCGTGGGGGGCGAGGTCGTCGCCCTCGCGGTACGGGAGCGTCGACATCTCGACGACCCAGCGGCCGTCGGGGTCGATCCGGCCCAGGGCGACCTCGCAGTCGAGGAGCGCGGCGCGGTCCCGCGCATCGGCGCGCAGGAGCAGCGCGGTGAGCCGGGCGCCGGGCGGCAGTGGCGTCGTCCGGCCGCGCGCGAGCCCGAACCGGGCCCCGACCCGGACGAGGACGCCCGGCCGGCCGCTCCCCCGCTCGCGCAGGAGGACGGCCGCGGCGGCGTCGACGGGTCCGGGCTCGGGATGCCAGTGCTCGACGTACGCGGCGTGGACGCCGACCTCGACGAGGGTCGTGCCGTCCCAGTGCAGCCGGCCCTCGTCGGGGACCCCGGTCGGCGGCTGGAGGTCGACGAGGCGTTCCCAGCGGGCGAGGTCGCCGGTCACGGTGAACGACCCGGCGAACCCCTCGTGGGCGCCGAGCCAGCGCAGGACGGGTACCGGTGCGGCCGCCAGCCCGTCCGGGCCGGTGAGGTCGGACAGGTCGGGGCGCGGCGGGTGCAGGCCTGCGGGGCGGCGGAGGTCGACGTAGAGGCCGGGGCCCTGCAACCACACCACCTGGGTCGTCTCGTCGCGGCGGCCCTCGGCGTCGAGGTAGAGCGACCGCCGGACCGGGCCCAGCAGGGCCTCCGGGGTCGTGACCGCGACCGGCGAGGACGTCACCTGTCGGACGATAGGCAGCGTGACGACCGCGCCCGATGACGCGGCCGTGTCCATCCGGTAACGGCGCCGGGGTCACCCTGCCGCGACGGTGAGCGGGAAGCGCAGGCCGCTCGCCCGGCGCACCGGCCGTTCGACGGCGGCGCGGACCGCGGCCTCTCCGCCGAGGACGCGGACCTGCTCCCGGGCCCGGGTCACCGCGGTGTAGAGCAGCTCGCGGGTGAGCAGCGGCGACTCCTGCGGCGGCAGGACGACGGAGACGGACCGGAACTGGCTGCCCTGCCCCCGGTGCACGGTCGTCGCGTAGACGGTCTCGACCGCGGGGAGCCGGTGCGGGCGGACGAGGAGCGGGGACCGCGGGTCGCCGAACGCCGCGACGAGCCCGGTGCCGTCCGCGACGAGGACGCCCGTGTCCCCGTTGTAGAGGCCGGTGTCGCGGTCGTTCGCGGTGACGATGAGCGGGCGGCCCGGGTACCACCGGCCGTGGTGGACCGGACCGTCCTCCGGCCCTTCCGGCCCTGCCGCCGCGAGCGCCCACGACTCGGCGAGAGCGGCCCACCGGGCCACGCCGAACGGACCGCGGCGGTGGGCGAGCAGCAGCCGGTGCGTCTCGAGGGCGGCGAGTGCGGTGCCGACGTCGCCGGTGCGGGCCGCGTGGAGGACGGCCCGGCCGGATGCCGCGACCTCGGCCCGCACGCCCGCGGCGCTGTCCTCGTCGGGCAGGGCGCCGCCGGTGTCGACGAACGTCACCGCGGCGTCCCCGCGGCGCAGGACGGCGAGGACGGCGTCGGCGTCCCCGGCGCGGATCGCCGTCGCGAGCTCGCCGATCGCCCCGTCGAAGCGGTGCGTCCGGGTGAGCCGGACGACGCCGTTGCGCAGCGCCGGCGCGTCCGCGGGCCCGACGTCCGCGTCCGCGGGGAGCGCCCGGGCGAGGGCGCCGGGGAGGTCGTCGGCGACGGGCGGCCGGGCGACGAGGTCGCCGAGCACCGCACCCGCCTCGACGGACGCGAGCTGGTCGGGGTCGCCGACGAGCACGAGCCGGGCGTCGGGCCGCAGGGCGTCGACGAGCCGGGCCATGAGGGTCAGCGACACCATGGACGTCTCGTCGACGACGACGACGTCGTGCGGGAGGCGGTGGTCCCTGTCGTGCGCGAACCGGGTGCTGCTGCCGGGCTTCCAGCCGAGGAGCCGGTGCACGGTGGTGGCCTCGGGCTCGCCGACGCGGCGCCGGTCCTCGGCGCCGAAGCGGGCCGCCTCGGCCCGGACGGCCTCCTGCAGCCGGGCGGCCGCCTTGCCGGTGGGGGCGGCGAGCGCGACCCGCAGCGGGGCACCACCGACCGACTGGAGGACGGCGAGCAGCCGCGCCACGGTCGTCGTCTTGCCGGTGCCCGGGCCGCCCGTCACCACGGTGACCCGGCTCAGCGCCGCGGTCGCGGCGGCGAGGCGCTGCCGGCCGTCGGTCTCGACGGGGAACAGCCGGGCCACGGCCCGGGCGACGACCACGGGTTCGACGCCGAGCACGCCGCGCGCGAGCCGGCCGTCGACCTCGGCGCGGACGACCTGCTCGTCGCGCCAGTACCGGTCGAGGTAGAGCCGGCCGTCGACCCAGCGGACCGGCGGGTCCGGCACCCGGGGGCGTCCGCCCGAGGCCTGCGGCGCGACCGGACCGGGACCGGGGGCCACGAGCGGGCTGCCGAGGATGGCGGCCTGCCAGGCGGCCAGGTCCGGCCAGGGCAGCCCCGCGGGCGCGGCGTCGGTGACGAGGACCCCGTCCTCGGCCTCGGGGACGGCGAGCGCGTCGAGGTCGTCGAGCGCGACGCACACCGAGCCGGACCGCAGGGCCCGGACGGCGAGCCCGACCGCCAGGAGCACCCGCTCGTCGTCCTCGCCGGTGAGCCGGCCGAGCCGGCGCGCGACCTGGACGTCGGCGGAGGCCAGGATCCCGGCGTCGTTGAACGTGCGCAGCAGCGGCCCGGCCGTGAGCGCGACCCGGGCCGGGACGGGCGCGGCCCGCCGGTCGGTGACGGTCACGGTGCCTCCCCCGTGTCGAGCAGCGCCGAGAGCCCGGCGACGAGCGCCCCCGGCGGCCGCCAGGCCATGACGCCGGCGGGCGTCCCGCCGACGGTCGGGGTCGACGGGCCGGCCATCCCGCGGACGAAGAGGTAGAGCCCCCCGCCGAGGTGGACCTCGGGGTCGTAGCCGGGCTGGCGCCACGTGAGGAAACGGTGCAGCGCCACGAGGTACAGCAGCAGCTGGAGCGGGTAGTCCGCCTCCGACATCGCCTCGACGAGCGCCTCGTGCCGGTAGTGCGCGGCCGTGAGCGGCTCGCCGGTGGGGGCGAGCCGGTTCGTCTTGTAGTCCACGACCAGGTAGCGCGGTTCACCGCCGGCGGCCGCGCCGTCACCGGCGGCCGGGCCACGGACGCGCAGCACGGCGTCGAGGCTCCCGGTGAGGTAGCCGCGCAGCCGGGTCGCGGCGAACGGCGCGTGGACGAGGTGGTCGGCGTACGGCCGGAACGGGTCGTCCGCCGGGAGGTGACGCCGGAGCAGGTCGCCGATCGCGGCGACCGTCGCCCCCTGGCCGGTCGGGGCGTCGCCGCCCGCGAGCGGCAGCTCGAACTCGAGCTCGGCGAGCCGGTCGACGGGGCTGACGTCCCGCAACGTGAGCCCGGGCGCCACCGGCCCGAGCGGGGTCGCGAGGACGGCGCCGAGCGCGGTCGCCAGAGCGGCCGGGTCGACGCCGCCGAACCGCGCGGCACCCGCGTCGCGGCAGCGTCGCAGCAGCTCGGCGTCGAGGTCGGCGGCGGAGGTGTCGACGTACTCGAGCACCTCGTGGACGAGCACGCCGAAGGCGGCCCCTGCGGGCAGGTCCGCGAGGGGCAGCGGGACCTCCTCGGACGCCGGGCCCGACGGACCGGCCGACGTGTCAGCCGACCTGTCGGGTGCGGCGGGGGCGGACGAGGGCAGCCCGGGTGCGGGCGGCGGCGGCTCGTCCTCGACGCCGCGGGTCTCGGGCTCGCTGGAGACCCCGGCGCCGCCCGGGCCGCCCGGGTCCCCCGGCGGGGCCTCGGCAACGCCGGCGGGTGCGCCGCCGAGGGCGGCCTCCGCGGCGTACCGCTCCTCGTGCGCGGCGGCGGTGAGGGCGGTGTACGAGGTGCGTCGCCACGTCGTGTCGAGCCTGCGGCCGAAGGGCGCGACCGCGAGGTCGGGGCGCCCGGCGCCGGCGGGGGCCCACCGGACCGGCGGCGGGAGCGTGTCGACGTGCTCGACGACGACCGTGCCGCCGGACGACGCCGCGAGGGCGTCGAACGCCTGGGCCGCCTCGTCGTCCCGGCCCACGGGGACGGTGGGCGGTGGCTCCTGGCCCGGTCCGGACCGCCCGAGCAGCACCCGGGACAGCGGGCCGGCCGCGGAGTTGCTCGAGGGCGCCCAGTGGACGACGACCTGGGAGCAGGCCCGGGTCAGGGCGACGTAGAGCAGCCGCAGGTCCTCGCCGCGCTCCTCGGCCATGTGGAGGGTGCGGGCGGTGTCGTAGCCGGGGGTCCCCGGGCCGCCGACGTCGAGCACCCGGGCCTCGCCGTCGTGGTGGCGCAGGATCGGCGGGGTGCTGCTCTCGAAGCGGTCCCACGCGAAGGGCACGTAGACGACGGGGAACTCCAGGCCCTTGCTCGCGTGGACCGTGACGACCTGGACCGCCGCCGCGTCGGTCTCCAGCCGGCGGCTGCGCTCCTCGGCGTAGTCGAGGGCCGCCTCGGCGATCCGCCGTCGCAGCCAGTCCGTGAGCGCGGCCACCCCGAGGCCGTCCGCCGTCGCGCTGAGGTGCAGCGACTGCGCGACGTGCCGCAGGTCGGTGAGCGTCCGCTCGCCCGTCGCCGTGCCGAGCAGCCGTTCGGCGAGCCCGTCCGCCGAGGCGGCCTCGAAGAGCGCCGCGACGCCGCGGGCCCCGAGCAGCTGGGCCCAGGACCGGACCCGGTCCGACAGCGCGTCGCGGTCCGCGTCGGTGGCGGTGCCGAGCCGTGTCGCGTCCCAGCCGACGAACGGCGTGAGCGCCGCGGCCGCCGTCCGGCCCGGGTTGCCGGGCTGCTCCAGCGCGACGAGCAGCGTGAGCCAGGCGCGCGCGGCCGGGGAGTCGAAGACGCTGCTGAGGCCGGAGACGACGGCGGGCACCCCGGCCGCGACGAGCGCGTCCCGGACCGTCGTCGCGTCGACGTTGCGCCGGGCGAGGACCGCGACGTCGGCCGGCACGAGGGGCCGCCACCCGGCGTCGTCCCGCAGCTGCGAGGACCCGAGCTGGCGGACGACGTCCGCCGCGACGTCCGTGGCGATCGCCTCCCGGACCGTCTGGACGAGCGGCTTGGTCGAGGACCGGGCGGGGACGCCGAACACGGGCCGGGTGAGGTGGCGCAGCCGCACCGGGGCTCCCCCGGTGAACCGGCGCTCGGGGTGGGCCGCCTCGACCGGCCGGACGACGATCCGTGGGTCGCCGAGCGCCGCGCCGCCGAGGAGGTGCTCCAGACCCGTGAGGAGCGGGGCGTCGCTGCGCCAGCTCCGGCCGAGCGTCGCGGAGTGGTCGGCGACCCCGCGGGCGGCGAGGTAGGCGACGACGTCGCCGCCGCGGAACGCGTAGATCGCCTGCTTGGGGTCGCCGATGAGGACGAGCGTCCGCCGCCCGTGGAAGGCGGTCGCGAGGATCTCCCACTGCACCGGGTCGGTGTCCTGGAACTCGTCGACGAGGACGACGTCGTACCGCGACCGGACCCGGGCCACCGCGCCGTCGCCGTGCGCCGGGTCGACGAGGGCATCCCTCAGCTCGACGAGCAGGTCGTCGTAGTCGAGGACGCGACGGGCCCGCTTGCGGCGGGTGACCTCGGCGGCGACCGCGCGGGCGAACGCGTACCGGTGACCGGCCGGCGAGTCCGGTGCGGCGGCGGCCGGTTCGAGCCGGGCCTGCGGGGAGCCGACGGCGGCCCGCGACACCTGCCGGGCCTCATCGACGCTCAGGGGCGGCACCGGGGTGTCGGCGTAGCGCAGCACGTAGAGGTCGTCGACGACCTCGTCGACGAGGTCGGCCAGGTCCGGCACGAGCACCGCGTCGGCGTCGACGTCCGCGGCGAGCCCGAGCGAGGCGAGCATCTGCTGGCAGAAGCCGTGGGTCGTCGCGATCGTCGCGGCGTCGAACTGCGCGAGCGCGGCGCGCAGGCGGCGCCGGCGGGCCGCGAGCTCGACGTCGTCGACGTCCGCGAGGTGCCGGACCAGCGGGTCCCGCGCGGTGCGCGCGTCGTCCGCGAGCAGGGCCCGCTCCGCGCTGACGAGCCGCTCCCGCACCCGGTCGCGCAGCTCGGAGGTCGCCGCCCGGCCGAACGTCACGAGGAGCAGCCGGGACAGGTCCGCGACCCCCTCGGCGACGTAGCGGGTCGCGAGGGCGGCGATGGTGAACGTCTTGCCGGTGCCGGCGCTCGCCTCGAGCACCGTGGTGCCGGTCGGCAGCGGGCCGCAGACGTCGAAGACGCCCGCGAGCGGCGGGGCGGCCGGGTGGTCCGTCGTCGTCATACCGTCCGCACCTCCTCGTGGGCGAGCAGGGGCTTCCACACCCGCAGGGCGAGGACACCGAGGCGGGTGGTGTCGGTGCCGTCGGCCGACCAGGCGGCCTCGTCCCGCTCCGGGACGCCCGCGACGAGCCCGATCGGAGCGGCCGGGCCCCAGACGAACACGTGGTAGCGGTCCTCGATCTCGAAGAGCTGCTTCCACGCCGAGGCGGCCTCGCCGAGGGCCTGCTCGGCGGAGTCCCCGGCGAGCCGGCTGCGGGCGTAGGCGGCCCCGGCCGCGGCGGGCAGCGGCAACGGGGCGCGCAGCGCGCGCTCCCGCAGCCGGACGAGGTTCTCCAGGACCGTCTGCGCGGTCGCGTGCGACGGGGCGGTCAGCGTCGCGCGCTGCGCCCCGCCCCGCCGCCCGCCGGTCCGGCCGACCGTCACGGCCTGCCACGGCCGGTCCGGGTCCGCCGCGACGAGGGCGAGCAGCTGGACCCACGCGCGCAGCCGGTGCTTCGCCCCGAGCCGGGAGAACACGGCACGCGCGACGGTGTCGCCGTGGACCCCGTCGACGGACCCCGTGACGGCGATCCCGACGGGCAGGTCGGCGGTGACGTCGACGACCGCGGGGTCGCCCGTGACGAACGGCTGGACGGCCGCCGCGACCGGCACCACCTGGCCCAGCACCCGGTCGAGCGCCGCCCGGCCGAGCTGCCGCGGCGGCACCTCGCCGCGCCGCCACTCCGCGTTCCGCGCCCGGTCGCGGTCGACACCCGCGAGCCGCGCGGCGAGGAGCCGGTCCCCGATCGCCCAGGTGCCGAGCCCGTCCAGGGCCAGCGGCAGCCGGTCGACGACGTCCTCCTCGTCGGCGGGCAGCGCGACCCCGAGCCGGTTGCGCAGGAACCAGCGCACCGGGTGCTCGAGGAGGTCGGCGAGGTCGCCGACGTCGACGGTGTCCGGTCGCGGGGGCGCCGGCAGCGCGGCCGGCAGGAACGGCACCCGGTCGCGGCGCTCGCCCCGGGCGACGACGGCCGCGCGGTGCGCGGCCCGGTCGTGGCTGAACGGGCCCGGGGTGCCGAGCGCACCGGCGGCGAAGTTGCGTTCGTCGACCGGCTGCAGCGGGTGCCGGACGACGACCTGCGACCGCACCGGTGCACCGTCCGGGGACGCGGCCGTCCGGTCGAGCGCGTCGAGGAGCTCGGCGACGGGGACGGCCGGCGGCCGGGCCGCCCCGGTCCGCTCGTCCGCGCCCGTGTAGAGGACGACGAGCCGCTCGCCGGCCGCGGCGACCGCGTCGAGGAACAGCTGGCGGTCCTCGCTGCGCCGGTCGCGCTCGCCGAGGCAGGGGTCGCGCAGGAGCAGGTCGTCGCCGTCGCCGCGGCTGCTCCGCGGGAACACCCCGTCGTCGAGGCCCAGCAGCGCGACGACCCGGTGCGGGACGGCCCGCATGGGCTCCAGCGAGCAGACCGTCAGCGCACCCGTCCGGAAGCCGGCCCGGGTGGGCCGCCCGGCGAGCCGGTCCGCGAGCAGCGCGCGGACGTCGGGCAGCCGCAGGACGGTGCCGTCACGCCCGGCGGCGGTCTGCCGGACCTCGGCGA
Source organism: Kineosporia sp. R_H_3 (assembly GCF_002198675.1). GTDB lineage: Bacteria > Actinomycetota > Actinomycetes > Actinomycetales > Kineosporiaceae > R-H-3. The sequence goes on along the minus strand of NZ_MWLL01000189.1, from coordinate 39,314 downwards.
GCACCTGCCGTGCCTGGACGCCCTGCCAGGCCTCCGTCGGCGGCGCGCCGGCGAGCAGGTCGAGGGCGTCGTCGAGGGTGTCGAGCCAGTCGGCGACCGGCCGCCTCCCGTCGAGCCGGGCCAGCACGGACCCGAGCCGCTCGAGCAGCTCGGCGAACCGCCCGGCGAGCGCCACCCCGGTGCTGTCGACGTCGTCGAGCGGCAGCGCCGGGCCGACGAAGCGGTGGTCCTCCTCGGCCATCGCGGCGCCGAGCAGGATCCGGTCGAGCGCCGCGTCCCAGGTGCCCTGCCGGACGAGCCCGAGGCCGAACCGGGCCCGGCGGGCGGCGTCCTCGCCCCAGTGCGCACCGGCGGCGGCCGACCACTCGCGGACCTGGTCGAGGTCGTCCTCGTCGAACCCGAACCGGTACCGGACGGGCGGGCTCGCGGCGAGGTCGAGCACCTCGGACGCGGTGACCCGGCCGTCGGCGAGGTCGAGCAGGGCGGCGAGCAGGCCGAGGTGCGGGTTCGTCTGGCGCAGCGACCGGTCCGCGACCCTGACCCGCAGCGTCTGCCCCGGGTGCGCACCCGTGGGGGCCTCGCCGTCCGGGGCCAGCCCGAACGTCGCGGCGACGAGCGGCGCCACCGCCTCGACGTCCGGGCACATGACGAGGACGTCGCGCGGCTCGAGCGTCGGGTCCTCGGCGAACAGGCCCACGAGCACCTCCCGGAGCACCTCGACCTGCCGGGCCCGGCCGTGGCACGCGTGCACCCGGACGCTGCGGTCCCCGGCGTCGAGCCGGTGCGGCACCGCCGGCTCGGCGTCGGCGCGCAGCGCGGCCTGGAGGGCACCGAGCAGCGTCGACGGCGGTGCGGGGGCCGGATGCGGCACGTCCACGACGCTGGTGCCGCCCGCCCCGCCGTCGAGGCCCAGGAGCCGGGTCTGCAGCTCGACGACGTCACGGGCCATCGAGGCGAGCACCGGGAGCCGCGCGACCGACCCGGCCGCAGCCCGCCGCCGTGACACCGGCACACCGCGCGCGGCCACCGCGGCCCAGAGCGCCGGCGAGGGGTGCACGAGCCACAGGTGGACGTCCCGGTGCCGGCCGAGGGCGTGCAGGACGCGGAGCTGGTCCTCGGGGAGCCGGGTCGGGCCGAAGACCGACAGCCGCGCGGGGACGTCGGCCGGGGCGGCGGTCGCGAGGGCGGCGAGCGCGGCGTCGAGCCGCTCGGCCGGGCCGGGGACGCCGAGCCTGGCCCGGACCCGGCGCCACAACTCGGGCTGCCAGCGCAGGTCGGCCGGCACCGGCGCCCCGGCACCGTCCTCGTCGCGCCCGGCCGCCCACGCCGTGACGAGGTCGGGGCGCTGCGCGCCGTACGCGCTGAGCAGACCCGCGACGTGCCGGGCGACGGCGAGCCGGCGGCCGCGGCGGAGCTCGTCGGGGTCGTGCCGGTCAGGGTCGTGCCGGTCAGGGTCGTGCCGGTCGGGGTCGTGCTGCTCGGCGCCGCCGGCCGGGCCGGGGTGCCCGAGGTGCCGCGCGAGGGCCGCGCACCACGGCTCGTCGAGCGACTCGTCGAGCGTGGCGAGCACCGCCCAGGTGAGCGGCTCGACACGCCACGGGTCGTCGTCCGTGCCCCCGCCGAGGACCCCCGCCAGCACCGAGCCGACGAGCCGGCCCGGCGACGAGAACGCGATGTTCGCGCAGACCCCGGCCTCGGTGCCCGGGGCGGCGCCGAGCCGGTGCGCCAGCCGCTGGGCGAGCCAGCGCTCGACCCCCTTCGTGGGCACCGCGACGAGCTCGGGGGCGAACGGGTCGTCCGGCGGGGCCGCGAGGACCTCGGCGAGCGGCCCGACGAGGGAGTCCGCGCGCTCGGACCGGTGCACGTGCAGCACGCCGACCCTCCCCTGCGCTCGCACCCGCCGGCCCGGACCCGGACCGCCGCCGCCCGGCAGGGGCGGCACCCGGACGACGCTAGCCGCCCGCCCGGACGCCCGTGCGCGCCGTCCACAGACCCGACGTCCCGGACGGCGTGTCGCGGCCCTGTGGACGGGTCGGCACCGGACGGCCGGCCAGGACCGAACCCCGGCGACCCGTCATCCGTCTTCCCCTGACGTGACCTCCCTCGGACCGGACGGCCCCGGCAGCCCCGTCGCCGGCAGCGCCGGCAGCGGGCCGGAGGCGTCCGTTCAGCGGGTGAGCACGGCTTCGCGGGCCGGGGCGGGCACCGTCCGGCGCCGGGCCAGCCACGCGACGTCCACCCAGAACGACCAGGTGAGCAGGGCCAGCGCCGCGGCGAGCACCGCGACGGTCGCCGCCCCGGGGAGCACCCCGGCGGCCGCCACGACGAGCACGACCCCCTGGACGGCGGCGACGACCTTGCGCGAGTACCGGGGCGGCAGCGCCTGCGCCGTCCACGGCAGCACGAAGGTCGCGACGAGGAACGCGTACCGCATGAGCCCGATCGCGAGCACCCACGCCCCGACGACGGGCACGAGCAGCGCACTGAGCACGAGCATGAGGAACGCGTCGACCTCGCCGTCGAACCGGGCACCGAGCGCGGTGGCGCTCCCGGTCCGGCGCGCGACGAAGCCGTCGACCGCGTCGAGGGCCAGCGCCACGACCGTGACGGCGACGAGCAGCCGCGACGCCGGCTCGCCGCTGAGCAGCGCCCGCGCGACGAGCCCGGTGACGACGGCGACGAGCACCGTCCGCACCGCGGTCACCGCGTTCGCGGCCCCGAACCGGGTCGCACCGGACGCCCGCAGACCGTTGCCGAGCAGCGCCCCGGCCCCGACGGCGACGGACAGCCCGGCCCCCGCGCCGGTGAGGTCGGCGGCGAGGTGCGAGATTCCGGTCATGTGGACTCCTCCGGCGCGGTACGGGCTCGACCGGGTATACGTACGCGGCGCCGGTCCGGTTCTGTCCGGCGCCGGCGAGTCCGCCGGCCGCCCCGGCCGGAGGCGCTCGTGAGCACGCGGGCGCGGGCGCTCTGGGTGGTCGGGCCGGGCCGCGCCGAGGTCCGGGACGTCGACCTCGCGCCGGCGGGCGCCGAGGACGTCGTCGTCCGCACCCTGTTCTCCGGCGTCAGCCGGGGCACCGAGAGCGTCGTCCTGCGCGGGGGCGTCCCGGCGAGCCAGCACGCGGCGATGCGGGCCCCGTTCCAGGAGGGCGACTTCCCGTTCCCGGTGAAGTACGGCTACCTGGCGGTGGGTGTCGTCGAGCAGGCGCCGGCGACGCCCCGGGGGGCGGCGCTGCTCGGCCGCACGGTGTTCGGCCTGTACCCGCACCAGAGCCGGTTCGTCGTGCCGGCGGACGCGGTGACCCCGGTGCCGGACGACGTCCCGGCCGGCCGGGCCGTGCTCGCCGGCGCGATGGAGACGGCGGTCAACGCGCTGTGGGACGCCGCCCCGCTCGTCGGCGACCGGGTCACCGTCGTCGGCGCCGGCATGGTCGGCGGCTGCGTCGCCGCGCTCCTGGCCCGGATGCCGGGCGTCGACGTGGAGGTCGTCGACGTCGACCCGGCCCGGGCCGCGGTCGCCGAGGCGCTCGGGGCGCGGTTCGCCCGACCGGACGACGCGGCGGGCGACCGGGACCTCGTCGTCCACGTGAGCGCGACGTCCGCGGGGCTGACCCGGGCCCTCGAGCTCGCCGCCCCGGAGGCCACCGTCCTCGAGGTGAGCTGGTACGGCGACCGGCCGGTCCATGTGCCGCTCGGCGAGTTCTTCCACCCGCGCCGGCTCGTGCTGCGCAGCAGCCAGGTCGGCAGCATCTCCCCCGCCCGCCGGGGCAGCCGCACGTACGCGGACCGGATGGCGCTGGCGCTGCGGCTGCTCGCCGACCCGGCCCTCGACGTCCTCGTCACCGGCGAGTCGGCGTTCGAGGACCTGCCGCAGGTGCTGCCCCGGCTGGCGTCCGGCGAGCTGCCCGCGCTGTGCCACCGCGTCCGGTACGACCCCTGACCGCCGCACGACCCGTCGAACGCCTGCCCCCGAGGAGCCCGATGTTCTCCGTCACCGTCCGCGACCACATGATGGTCGCCCACAGCTTCTCCGGCGCTGTCTTCGGCCCGGCCCAGAAGCTGCACGGCGCCACCTTCGTCGTCGACGCCACGTTCCGCCGTCCGGACCTCGACGCCGACGGGATCGTCGTCGACATCGGCCTCGCCGCGCAGGCCCTGCACGAGGTCGTCGGCTCGCTCTCGTACCGCAACCTCGACGACGAGCCGGTGTTCGCCGGCCGCAACACGACGACCGAGGTGCTCGCCCGGCACGTCGCCGACACCCTCGCCGAGCGGATCGCCGCGGGTGTCCTCGGCGAGGGCGCCCGGGCGGTCACCGGCCTCGTCGTCACGCTCCACGAGTCGCACATCGCCTGGGCCAGCTACGAACGGTCGCTGTGACGGGCACCGCGACGGACGCCGCGACGGGCACCGCGGCCCTCGGCCGGCTCGCGGCCGCCGGCGGCCTCGACGTCGTCGTGCCGTCGGGCGTCGACGACCCGCGGACCCCGAGCGGCGGCAACACGTACGACCTGCGGGTGGTCGAGGCGCTCGAGCGGCTCGGCGTGCCGGTCCGCCGGCACGACGTCGCCGGCGGCTGGCCCCGGCCGTCCGCGGACGACGAGCAGCGGCTGACGGCGCTGCTCGGCACGCTGCCGGACGGCGGCACCGTGCTCGTCGACGGCCTCGTCGGCTGCGGCGCGCCCGACCCGCTGGCCGCTGCGGCGGCGCGCCTGCGGCTCGCCGTGGTCGTCCACCTGCCGCTCGGGGACGAGACCGGGCGGCCGCCGGAGCGGGCCGCGACCCTCGCCGCCCGGGAGCGCCGGGCCGTGCACGCCGCGGCTGTCGTCGTCGCGACGAGCACGGCGACGGCGGCCCGGGTCGAGGCGCTCCACGACCTGCCCGCCGGCACGGTGGCGGTCGCCCCGCCGGGGGTCGACCGCGGGCCGGCCGCGGAACCCTCGGCGCACGGCGGCCGGTTGCTCTGCGTCGCGTCGCTGACCCCGCGCAAGGGCCAGGACGTGCTCCTGGCGGCCCTCGGGACGCTCGACCCGGCGCTGCCGTGGACGCTCGACTGCGTCGGACCGACCGGGAGCGCCGACCACGTCGCCGGGCTGCGGCGCACGCTCGCCGTGCGCGGCTGGGAGCAGCGGGTCCGCCTCGTCGGCCCGCTCACCGGCCCCGCCCTCGACGCCGCGTACGCCGCCGCCGACCTGCTCGTGCTCCCCTCGCACGCGGAGCCGTACGGGATGGTCGTCACCGAGGCCCTCGCGCGCGGTGTCCCGGTCGTCGCGAGCGACGTGGACGGCGTCCCGGAGGCGGTCGGGACGACCCCGGACGGCGGGCGGCCCGGCCTGCTCGTCCCGCCCGGCGACGTCCCGGCGCTCGCCGCCGGCCTGCGCCGCTGGCTCGAGGACCCCGCCCTGCGGACGGCGCTGCGGGCCAGGGCGGCCGTCCGCGGGGCCGGACTGCCCGGCTGGGACGGCACCGCCCGTCGGCTCGCCGCCGCGCTCGTCGACCGGAGGACCCCGTGAGCGTCACCGGCACCGACGGCACGGGCGCCGACCCGTCGACCTACTCCCCCGACTGGCTCGCCCTGCGCGAGCCCGCCGACGCGGCGGCCCGGGCAGGCGACCTCGCCGATGCCGTCGCGGCCGCGCTCGTCGAGGCGGTCCGGGCCGGACGCCGCCCGGCCGGCGCCCCGGTCGTCGTCCACGACCTCGGCTGCGGCAGCGGCTCGATGGGCCGATGGCTCGCCCCGCGGCTGCCCGGTCCGCAGCACTGGGTGCTCCACGACCGCGACCCCGCGCTGCTCGCGCTCGCGGCGTCCCGACCGGGGACGGCACCCGGGGGCGCGCGGGTCACGGTCGAGCCCCGTCGCGGCGTGCTCGGCGCACTGACCCCCGCCGACCTCGCAGGAGCCGACCTCGTGACCGCCTCGGCGCTGCTCGACGTCCTCACCGCGACCGAGGTCGAGGCCGTCGTCGCCGCGGTCGCCGGTGCCGGCTGCCCGGCCCTCGTCACGCTGTCCGTGCTCGGCCGCGTCGAGCTGGTGCCGCCGGACCCGCTCGACGTCGTCGTCGAGGCGGCGTTCAACGCCCACCAGCGGCGTCCCGTCGCCGGGCGCGCCCTCCTCGGGCCGGCAGCCGTCGAGGTCGCCGCGGCGGCGTTCGACCGTCACGGCTACGACGTCGAGGTCCGGCCGAGCCCCTGGCGGCTCGGCGGCCCGGACGGCGGCCTCGCCGCCGCCTGGTTCGACGGCTGGGCCGGTGCGGCGGCCGAGCACACCCCCGGCGTCGCCCCCGCGGAGTACCTCGACCGGCGGGCCGCGGCCGCCCGGGCGGGCACCCTGCACGTCACCGTCCACCACGCGGACCTGCTGGCCCGGCCACGGGGTGAACGGGGGCGACCGCCCGCACGTATCGACGGGTGAGGGTCCGCGGGCCGGGGCCCGCGACGGACCGGACGGGCCACGACGGGGCGAGGGAGGCGGGCATGCGCGTCACGACGACGGCCCTGCGCGCCGTGCGCCCGCACCTCGGGACCCTCGCCGGGCTCGCCGTCCTCGGCGCGCTGCTGCTGCGGCTCGGCGGCCGCCCGTTCCTCGACGGGGTCGCGGCCGTCGACGCCCCCACCCTGCTCGCCGCGCTCGGGCTGGGCGCCGTGACGACGACCGCCTGCGCCTGGCGCTGGACCGCGGTCGCCCGCGGCGCCGGTCTCGCGCTGGACCTGCGGACGGCGACCGCCGACTACTACCGCGCGGTCTTCCTCAACGCCGTGCTGCCGGGCGGCGTCCTCGGCGACGTCGACCGGGCCGTCCGGCACGGCCGGGACGCCCGCGACCTGCGCCGGGCCGCCGCGGCCGTCGCCGTCGAGCGCGCCGCCGGCCTTGTCGTCCTCGTGGCCGCGACCGCGGTCGCCCTCGTGGCCTCCGGCCCGGCCCTGCTGCCCGTGCCCCGGTCGTGGGTCGCGGCCGGGCTCGTCGTCGCCGCCGTCGTCGGCGTCGGCGCGCGCGGCCGGGGTGGACGCGCCGGTCGGCCGCGTCGTCCCGCTCGCCCTCGTCGCGTTCGTCGCGATGTCGCTGCCGCTCAACGTCGGCGGCTGGGGACCGCGCGAGGGCGCCGCCGCGTGGGCGTTCGGCGCGGCCGGGCTCGGGGCCGCCCAGGGCGTCAGCGCCTCGGTCGCCTTCGGGGTCTGCGTCCTCGTCTCGAGCCTGCCGGGCGCGGTCGTCCTCGTCGTCCGGCGGGTGCGGCCCGCTGCGCCGACCGCTGCATCGACCGGCGCGCCGGACGAGCCGCCCGCCGTCGCCGACCTGGTCGCCCGATGACGGCCCGGTCAGCCCGCGAGGGCCTCGCGGTCGAACCGCTCCGAGAGCCCGTACCGCAGCAGGACGACGTCCCCGATCTGGCGCACCTCCGCGAGGAGGGCGCGGCGACCCCGGTCCTGCGGGAAGCGGCCCGCGCCGAGCAGCCGCGGCGCCTGCGCCTCGCCGACGAACAGCGGCGCCACGGAGAGGTGGAGCTCGTCGGCGAGCCCCTCCCCGATGAGCTGCGTGTGCATCGTCTGCCCGCCCTCGACCATGAGCCGCTCGACGCCGCGCTCGTAGAGGTCCGCGAGGACGAGCCCGAGGTCGACCGGGTCGCCGGCGTCGAGCACCGTGGCGCGCGCCCCGAGCCGCTCGCGGGCCGTGCCGTACCCGGGGGTCGCGGCGTAGACGAGGCGCTCGGCGTCCCCGCACGTGAAGAACGCGGCGTCCGGGTCGAGGCAGCCGCGGCCGGTGAGCACGACCTTCGCGGGCGTCTCGGGGACGCCCCGCGCCAGCCGCTGCGCCCGGCGCTCCGGGCAGCGCACGAGCAGGCGGGGGTTGTCCCGGCGCACCGTCCGGGCCCCGACCATGATCGCGTCGCAGCCGGCCCGGGTCGCGTCGACGCGGTCGAAGTCCGCGTCGTTCGACAGCATGAGCCGCTGCGACGAGGCGTCGTCGAGGCAGCCGTCGATGGACGTGCTGCAGCTGAGCACGACGTACGGTCGCTCTCCCACTGTCCTGTCCTCCCGCCCGCCGCCCGGCTCCCGCCGCAGCGGCGGGGCTGCTCGCCCCGCGCCGGCCCCGGCCGCTCCCTGCTGCCGTGACCACTTCCCGATCCGAGGACAGGACGCCGATGGCCGACCCGCTGCCCCTGCCGGGCACCCCCGAGACCCGGACCGCCACCCACGGGCGGACCCCTCCCGAGGCCGCCGTCCGGCGGCGGGTGACCGTGCCGCTGCGTGCACCCGACGGCTATGAAACGCGGGCGGACGTGTTCACGTTCGACGGTCTCGTCGACGGCAAGGAGCATCTCGCCCTCGGCCTGGGCGACTGGCAGCGCTCGCTGCGCCGGGCCGCGGCCGTGGGCCGGGGCACCCTCGTGCGGGCGCACTCGGAGTGCCTCACCGGCGACGTCCTCGGCTCGCTGCGCTGCGACTGCGGCCCGCAGCTGCGCGAGGCGCTCGAGCGCGTCACCGAGGTCGGCGGGTTCGTGCTCTACCTGCGCCAGGAGGGCCGCGGCATCGGGCTCTACGCCAAGCTCGACGCCTACGCCCTCCAGGACGACGGCCTCGACACGTACGCGGCGAACCGCAGCCTCGGGCACGCGGACGACGAGCGCGACTACGCCGCGGCCGCCCAGATGCTCCGCACGCTCGGGGCCCACCGGGTCGCCCTCCTCAGCAACAACCCCGACAAGGCGGTGCAGCTCGAGGCGTACGGGGTCGAGGTCACCGAGCGGGTCCCGACCCGGGTGCACCTGTCCGCGGCGAACGCGGGCTACCTCACCGCGAAGGTCCGCCACACGGCGCACACCATCGACCTGCCGTCGGTCGTCCCCGAGGCCGCCGACGGCTGAGCGGGAGCCCGCTCTCGCGACCGGTCGGCTCGTGTATCCTCGGCCGCCGCTGCGGCGGCCGAGGGGCGGCCCGACGGAGGGGACCGATGAGCGAGCAACCGCAGGGCCCGGGCTGGTGGCTGGCATCCGACGGCCGCTACTACCCGCCCGCGCAGGCGCCTCAGGCACCGCAGGCACCGCAGGCCCAGTTCGCGCCGGTCTCCCCGCCGTCCCAGTACCAGCCGCCCGCCCCCGGTGCCGGACCCGTGCCGTCGTCCGGCATGAGCGGGTGCGGCAAGGTCGCGCTCGTCGCGGGGGGCGTCCTGCTCGTCCTCGGCGTCGTGGTCGTGGTCGCCGTCGTCATCGGCGTCCGGTGGCTCGGGAACAAGGCCACGGAGTTCGTCGAGCCCGGCAGCTGCGAGATCACGTCCGACGCCGTCGTCAGCGAGGCGCTCGGGACGCCGATCACGCTGGAGAAGGGCACCGGGCTGGGCGGTCTCGTGTCGGGGATCATCGACGCCAGGGTGCTCGCGGACGCGCCGTCCTGCTGGGGGTCGGCCGCCGGCGAGGACTCCGGCGGCCTGCTCGTGCGCGTCGCGGTCGTCCGCGGCGGCGACGCCGCGGCCCGGTTCCAGGCCGAGGTGAAGCAGGCCAAGGGGGTCGTCGTGTCGAGCACCGACGACGGCGAGGGGACGAGCACGACGGTCGAGACGACGCCGTACTACGGCACGGCGGTCGAGGGGATCGGCGACGAGGCGTTCTGCACCTCGCTGGGCCTCACGGGAACCGTCGGCATCCTGGTCCGTTCCGGCGAGGACCTGGTCTACGCCAGCGTCGGGGGCACTCCTGACGGCACCGCCACCGACCTGCTCGACGAGACGGCCGGCTGCGAGCGGGCCCGGAAGCTCGCCTCCGCGGTGCTGGCAGGCTGAGCGGCGCTCGTCCCCCGCGGGCAACCCGGTGGCCGAAAACTGGCCACCCGGGACGAGTCGGGCGGCCCGCACCGCTGCCTACCGTTCCTCTCTGGCGACGACGCAGAGGGGTTGCCGATGTCCACCGACACATCAGCCGGGCGGGCCGCCGCCTCCGGCGCCGCGGGTGACGCGCACCCGACGCCGGACCGGAACGAGGGCCTCACCTCGGCCGACCTGCGCGACCTGTCACCGGCGGACCAGGACCTGCGCCTGTACCGCGCGATGGCGTTCGTCCGGGCCTTCGAGGAGCGCGTCGAGACCCTCTACAAGCAGGGCCAGGTCCGCGGCCCGGCCCACCTCGCGCTCGGGCACGAGGCCGTCGCGGTCGGCGTCGGCGCGGCGCTCGGCCCCCAGGACCGGTCGATCGGCACCTACCGCGGCCACCACCACGCGCTGGTCCGCGGCACCCCTCCCGACGGCATGATGCTCGAGCTGCTCGGCCGGGCCGGTGGTGTCTGCGGCGGCAAGGGCGGCTCCATGCACGTCCTCAGCGTCGAGCACGGCTACCTCGGGTCGCACGCCATCATCGGCGCCCACCTGCCGGTCGCGGCCGGGCTCGGCTGGGCGAGCCAGGTGCTCGGCGACGGCCGGGTCACCGCCTGCTTCTTCGGCGACGGGGCGACGAACATCGGGGCCTTCCACGAGGCGCTCAACCTCGCGGCCGTCTGGCACCTGCCCGTCGTCTTCGTCTGCGAGAACAACGGGTACATGGAGTACACCCCGATCGAGACCGTCGTCCCGGTGACCTACCCCGCGGCGGACCGGGCGGCCGCCTACGGGCTCCCGGCGATCACCGTCGACGGCAACGACGTGAGCGCCGTCCGGGAGGTCGCCGTCGCGGCCGTCGCGACCGCGCGCCGCGGCGAGGGCCCGGTGCTCGTCGAGGCCCGCACCTACCGGCACAGCGGCCACTCGGTCGCCGACCCGGCCGCGTACCGGCCCGTCGGCGAGGTCGAGGCGTGGAAGGAGCGCGACCCGCTCGCCGTGCACCGGGACGCCGCCCTCGCGCGCGGCGGCGACCCGGCGGCGTACGAGGCGGTCCTGCCGCAGGTCCGCGAGCAGGTGGCGGCGATCGCCCGCCGGGCGCAGGAGGCGCCGGTGCCCGACGCCGCGGACGCCTGGACCGACGTCTGGAGCGACGGGAGCAGCACGTGGCGGAGCTGACGTACCGGGAGGCGGTCGCGGCCGGCCTGGCCCGGGAGATGGACCAGGACCCGACCGTCGTCCTCATCGGGGAGGACCTGCGCGCGGGCGGGGTCTTCAAGACGACGAAGGGGCTCTTCGAGCGGTTCGGGCCCGTGCGCGTCCGGGACACCCCGATCTCCGAGCAGGCGATCGTCGGGGCCGCGATGGGCGCCGCGATGGGCGGCCTGCGGCCGGTCGCCGAGATCATGTTCAGCGACTTCTACGCGACGTGCTGGGACGGCGTCGTCAACGAGATCGCCAAGGCCCGCTACATGAGCGCGGGCCGGCTGACCCTGCCGCTCGTCATCCGCTCGGCGAACGGCGGCGGCATCGGCTTCGGCGCCCAGCACAGCCAGGCCACCGAGAACTGGGCGATGTGCGTACCCGGTCTGAAGATCGCGTGCCCGTCGACGCCCGGCGACGCCGTCGGCCTCCTCGCGGCCGCGGTCCGCAGCGACGACCCGGTCCTCGTCTTCGAGCACAAGGCGCTCTACGGCGTCCGCGGTGAGGTCCCGGACGGCGACCACGTCGTCCCGCTCGGCCGGGCCGCGGTCCGCCGCTCGGGCGCCGACGTGACGCTCGTCGGGCTCGCCTCGACCGTGCCGATGTGCCTCGCCGCGGCCGCCGACCTCGCCGCGGCCGGTGTCGAGGCGGAGGTCATCGACCTGCGCTGCCTCGTCCCGCTCGACGCCGCGACGGTGCTCGCCTCGGTCGGGCGGACCGGTCGGCTCGTCGTCGTCGAGGAGAACCCCGGGCAGCTCGGCTGGGGCGCCGCGGTGGCCGCCCTCGTCGCCGAGGAGGCCTTCGGGGACCTGCGGGCGCCGGTGCTGCGGGTCAGCGGCGGCAACGTCCCGTTGCCGGTCGCCAAGGAGCTCGAGGCGGAGGTCTCCCCGAGCGCCGCCAAGGTCGTCGCCGCGGTCCACCGCGCCCTCGACCACCGCCGGGTCGCGCCGGTGCCGTGACGCCCGCCGTCCCGGGCCCGGGCGAACAAGACCCGGGCGCATCTTCGTCCGGAGGGGACATGCCCGAACCGCCGCACCGGACCGGATGCTGACCCGGTGAGGATCGCGATCGGCATCGGCGCCGAGCTCGTCGGACGGCCACTGCTCCCCGCGGAGGTCGCCCAGCAGGCGTGCGACGCCGAAGCGGCGGGCTTCGGCTCGGCGTGGACGGTGCACCTGTCCCGCGGCATCGACGCGCTCAGCGTCCTCGCCGTCGCCGGCAGCCGCACCTCGACGATCGACCTCGGCGTCGGCGTCGTCCCGACCTACCCGCGTCACCCGCACGCGCTCGCCCAGGCCGCGGCCACCGTCCAGTCGCTCTGCGGCGGCCGGCTCACCCTCGGCGTCGGGGTCTCGCACAGGCCGGTGATCGAGGGTCTCTTCGGCCTGCCGTACACCTCCCCCGCTGCGCACATGCGCGAGTACCTGTCGGTGCTCGTGCCGCTGCTGCGCGACGGCACGGTGACCTACCGCGGCGAGCACTTCAGCGTCGACGGCGGGTTCGGCGTCCCCGGCACGAGCCCGGTGAGCGTCGTCGTCGGCGGGCTCGGCCCGCTCATGGTCGCCGCGGCCGGTGAGCTCGCGGACGGCACGGTGACGTGGCTCGCGACCCCGCACGGCCTCGCGTCCGACATCGGCCCGCGGCTGCGCGCCGCGGCCGACGGCGCCGGCCGCCCGGCGCCCCGGCTCGTCGCCGCGATCCCGGTCGCGGTCTGCGGCGGCGACGACGCGTCGAGGGCCGCCGCCCGCGAGGCCGCCGGCACGGTCTTCGCCCGGTACGCCGGCCTGGAGAACTACCAGCGCCTCATGGCGCGCCAGGGCGTCGAGCACGTCGCGGACGTCGCGGTCGTCGGCACCGAGGAGGACGTCGCCCGGCAGCTGCGGGCGTACGCCGACGCCGGCACGACCGAGCTCTGGGCGACCCCGTTCGGGCTCGGCGCGGCCGGTGCACCGGACGACGGCACCGCGGCGCGCACGACCGCGTTCCTCGCCGGGCTGGCCCGGGAGGGCCTGTGACGGGCCGGCTCGGGAAGTACGCCCCGGAGCTCGTCGAGGGCGGGTTCGCCATCGAGGTCGCCGACGCGCCGCTGCTCCACGAGGGCATCGACCTCGCCGACCTCGCGCACCTCGTCGTCCTCACAGAGCAGCACCTCGTCCCGCAGGACGCCGCGGCCCGGCTGTTCGCCGTCCTCCTCGAGGCGCACGCGACGCCGGTCGAGACGTTCGGGTACGACCCGGTGCACGGCGAGACGTACAACTGCCGGGAGCGGGTGTTCGCGGCCCGGATCGGGGACGACGCGGGCTGGCTGCACGTGGCCCGCACCCGGCGCGAGGCGGTCCGGGTGGCGCTGCGGCTGCGGCTGCGCACCGACCTGCTCGACCTCGTCGCGGCCGCCGCCGGGTTCGTCCGGGCCGTCGCCGACCAGGCGGACGCCCACGCCGAGACCTACCTCGCCGACCAGACGTACCTCCAGCACGCCCAGCCGTCGACGTTCGGGCACTACCTGCTCGCCTTCGCCTACCCCGTTCTGCGGGACGTCGAGCGGCTTCAGGCGGACCTCGCGGCGCTGAACCGCAGCGCGGGCGGCGTCGGCAGCGTCAACGGCGGCCGGCTGCCGTACGACCGGCAGCGGGTCAGCGACCTGCTCGGGTTCGACGGGATCCTCGAGCACACCCGGGACGCGATGTGGGCGACCGACGGGATGGTCTCCGCGCTCGCCTCCGCGACGAGCCTCGTGACGACGCTGAGCAAGCTCGCGGAGGACCTGGAGATCTGGGCGAGCAACGAGTACGGCTGGCTCCAGCTCGCCGACGGCCACTCGCGCAGCAGCGTCATGATGCCGCAGAAGCGCAACCCGTACGCCCTGTCGATGGTCCGCGGCGAGGCCGGCATCCTCATCGGCCGGCTCACCGGGCTGCTCACGGTCTGCCGGACGCCGTCCGCCCGCAGCGACGGGATGATCTTCGCGTACGGCGAGGTGCCGCGGGCCCTGTCGCTCGCCGTCCGGGCGACCCGGCTCATGGCCGGCGTCGTCGCCGGCGTCGAGGTCGACGCCCCGGCGATGCGCCGGGCCCTCGACGCGTCGTTCACCCAGGCGACCGACCTCGCCGAGCACGTCATGACGACCTGCGGGCTCGACTACCGGACGGCGTACGAGGTCGTCGGGGCCGCCGTCCGCACCGCGGCTGCTGCGGGCCTCGCGGGTCGCGACCTCACCGGCGACATGCTCGACGCGGCCGCGGTGACCGTGACCGGGGCCCCGCTCGGGCTCGCCGGCACCGACCTCGGCGGCGTCCTCGACGCGGCCGCGGTGGTCGCCACCCGGACCGGCCCCGGTGGTGCCGCCCCGGACGTCGTCCGCGCCATGGCCGGCCGCTGCCGGGCCGACGCGGACGCCGTCGTCGCCGCCGTCGACGACCGCCGGGCGGCCTTCGCCGCCGCCGAGACCGCCCTGCTCGACCTCGCCCGCGCCGCAGCGGCCGACCTGCCCGCCCCCGCCCCCGCAGTTCCCGAGAAGGGTTGACCACCATGGACATCCGCGACGAGCACCCGAACCTCGCCGAGTGGAACCACCTCATCGAGTCCTGCCTGAGCGACCCGGACTCGGAGCCGATCCTCAACCTCGAGCGCGACAGTCCCGACGGCAGCGAACCCCTGTACGACGCGGTGTTCATCGGCGGCGGCGCCGGTGGCCGGTTCGGCGCGGCGTACATGAAGGCCATGGGCGGGCGGCCGCTCATCATCGACGCGTGGCCGTTCCTCGGCGGTTCGTGCCCGCACCAGGCCTGTGTGCCGCACCATCTCTTCTCGGAGGCGGCCGAGGAGCTCGACCGGATGCGCTGGTTCTCCGACGAGCTGTTCTTCCCGAAGTTCGACGCCTCCCGGGCGAGCATCCTCGGTCTGGTCAAGCTCTTCCTCGCCGGCCGTGGCAGCGCCCACGCGTTCATGAACTGGCAGACCAAGGAGCAGCTCGAGGTCGAGTACGTGCTCAACGCGCGGGCGACGATCGTGGACAAGAACACGGTGACGGCCGCCGGCCGAACGTTCCGGGCGAAGAACCTCGTCCTCGGCATGGGCGCCCGGCCGGTCTGGCCGGACATCCCCGGCCTCGACCTCGCGGGCGTCTACGACTTCGTCTCGCTCGTCGAGGACCTCGACTACGAGCCGACCCGCTGCGTCATCATCGGCGGCAGCAAGGTGGCCATGGAGTACGGCTCGTTCTTCCAGGCGACGGGCTGCGAGACGACGATCGTCTCCCGGTCGCAGCTCATGCGGACCAAGAGCCTGCACCACGTCGACGAGGACCTGCGCCAGTACGTCGTCGAGGGCATGCGCAAGCGGGGCATGGAGATCCTCGAGGGCGCGCACCCGGTGCGGGTCAACGGCACCGACGGCCGTGCGACGAGCGTGACGGTGCGGCTCGCCGACGGCACCGAGACCGACCTGCCGTGCGACATGGTCTACATGGGCACCGGCGAGCGGCCCAGCCTCAACGGCGCCGACGAGATCCTCGGCGTCGAGGTCTCCGACACCGGGCGGGTCGTCGTCAACAAGCGGATGCAGACCGGGGTGCCCGGGGTGTACGCCATCGGCGACATGATCGACGGCCCGATGGAGATGTTCAAGGCCCGCAAGAGCGGCGTCACCGCGGCCCGGAACATCATGGGCGAGGACCTCGAGTTCGACTACAGCGAGTACCCCGACTTCCTCCACACCACCTACGAGGTGACGTGGGTCGGGCTCACCGAGGCCGAGGCGCGTGAGCGGTTCGACGACGTCGTCATCATCCAGATGCCTCCCACCGTCAAGGGCCTCGACACCCCGAACCTGCCGCTGCCCTGCGCCGAGGGCACGATGCTCTACGCGTTCAGCAAGCCCGAGCTGTCGGGCTTCCAGAAGCTCGTCGTCGACGGTGCCAGCCGCAAGGTCGTCGGGGCGCACCACGTCGGGTACGGCGCGAAGGACGCCTTCCAGTACCTCGACCACCTCATCCACCGGCCCGAGGGCCTCACCGTCGACGCGCTCGGCTGGATGAACGAGCTGTTCCTCAACCCGGAGCACTTCGTCCAGCTGTCCCGGCTGCGCGCCGGCAGCGCGGAGCTCCGGAACCTGTAGGCGGCCGCCGTGATCCCGCTGCCCGTCCCGAACACCCGGGCGCACCCGTACCGCGGGCTGTCCGTGCAGGAGGTCGACGTCCCGCTCGACGAGCGGTCGGTCCTCGCGTACCTGCAGGGCCGCGAGGTCTACCGCCGCACGGACTTCCTCGCGCTGCGCAACGGCGGTGCGACGGTGCTCGTCGCCGTGCGCAAGGAGAGCGTCGAGCCGCTCTTCTCCCCCGTCGTCGAGGCCCGCGTGCTCGCGGGCGTCGACGAGACGGCGTGGGTCGAGTCACCGGAGACGGACGTCGGCAACGCGACGTCGCTCGCGGCGGCCGCCGTCCCGGGGGCGCGGGTCACGGTCGTCCTCGGCCGGTTCCAGCACGTGAACTTCCTCTGGGAGCCCGCGCCGATCCGGGTGCGCGTCACCGAGGTCGTGCCGCCGCACCCGCCGAAGCTGTTCCTCCAGGCGCAGCAGGTCATCGCGTACGACGAGGACCTGCCGCCCGTCGAGCTGGTCCTCGACGCGGTCGACGTCCACGACCTGGCGGCGGCGAACCCGGCAGCGGGCTACCTGCTGCCGTGCCGCGGCTCGGGCACCGACCTCGGTGCGCCCGTGGAGTTCCTCGACACCCGGCCCCCGGAGCGGCACGACTGGACGCTCATCGGCTGCGAGCGGTCGGTGCAGTTCCACCGGCACTTCTACGGCGACGAGCCGCCGCGCGTGGACCTGTGCCCGCGCAAGCGCGTCGAGGCGGGGCGAGCGGACGGCATCGGCAACGGGAACGGCAACGGTGCGCGGACGCCGTCCGCCGAGCACGGCGTGACGCTCACGAAGTGCTGCCTCATCGAGCGCGGACTCGAGGTCGACGGCGACATGGCCGTCGTCCCGTGGGGCACGACGCTCGACGAGATCCGCGACGGCCTGCGGGCGATGCTCCTCCCGCTCGCCCCCGAGGCGGTGCAGGGACTGTCGCCGTCGGTCGCGCGGATCGAGGCCCCCGGGTGACGGCGCTGCCGCCCGACTCGGTCGTCTACCGGCACCTGTGGTCGACGCCCGAGCTGCGGGCGCTCTTCGACGACGAGGGCCGCACCCAGCGCTGGCTCGACGTCCTCGCGGCGCTCGCCGAGGCGCAGGCCGGGCTCGGCGTCGTGCCGGCGGAGGCGGCGGCCGCGATCCGGGCGCACGCGGACGTCGGGCTGCTCGACCTCGAGCAGGTCGCCGCGGGCACCCGGGCCACCGGGCACTCGACGCTCGGTCTCATCCGGTGCCTGCGCGAGCTGCTGCCGGCGGAGGCCGCCGAGTGGGTCTACTACGGCGCGACGGTGCAGGACGTCACCGACACCTGGTTCGCGCTCGTCATGCGCGACGTCCTCGACGTCGTCGAGCGGGACGTGACCCGTTGCCGCGCAGCCGCTCTCGACCTCGCACGCCGGCACCGCGGCACCGTGATGAGCGGACGCACCCACGGCCAGCCCGGCCTGCCGGTGACGTTCGGGTACAAGGCGGCCGTGTGGGCCGCCGAGCTGGGGCGGCACCTCGAGCGCGTCGCGCAGGCCCGCCCCCGGCTCGAGGTCGTGCAGCTCGGCGGCGCGCTCGGGACCCTGGAGTTCTGGGGGGACGACGCGCTGCCGCTCCTCGACGCGTTCGCCGCCCGGCTGGGGCTCGGCGTCCCCGAGCTGCCGTGGATCACGGCGCGGGACCGGGTCGCCGAGTTCGCGACCCTGCTCGCGCTGGTCACCGGCACGCTCTCGAAGATCGGCAACGAGATCTTCGAGCTCCAGCGGCCCGAGCTCGGCGAGGTCGCGGAGCCGTTCACGCCCGGCCAGGTCGGCAGCATCACCATGCCCCACAAGCGCAACCCCGAGCTCGCCGAGCACCTCGACACGCTCGGCCGGGTCGTCCGGGCCAACGCGGGCACCGCGCTCGAGGGCATGGTCGCGCTCCACGAGCGGGACGGCCGCGGCTGGAAGGCCGAGTGGCTCGTGCTGCCGGAGAGCAGCCTGCTCACCGGCGCCGCGCTCGGCTTCGCCGCGAAGCTCCTCGAAGGGCTCCAGGTCGACGGGGCCAGGATGCGCGCCAACCTCGATGCCCAGCGCGGCTACCCGATGTCGGAACCGGTCATGCGCCGGCTCGCGGACCGGGTCGGCAAGCACGTCGCCCACGAGACGGTCTACGCCGCGACGATGAAGGGCGTCGAGCGCGGCGTCGACCTGCGGACGGCGCTCACCGACGCCGGCATCGTCGGGCCCGGCGGCCTCAGCGCCGACGAGCTCGACGCCGCCCTCGACCCGGTCAACGCGCTCGGCGCCGCGACGGCGTTCGTCGACCGCGTGCTGGCCGGCGGCGGACCGGCGGGGACGGCGTGAGCGGGGGCCTGCTCGACGTCCCGCGGGTGCGCCTCGGCACCCTGCCCACTCCCCTGCAGCCGGCGCCGCGGCTCTCCGACGCCCTCGGCGTCGAGATCTGGCTCAAGCGCGACGACCTCACCGGGCTCGGCCTGGGCGGCAACAAGGTCCGCGGCCTGGAGTACCTGCTCGCCGACGCCCTCGCGCAGGGCGCGGACTGCCTCGTCACGGGCGGCGGCCCGCAGTCGAACTGGGCGATGCTCGCGGCGCTGGCCGCCCGCACCCGCGGCCTCGACACGACCCTCGTGACCTTCGGGTCCCCGCCCCCGCAGGGCCCGGTCGGCAACCACGCCCTCGCCGTCCTCGCCGGGGCGACCCTGCACTTCACCGGCGACGACGACCGGTCCTCGGTCGACCGGGGCGTCGACGCCGTGTGCGCCGACCTGCGCGCGCAGGGCCGCCGGCCGTACGGCGTCCACCGCGGCGGAGCGACCGGCGTCGGCGCCCTCGGCTACGTCGCCGCCGGGCTGGAGCTCGCGGAACAGCTGCAGGAGAACGGGTCCCGGCCGCGTTCGCTGTGGCTGGCCACCGGCTCCTGCGGCACCCACGCCGGCCTCGCCGCCGCGCACGCCTGGCTGCGCCCCGGCTACGACGTCGTCGGTGTCACGGTGAGCCGGCCCGCCGAGGAGTGCCGGGAACGGGTCCGGCGCATCGCCGACGACGCGGCGGCGATCCTCGGGACCCCCGCGCAGCCCGGCCCGCCGACGGTGCTCGACGGCTTCCTCGGCACGGCCAAGGGTCGCCGCTCGCCCGCCGGCGACGAGGCGGCGTCCCTCGTCGCGAGGACGGAGGGCGTCTTCCTCGACCCGGTGTTCGCGGCGAAGGCGATGGCCGGGCTGCTCGCCTCGCTGCGCGGCGAGACCGACGTCGCCGTCGCCGGGCCGGTGGTCTTCCTCGTCACCGGCGGCGCGCCGACCCTCTTCACCGCCTGACCCGGACGCCGGGCGGCTGCGCTCACGCCCCGGCGAACGCGACGACGTGCCCGTCGGGGCAGAGGCTGTAGCCGACGTGCGCCCCCCAGGACCGTGGCGACACCGGGGACAGCTCGGTCGCCCCGGCCGCGAGGGCCCGCCGGTGGTGCGCGGGCGCGTCGTCGACGACGAGGTAGACCTCCGCGCGCGGCACGCCGCGTGCCTGCGCCGGGTCCGGCAGCCCCGGCCCGAGCAGCGACCGGATCCCCGCCTCCGGCATGAGTCCCAGGACCGTCCGGTCGGTGAGCGCGAACTCGGCCATCCCCGGCACGTCGAGCACCGGAGCGGTTCCGAGCACCCGCTGCCAGAAGGCGACGGCAGCGCTCTGGTCGGCGACGTAGAGGATGAGGTGGGCGCGTGCGGGCATGGCGACATCCTGGCCCTCCCCGGGGTGCGGCCGGGTCAGCGCCCCGGCCGCCGGTAGCGCAGGAGCGCGCCCTGCCCGGAGCGCTCGACCGACTCCAGCTCGAGGTCGTCGGCGCCGGCCGGTCCGGTGAACAGCCGCCGCCCGGTCCCCAGGACCGTCGGCAGGACGACGACGCGGAACTCGTCCACGAGGTCCCGGGCCGTGAGCTCGTGGACGATCCCGACGCTGCCGATGACGACGACGTCGCGTTCCGCACGCAGCCGCTGCACCCCGTCGACGAGGTCGCCGTCCAGGACCGTCGAGTTGTGCCATCCGCTCACGTCGGTGAGGGTCCGGGTGACGACGACCTTGCGGGCTGCGTTCATCCGCGCGGAGAAGTCGTCGGTCCGGGCCGGCCAGCGGCGCGAGAACACCTCCCAGGTCACGCGGCCGAAGAGGAGGGCGCAGGTGTCGAGGGTCCCGCCGAGCCGGAACTTGTCCCCGGCGAGCGTCTCGGGCCCGTACCGGTAGAGCCACCCGCCGCCGGGTGTGCCGGCCGAGCCGTCGGGGTCCTCGACGAAGCCGTCGAGCGTGGCGTAGTGGATGGCGATGACGCGGTGCACGGTGCCTCCTCCCGACCGGTCGCCCGGCCGGCTCGCATGCTGGTGCACGTACCTACCGGCGGGGCCCTGCGGACTCATCGGTCGGCCGTGAGACGGTCTCGGGCGGCGGTACCGTCGGACGACGTCACGCGGCCGGCGCGGACGCGGCAGCGAGGGGTGCGGGTGGACGGCGTCGATGCTCCCGGCGGGACGGACCTCGGACCGGCGCTGGACAGGCACCGCCGCGAGCTCGTCGTGCACTGCTACCGGATGCTCGGCTCCGTGCACGACGCGGAGGACCTCGCCCAGGAGACGCTGATGCGGGCCTGGGCGGCGCGCGGCCGGTACGACGCGACACGGGCGTCGGTGCGGACCTGGCTCTACCGGATCGCGACGAACGCCTGCCTCACCGCGCTGGAGAGCAGGCCACGCCGACCGCTGCCGTCGGGCCTGGGGCCTGCGGGCACGGACCCCGACGTGGCACTCACGCCCGACGTCGAGGTGCCGTGGCTCCAGCCGATCCCTGGCCGTCTGCTGGAGCTGGGCAGCGACCCGCAGGCCCGGGCGGCGCAGCGGGACAGCGTCCGGCTCGCGCTCGTGGCCGCCCTGCAGCTGCTCCCGGCACGCCAGCGCGCCGTGCTCCTGCTGCGCGACGTCCTGGAGTTCGGCTCCGCCGAGGTCGCCGGGCAGCTGGGGACCACCGTCGCGGGAGTGAACAGTGCCCTGCAGCGCGCCCGCGCCACGCTGGCCGCGGCCCTGCCCGCCGAGGCCGGGATGCGCGCCCCGGACGACCCGGCGGTCGCAGCGACCGTCGAGCGGTTCGTCGCGGCGTTCGAGGCGGCCGACGTGGCGGCGATCGTGGCCCTGCTGACGGACGACGTCGTGCTGGAGATGCCCCCGGTCCCGCTGTGGTTCGCGGGCCGGGAGGACTACGGCCGTTTCATGCAGCGCGTGTTCCGGGTCCGCGGGACGGGCTGGCGCGCGGTGCCGGCGACCGCGAACGGGCAGCCGGCGCTCGTCGCCTACTGCCCGGACGCCGACGGGGTGCTGCGGCTGCACACGCTCCAGGTGCTCACGGTCCGGCCGGACGGGATCGCCCGCAACGTCGTCTTCCAGGACGGCGCGGTCTTCGAGCTCTTCGGCCTGCGACCGGTCCTCGACGGCTGAGCCGCCGGTCAGGGATGCGCGTGCGCCGTCCCGAGGTGCCCGAGCGGCACCGGTGTCGGTGCTGCGGCCGGCTCGGGCAGGCAGGCGTGCGGCCCGTCCTCGGGCAGCAGGTCGAGGGTGTCCGAGCGCAGGCCGAGGCGCAGCGTCTCCAGCGCGACGACCTCGTCGGCGGGGATGTTGCCGAGGTTCGCGACGGCGCCGAGCCGGCGGACGAACCAGGCCTGCTGGTCCTTGCGGGGGGCCTCGAAGATGACCTTCGCCGCCGGGAGGTTGCCGACGATCGCCTCGACGAGCTCGGTGCGGACCTCGCCGGTCGGCGTGTAGAGCCCGACCGTGCCGCTCTCACGGGCCTCGGCGATGAGGATCGAGGCGCCGGCCTCGAGGTCCCCGGTCATCTCCTCGACCCAGTCGTCCGCGACGACGTCGACGCGCGGGTTCTTGGAGCCGCACTCGGAGAGCACCGTGAAGTCCTGCGAGAGCCGGCGGATCAGCTCGCGCTTGCGGGTCGTCTCCATCCCGAAGGCGCCGTTCGAGACCTCGACGTGGGTGAGGCCGAGCCGCTGCAGCCAGCGCACGTAGTCCTCGATGCGGCCCTGGTGGTCGCAGATCTCCAGCAGGGTGCCACCGGGGCACATCCGGATCCCGTTCGCCTTGCACAGCGCCACTTTCGCCTTGACGCCGTCGGTGACGTACGCCGTCCCCCAGCCGAGCTTGACGAAGTCGATGTGGTCGCCCGCCGTCTGGAGGAGCGACTCGAGCGCGACGTAGGACAGACCCTTGTCGAGCACGTGGGTGAGCCCTTCCGCGCGCGGCTTCACCGAACGGGGCGGGAGGCTGAGGAAGCCCGGACCGATCTGCGACACGGAGGCCTCCTCGGCACGACGACGGGCAGCGGGTCTGCGGAGTATCGCGCCGCGGCCCGCGGCGACGATGTGGCCCCGCAGGACGAATTCCTCCGCGGACTCTGTCCTGCACGCACGCGGATTCCGCGGCGGCGGCGGGGCTACGGTCCTGCCGACGATCAGCTGTGACCTGGCGCACATCAGCGTGCGGCGGGCGCAGACCAACGGCCGGCAGCGTCGCCGAGACCGAGGAGAAGCACATGCGTGTCGGAGACAAGGAGATCCTCATCCCGACCTCCATGGTCGGGAACTACCCGAACCCCCGGTGGTGGGACGCCGGGCCGGTGCGGGACTGGGCCGGCGACCAGGAGCCGCCGGACGCGTTCATCCGTGAGGCGTTCCAGGACGCGATGCAGGCGATCGTCCACGACCAGGAGTCGGCGGGCCTCGACATCATCACGGACGGCCGCCTCCACGGCGACAACTACGCCGACCAGGCCGTCTACTACTACTTCAAGCGGCTCGGCTACGACCTCAAGGGCGGCCACCTCGGCTTCCCGATCTACAGCCGCCTCCACGCCGGCACGCTGCACGGCGAGCTCAAGCGTCGCGGCGCCATCATGGTCGAGCAGGCCAAGGCGCTGAAGAAGGCGACCGGCAAGGCGACGAAGGTCCAGTACACGGGTGTCCAGGTGCTCGCCCAGTGCACCAACGACCTCTACTACGACAACCCGCGCGACCGCGCGATGGACCTCGCCGCGGCCATGAACGAGGACATCCTCGAGGTCGACGCCCTCGGCGTGGACTTCATCCAGCTCGACGAGTTCACGTGGCCGTACTTCTACGAGGACTGGGCGATCGAGGCGTTCAACCGCGCCGTCCAGGGCGTGCAGAACGCACAGATCATCGTCCACATCTGCTGGGGCAACTGGGGCGGCACGCCGGCCTACTACCCCGACGAGACGGCCCAGGCCGGCGAGGTCTTCGACCTCACCGCCCGCAAGGGCGAGGCGCCGTCCGCGACGGCGTCCGTCATCCCGAAGTCCTACGAGGCGAAGTTCGACGTCCTCAACCTGGAGAACTGCGGTCGCCGCTCCGACGACCTCTCCGGGCTCGACGTCATCAAGAACCACCCGCTGCCGGACAACGTGAACTTCTGGGCCGGGGTCATCGACGTGAAGTCGACGATCACCGAGACCGCCGAGGAGGTCTGCGACCGCATCATGCGCCTGGCCGAGTACATCGACCCGGACAAGCTCGGCGTGACCACCGACTGCGGCCTCATCCTGCTCCAGCGGTACATCGCCGTCGACAAGCTGCACGCCCTCGCGGCGGGCACCGAGATGGCGCGCAAGAAGCTGCGCGGCTGACCGTCGTGCCCGTCTGGGAGCTCGTCTGCCCGGACTGCGGGCACACGTTCCGGTCCCTCGTCATGGCGGGGGCCCGGGTCCCGGCGGTCTGGGTCTGCTCGGCGTGCGGGAGCCGCCGGGCGGGCCCGGCGTCGGTCGAGGCGACCGACCCGTTCACGACCCGCCCCGGCGGGTCGGGATGCGGGTGCGGCTGCGGCTGACCGGCACCGCACCACCGAAGGCCCCACCCGCTGCGGCGGGCGTCCCCCGGGACGCCCGCCGCAGTCACTTTGCGCGCCGGAAAGCCCTGTCCCCGAACGCCAAAGACGGCAGGGACCTTAGGTGGTGGAGGACATGGCCCGCCCCGGACGACGCACCTAGCGTGGCGGTCATGTCCAGGCGCCTGGTGGTCATCGGTGGCGGGGCCGCAGGCATGTCGGCGGCCTCCGCCGCCCGGCGCACGGACCCCACGCTCGACGTCGTCGTCCTCGAGGCGACCGGTCACGTCGCGTACGGGCTGTGCGGCATCCCCTACTACCTCGCGGGCATCGTGCCGAAGGCCGACGACCTCCTCGCCTACCCCGCGAACCACTTCGCGACGGCGCGCGGCATCGACGTCAGGTTCCACTCCCGGGCCGTCGAGGTCGACGCCCCCGGCGGCTGGGTGACCTACCGGCACGAGGGGCGCACGCACCGGATCTCCTTCTCCGCGCTCGTCGTCACGGCCGGCGCCGCGCCGGCCGCGGTGACGCTGCCGGGGGTCGAGGCGGGGCGGGTGTTCACCATCCGCACCCTCGAGGACGCCATCGCCCTGCGCAGCCTGCTCGACGCCGGCCGGATCGGTCGCGCGCTCGTCGTCGGCGCCGGGTACATCGGGCTCGAGATGGCCGAGGCCCTCGCCGAGCGCGGCTGCCCGGTGACCGTCGTCGAGCGGCTCGACCGGGTGCTGCCCAACCTCGACGCCGAGATGGCCGCGCACGTCGAGGCGCACGTCCGCGAGCACGTCGACCTGCGCCTGGGCACCGACGCCGCCGACGCCTGCGACCCCGTGCCGGACCTCGCCGTGCTGTCGGTGGGCGTCCGGCCCGCGACGACGGTGCTCTCCGCGGCGGGCGCCCGCACCGGGCCGGCCGGCGCCCTGCTCGTCGACGACCGGATGCGGACGAGCCTGGACGGTGTGTGGGCCGCCGGGGACTGCGTCGCCCCGCTGCACCTCGTCACCGGGCGGCCCGCGTTCGTGCCGCTCGGGACGACCGCGAACAAGACCGGGCGGGTCGCCGGCACGGTCGCGGCCGGCGGTGACGCGACGTTCGGCGGCATCGTCGGCACCGCCGTCGTCAAGGTGTTCGACCTCGAGGTGGCCCGCACCGGGCTCACCCTCGACGAGGCCCTGGCGGCCGGGTTCACCGCGCACGCCACCGACGTCGTCCACCGGTCGAGGGCCAAGTACTACCCCGGCTCCGAGGAGCTCCACGTGCGCCTCGTCCACGGCGACGGCGGCCGGCTCCTCGGGGCCCAGCTCGTCGGCCGCGAGGGTGCGGCCAAGCGGGTCGACGTCGTCGCGACCGCGCTCCACGCGGGCTTCACGGTCCAGGACCTGGCCCGGCTCGACCTGTCCTACGCCCCGCCCTTCTCCCCCGTCTACGACCCGCTGCTCGTCGCGGCGCAGGCCGCCGAGCGCACCCTGGAGGCGGTATGAGCACCGGCACCCCCGACGTCCCGGAAGCCGTTGCACCGCAACGGGTCGCGATCGTCACCGGCGGGGCGTCGGGCATCGGTCGCGCGACGTGCGCACGACTGCTCGCCGACGGGTTCACCCTCGCGGTGTGCGACCTCACGGCGGACGGCGCGGCCGCGGTCGCCGGGCCCGGTGGCCTCGCCCGCGCCGTGGACGTCGCCGACGCCCCCGCCGTCGAGGCCTTCGTCGCCGAGGTCGTGGCCGCGTACGGCCGGGTCGACGTCCTCGTCAACAACGCGGGGATCGCCGGTGACCAGACCGCCACCGTGCTGCACGCGACGCCGGTGGCGGAGTGGGACCGGGTGATCGCGACGAACGTCCGCGGCCCGTACCTGTTCGCCCGCAGCGTGCTGCCGGTCATGGTCGAGCAGGGCGGTGGGCACGTCATCACGATCGCCTCCGTCGCCGGGCAGGTCGCCTTCCCCGGCCGCAGCGCCTACACGACCTCCAAGGGCGCGGCGCTCATGCTCGCGAGGTCCATCGCCGTCGACTACGCCGCCCACGGGATCCGCAGCAACGCGGTCTGCCCGGGGATGGCGCTGACGGGGATGACCAAGTGGCGGCTCGACGTCCCGGAGCTCCGGGACGCCGTCGAGTCGCGGATCCCGCTCGGCCGGGTCGCCGACGCCGACGACGTCGCCGACCTGGTGTCCCTGCTCGCATCTGACCGCATCGGCTACATGACCGGCTCCGCGCTGGTCATCGACGGAGGGTACACAGCGCTGTGACCACCAACGACTCCCCCACGACCGGCAGCACGCCGACCGGCCGGCTCGCCGGCAAGGTCGCCATCATCACCGGCGGCGGCTCCGGCATCGGCCGGGCCTCGGCCCTGCGCTTCGCCGCCGAGGGCGCCGCCGTCGGCGTCCTCGACCGTGACGGCGAGGCCGCGACCGGCACCGTCAAGCTCGTCGAGGCCGAGGGCGGGCGCGCCCTCGCGGTCACCGCGGACGTCGCGAAGGCCGCCGAGGTCGACGCCGCCGTCGACGCCGTCGTCGCGCACTTCGGCGGCCTGCACGTGGTCTACAACAACGCCGGCGTGGACTCGCGCGGCTCCGTCGCCGTCGCCGAGGAGGACGACTGGGACCGGTCCTTCAACGTCAACGCCAAGGGCACCTTCCTCGTCTCGAAGGCCGCGCTGCGGCACATGGGGAAGGGCTCCTCGATCATCAACCAGGGCTCGGTCGCGGCCCTCGTCGGCGTCATGAACTTCGCCGCGTACTGCGCGGCGAAGGGCGCCGTCGTCGCGCTCACCCGCTCGATGGCCGTCGACCTCGCGTCCCGCGGCGTGCGGGTCAACGTCATCTGCCCCGGCACCGTCTACACCCCCCTCATGGAGCCGATGCTCACAGCGCGCGGCGACGGCGACATGGAGCTCGGCCTCCAGCGCACGCTCGTCAAGTACCCCATCGGCCGGCTCGGCGACGTCACCGACATCGCGAACGTCGCGCTCTTCCTCGCGAGCGACGAGGCCGCCTTCATGACCGGCTCGGTCGTCGCGGCCGACGGCGGGATGACGGCCCAGTGACCCGGCCGGCCGCCCGGGCGGGTCTGCCGTGACGGGCTTCCACCTCGCCGCCGACAAGCGGACGACGCTCGAGGAGGCCGTCGCGCACGTCCGGGACGGCGCCACGCTGGCCCTCGGCGGCGGGCTCGCCGCGCGGCTGCCGATGGCCCTCGTCCGGGCCCTCGTCCGGCAGGGCACGACCGGGCTGCGGGTCGTCGGCTCCGCGCACAGCATCGACGTCGACCTGCTCGTCGGTGCCGGCGCCGTGGCCGTCTGCGAGGAGAGCTACGTCGGGTTCGAGCAGGACCTCGGGCTGGCCCCTGCCTTCCGGCGCGGTGCGGAGAGCGGCAGCCTCGTCGTCCGCGAGAGCTCGTGCGTCACGATGCTGACCCAGCTGCGGGCGGCCGAGATGGGCGTCCCGTTCCTGCCGGTCCGCGGGCTGCTCGGCACCGACCTGCCGACGCTGCACCCCGAGTGGGGCACGGTCACGTGCCCCTTCACCGGCCAGCTGCTCGCCGCCGTCCCGGCCCTGGCCCCGGACGTCGCCCTGCTCCACGCGCCGATCGGCGACGCCGCGGGCAACCTGCACCTCGACCAGCCGTACGTCCTCGACGAGCGGTTCGCGCACGCGTCCCGGGTCGTCGTCGCGAGCGTCGACCGGCTCGTCAGCACCGCGGAGGTGGCCGCGGCCGGGGTCACCGTCCCGGCGCACGTCGTCACGGCGGTCGTCGAGGCCCCGTTCGGCGCGCACCCGACGTCCTGCTACCCCGGCTACGCGTACGACCGCACGCACCTCGCGGAGTACGTCAAGGCCGCGAGCGCCGGCGGCGACGCGTTCGAGGCGTACCTCGACCGGTACGTCCGGGTCGAGGAGCAGACCTATCGCGACCTCACGGGGGCCGAACGGCTCACGGCGTGGTCGGCGTCCGACGAGCAGTGGCAGGAGCTCTTCCGATGAGCGCGCAGACCGACGGACGGGCCGGTGCCGTCCGGTCGACGGACGGCTGGACCCTCGACGAGTGGTTCGTCGTCGCGCTGGCCCGGACGGTCGCGGACGGCGAGGTCGTCTTCCACGGCTTCGCCAGCCCCTGCGCGCAGGTCGCCATGCACGTCGCCCGACGCACGCACGCGCCCGGCTCGCTGCTCGTCGAGGGCGCGACCTACGCGGTGAACCCCGAGCCGGCGTTCGTGCCGCCGACGAGCAACGACCTCGCCCTGCACCGCGACGCGGTCTACCGGATGCGGTTCGAGGAGTTCTTCGACGCCGCGTGCCGGGGCGCCGTCGACCGGATGTTCCTGTCCGGCGGCCAGATCGACGCCTACGGCAACACGAACGTCACCGCGATCGGCGGCATGCCGCATCCGAAGATCAAGCTCGGCGGCGGGGGCGGCGGCGCGAACATCTCCGCGACGATCGGGGCGCTCACCGTGTGGACGACCCGGCACGGCAGCGGCCGCACCCTCGTCGAGACCGTCGACTTCCTCACCGACCTCGGGCACGTCACGCCGGCCGGCACCCGCGCCGAGCTCGGGCACACCGGCGGCGGCCCGCAGTGGCTCGTCACCGAGCTCGGCGTGCTCGACTACACCGCCGACGGCCGGGCCCGGCTCCTCGCGACCTTCCCCGACGTCACCGTCGCCCAGGTCGAGAAGGCCACCGGGTTCGCGCTGGCGGTCGCGGACGACGTCGGGACCGTCCCGGAGCCCACCCCCGCCGAGCTCGCCGCCGTCCGGGACGTCGACCCGCTCGGCGTCCGGCGGCTCGAGTTCGGGCCCTCGGACCTGGCGCGGCACTTCGGGCCGGCGGCCTGACCGTGCCGGACGCCGCACCGGGTGTGCCGCTGCTCGACGCACTGTTCGCGCCGCGCAGGGTCGCCCTCGTCGGGGCCTCGGACCGGCCGGGCACCCTCGGCGCCCTGCTGGGCCGCAACCTCGCGTCGTTCCCCGATGAGGTCGTCGCCGTCCGCTCCGGGCAGTCGCTGCGGGACCTCGACGGCCCGGTCGACCTCGCGGTCGTCGCCGTCCCGGCGGCTGCGGTGCCCGCCGTCGCCGCCGACGCGGCGGCCGCCGGGGTCACGGCGATGGTCGTGCTCTCGGGCGGCTTCGCCGAGACCGGGCCGGACGGCGCCGCGCTCCAGGCCGCGCTCGTCGCCGCGGCGGCGGGCGGCACGGACGGCGGGCACCGGGTCCGCGTCGTCGGGCCGAACTGCTTCGGCGTCCAGAACTGCGACCTCCCGCTCAACGCCTCGATCGCGTCCGGCCTGCCCGCGGGCGGCGGCGGGATCTCGTTCGTCAGCCAGTCCGGCGCCTACGGGATGGCGATCTACGACCTCGCCCACGACGACCACGTCCGGTTCGCGAAGATCTGCGCACCCGGCAATACGAGCGACGTGAGCGTCACCGAGCTGCTCGACGCCCTCGCCGGGGACCCGGCGACCCGGACCCTGTGCTTCCTCCTGGAGTCGCTGCCCGACGGCCGTGCCTTCGTCGAGCGGGCCCGGGCCGTCACCGCGGACAAGCCCGTCGTCGTCCTCAAGACCGGCCGGTCGGATGCCGGGGCCCGGGCCGCGGCCTCGCACACCGCGGCGCTCGCCTCCCGGGAGGCGGTCTGGCGCGGCGCGTTCCGGCAGGCCGGGGTGGTCGAGGTGTCGAGCGGCCAGGAGCTCCTCGACGTGGCCCGTGCCGTCGACGGCCAGCCGCTGCCCCGCGGCGACCGGGTCGCGGTGGTGACGAACAGCGGCGGCACCGGCGTCGAGCTCGCGGACCTGCTCGCCGACGAGGGGCTCGTCGTGCCCGAGCTGAGCCCCGCGCTCCAGGAGCAGGTCCGGGCCCTGCTCCCGCCGTACGCGAGCCCGGCGAACCCGGTCGAC
Source organism: Kineosporia sp. R_H_3 (assembly GCF_002198675.1). Lineage (GTDB taxonomy): Bacteria > Actinomycetota > Actinomycetes > Actinomycetales > Kineosporiaceae > R-H-3. The sequence goes on along the minus strand of NZ_MWLL01000189.1, from coordinate 9,415 downwards.
GTCACGCCGGCCTGGTCGCTCTTCGCGACCGTCTACCCCGCGCTCGTCGACCTGCTCGCCCGGTCCGGGGAGGTGGACGCCGTCGTCCCGGTGCTCCTGCAGCGCTCGGCGACCGACCCGGGCTGCGTCGAGGGAGTCCGGGCGGCGGTCGAACGGCTGCGCGCGGAGGGCGTGGACGTGCCGGTCTACGTCTGCTGGGTCGCCCCCCGCTCGGCCCGCCCGCACGCCGACCTGCTCCAGGCGGCGGGCGTCCCCGTGCTCGACTGGCCGGCCCGGACCGCCCGGGCGATCGGCAGGGCCCGGGCGGCCGCACGGGCCCGCACCCGGGTCGCCGCCCGGNCGCCGATCCGGCGCCGCCCGACCCGACGGACCCGGTCGCCGTCGCGGACCTGCTCCGCGGCAGCGGCATCGACGTCGTCCGGGCCGCCCTGTGCACGACCGCGGGCGAGGCCGCGGACGCCGCAGCGGCTGCCGGACGCTTCCCCGCCGTCGTCAAGGTCGCACGGTCGGCGCACCGCAGCGACACCGGCGGGGTCCGGCTCGGGCTCGCCGACGCCGCGGCCGTCCGCGCCGCGGCGGCCGACCTGCTCACCGGCACGGACGCCGTCCTCGTGAGCCCGCAGCTGGCCGGCGTCGAGGTCGCGGTCGGCGCGCTGCGCGACCCCTCGTTCGGCCCCGTCGTCATGGTGGGCCTCGGCGGGATCTGGGTCGAGGTGCTCGACGACGTGGCCTTCGCCCTGGCGCCGCTCACCCACGCCGAGGCCCGCGACCTGCTCCTCGGGCTGCGCGGCGCCGCGCTGCTCACCGGTGGCCGCGGGACGGCGGCGGTCGACCTCGACGCGCTGGCGGCCGTCGTCGTCCGGGCCGGGGACCTCCTCGTCACCCGGCCGGCCATCGCGGGGCTCGATCTCAACCCCGTGCTCGCGTCCGCCGCGGGTGCGGTCGCCGTCGACTGGAAGATCACGGTCTGAGCACGTCGTCCCGATCACGCCTCGGCTCGCCAGGACCAGGCTGACGCGGATGTTCGTCCTGCGGGGCCGACGCTGGCCCCGCCGCCCGCACGTACTCTCACGGACACGTCCCGCCATCGCCGCCGCGGACGCCCGCCGAGCCTCTCGGCGTGCCGCGGTGCACCGGGACGGGATGCGGGGTGCCGACGTCGGCGCCCGTCACGAGGACGACGACGCGGGAGGCCGGCACGTGGACGTTGCAGAGGTCGTGGCCAGGGCGCGAGCAGCCCAGGCGGTCGTGGAGAACTGGGACGCGGACAAGGTCGAGGAGCTCACGACCGCCGTGGCGTACGCCGTGGCCCGCAAGGACCGCTCCGAGGAGCTCGCCCGGCTCGCGGTCGACGAGGCCGGTTTCGGCAATTACGCCGACAAGGTGACGAAGATCCAGCGCCGGGTGCTCGGCGTCCTGTCCGACCTGCGGGCCACGAAGACCGTCGGCGTCGTCGAGGAGGACCCGGCCCGCGGGCTGGTCAAGATCGCCAAGCCGGTCGGGGTCGTCGCCGGGCTCGTCCCGACGACCGGCCCGGACGCCACCCCGCCGGTCAAGGCGCTGTGCGCCCTCGCCGGCCGGAACGCGATCGTCTTCGCGGCCCACCCGCGGAGCAAGCGGACCACCGACGCCGTCGTCGGCTACATGCGGGAGGCCTGCGAGCAGGTCGGCGCCCCGGCCGACCTCGTCCAGGTGCTCCCCGAGGCGAAGATCGCCCACACCCAGGAGCTCATGAAGGCCGCGGACCTCATCGTCGCGACCGGCGGCGCCGGCATGGTCAAGGCCGCGTACTCGTCGGGCACCCCGGCGTTCGGCGTCGGCGTCGGCAACGCCGTCCACGTCGTCGACGAGACCGCGGACGTCGCGGACGCCGCGTCCGCGATCGCCGTCGCCAAGACGTTCGACTACGCCACGAGCTGCCTCGCCGACAACTCCGTCGTCGCCCACGACGACATCTACGACGACCTGCTCGAACGTCTCCAGGGCCTCGGCGGGTACGTCTGCACGGCCGAGGAGAAGGCACGCCTGCAGGCCGTCATGTGGCCCGACGGCGGGGAGATCCCGAGCCCGACGGTCATCGCCAAGTCGGCCGGCGTCATCGCCGGGCTGGCCGGCATCGAGGTCCCCGAGCCGACGTCCTTCCTCGTCGTCCTCGAGGACGGCGTGGGGCACGAGCACCCGTTCAGCGGCGAGAAGCTCTCCGTCGTCCTGGCGCTCTACCGCTACTCCGGCGGCATCGAGAACGCCGTCGCGCAGGTCAACGCGATCACCGGCTACCAGGGGCTCGGCCACACCTGCGGGATCCACACGGCGGACGACGGCCACGTCGACGCCCTCGCGTTCGGCACCAAGACCGCCCGGGTCCTCGTCAACCAGAACCTCAACGAGGGCGCCGGCAGCCCCCGCAACGGCCTGCCGTTCACGCTCAGCCTGTCCTGCGGGACGTGGGGCGGCACGATCACCACCGAGAACGTCAACGCCCGGCACTTCGTCAACCTGACGTGGGTGTCCCGGGTGATCGCGCCCAAGACCGTGGACGCCGAGTCCCTCTTCGCGCGACACTTCGAACGGTATGGGCGATGACACCGGGGGCCCGTCGATGACGACGACCCCGATCACGATGGGTCGGCCGGGCATGGCGATGGCGCCGGGCGACCACATCTGCGCGTTCTACCGCGGCCCGGCGCAGCGCGACGAGGTCCTCCTGCCGTACCTGCGTGAGGGGATCCTCGCGGGCGACAAGGTCATCTGCGTCATGGACGACCCGGACGTCGAGCAGGTCACCAAGCCGCTCTCGCTCGAGGCGGACGTCGAGGCGTCGCTGAGCTCGGGCCAGCTCGACCTGCTCACCTCGGACGCCGCGTACATCCCGGACGGCACGTTCTGCCTCGACCGGATGCTCGACTTCTGGGAGGCCGGCGTCGGCAGCGCGGTGCGCCGCTCCGGGTACACGTTCGTCCGGGCCGTCGGCGAGATGACGTGGGCGCTGCGCGACCTGCCCGGCGTCGAGGACCTCGTGCGCTACGAGGCGCGGCTCAACCGGTTCCTGCCGAGGTACCCACAGGTGATCCTCTGCCTGTACGACCTCGAACGGTTCACCGACGGCCAGGTCCTCATGGAGCTGCTCCGCACCCACCCGAAGGTGCTCATGTCGGGGCAGCTCCTGGAGAACCCCTGGTACGTCGAGCCCGAAGAGTTCGCGGTCGCATGAGCGCCCCCGAGCTGGAGATCCCCCACCAGCTCGGGCGGGGGCTGCTCTCGACGATGCGCAGCCTGCTCGTCCTCGGCCAGCTCATGACCGAGAGCACGGGTGAGCGGCAGATCCTCGACCTCGCGATGACCGCCGTCCCCTCGCTCGCCCGGTGCCGCGTCGTCGGCATCGAGCAGGCGGGCGGGGCGACCCGGTCGACCGCGACCGTCGGGCTCGGCGAGCAGCTCACCGGTGTCGGCGCGATGGGCGGCGCGGTGACGCTGCAGGACGTCGTCTGGGCCTGGGCGTACCCGCTGGGCGGCCCGCTGCGCGACTACGGGTTCCTCGTGGTCGCCGCGGACGCCGAGCCCAACTCCGAGGAGCAGTTCCTGCTGCGGGCGCTCGCCCAGCAGACCGGCTCGGCGCTCGCCAACCGGCAGCTCCACGCCCAGGAGCTCGCGACGGCGGACGAGCTCGCCACGGTCAACGAGCGGCTGCGCGGCACCGTCGAGGCGCTCCAGCGGAGCATGGAGATCCACGCGCGGCTCACCGCGGTCGCGGTCTCCGACGAGGGCCGCGACGGCATCGCGCGCGCCGTCCACGAGCTGACCGGCCTGCCCGTGGCCATCGAGGACCGCTACGGCAACCTGCGCGCCTGGGCCGGCCCGAACCAGCCCGACCCCTACCCGAAGGACCCGGCCCCGCGCCGGGAGGCCCTGCTGCGGCGGGCGCAGGCGGCCGGCCGGCCGATCCGCGAGGGCGGCACGCTCGTCGCCCTGGCCCACCCGCAGGGCGACGTCCTCGGCGTCATCTGCCTCGTCGACCCGGGCGGCAGCGCGGGCGAGCACGAGGTGATGGCGCTCGAGCACGGGGCGACGATCCTCGCGATGGAGCTGGCCCGGGTGCGCAGCCTCGCCGAGAGCGAGCTGCGGATCCGGCGCGACCTCGTCGACGAGCTGCTCACCGGCACCGACGAGGAGAGCGCCCTGGCCCGGGCCACCGCGCTCGGCTACGACCTGCAGCGGCCGCACCGGGTCGTCGTCGTCGAGGGCCACGGCCGCTCGAAGGACAACGACGCGCTCTTCCAGGCCGTCCGCCACGCGGCGCGCGAGGAGCCCGCCGGCACCCTGCTCGTCGCGCGCGGTGCCCAGGTCGTCCTGCTCGCCGACCACGAGGCGGACTGGGAGAGCCTGCGGCAGGCGGTGATCCGCGACCTCGGCGGCGGGACCGCCCGGATCACCGTCGGCGAGCAGTGCTCGGCGGTCGCGGACTTCCCGCGCTCCTACCGGCAGGCCCGGCTCGCGATGCACCTGCTGCAGACCGCGGAGTGGGACGACCGGGCCGTCCGCTTCGACGACCTCGGCGTCTACCGGCTGCTCATCGGCAACGAGAGCCTCGACGAGGTCGAGCGCTTCGTCGAGCGGTGGATCGGGCCGCTGCTCGCCTACGACACCCAGCGCAGCGCCGACCTCGTGCGGACCCTGACCCACTACCTCGACCGCGGCGGCAACTACGAGGCGACGGCGGCAGCGCTCATCGTGCACCGGAACACGCTGAAGTACCGGCTCCAGCGGATCCGGCAGATCACCGGCCACGACCTGTCCGACCCCGAGACGTGCTTCAACCTGCAGCTCGCCACCCGGGCGTGGCAGACGCTCACCGCGCTGCGGACGACGCCGACCGGCCCGGTGGGCGGGCCGGCGCCGTCCGGGCGCACGGACTGACGGCGCTCAGCTGTCGCCGCTGCTGATCACAGCTCGGCCCTCACGATCTCGACGGCCTCGCCCATGTTCCGCAGCTTCGCGTAGGCGGTCGTGCGGCTGAAGTAGCCCAGGCCGCAGTCGGGCGCGACGAGCAGCCGCTCGGGCGGCACGACCTCGAGCCGGCGCCGGATCCGGTCGGCGATGACGTCGACCGGGTCGACCATGTAGTTCTTCGCGTCGACGACGCCGAGGCCGAGCACCTTGTCCGTCGGGAAGTCCTTGTACGCCGTGAGGTCACCGAACTCGGCGCTCGTCGACTCCAGGTGGACGACGTCCACCGGGGACGCCTCGAAGAGCGGGATCATCTCCCGCGTCTTCGCCTCGAACACGTCGCGCTGACCGTCGACGCTGCCGTAGCAGACGTGCCAGAACTTCAGCATGTCGATGCCCTCGAACATGATCTCCTGGCACTCGATCTGCCACATGTCCTGGGTGTACGGCGCGAGCACGTCGATGAGCTGGACCGCCTCGCAGCCCATGGACTGCAGGTACCTCAGCTCGGCGTTCATCGCGCGGGCGAGGTCCTTCGCGAACGCGACGCCGTCGCCGTAGTGCTGGTCGTCGCAGATGATGCTCTGCTGCGCCGGGCCGAGGAACGCGACCTTGAAGGGCTTGTCCGTCGCGCCCTTCATCGCGTTGACGACGGCCTCGAAGACCGGCCGCTTCCACTCGACCGGCCCCGTGACCGTCGCCTTGTAGAACGGCGCATACTTCACGCCGTCCCCGGGCGGGCCGTACGGCGCGAAGCCGCCGAGGTTCTCGGGGATGAAGTGGAAGATCGGCTCGAGCTGGAAACCGGGGGCCTCCCACTCGTAGTACTGCGCGCCGTCGCAGAGCACGTCGAGCCCGGCGAGCTCCTGCTCCCGGGCGCAGATCTTGCTCGCGTCCTCGTAGGCGACCCGCAGGTTGTGGCTGCGGTAGACGGGCTCGGCGAGGCTGCCGAGGACGCGGCCCTGCAACCAGTGCGGGCGCGGGAACGCCGAGACGGCGGAGGTGGGAAGCAGGATCTCCTGACCACGAATCTGCATCGGGTCACGGTAGACACCGTGATGTGATGTGCGATTCGTCCCGGTAGGACAAGTCGGTTCGGCCAGGGTTGTCAGCGGGCGGCGGCCGGTGCGGCGCCCGCGTGTACCGTGCGGCGCACCGGCGAAGGGAGGCACCCCATGGCGACCGTGCGTGCGTCGACGCTGCTGGCCCCGGGGCGGATCGAGGTCCGGGACTACCCCGTGCCGGCGGAGCTCGAACCGGGCGCCGTGCTCCTGCGGATGGTCGCGTCGGGCATCTGCGGCACGGACAAGCACACCTACCGCGGCGAGACCGTGCAGTACGCCGGGACGCCCATGGAGCGCACCACGCCGTTCCCGATCATCCAGGGCCACGAGAACCTCGGGATCGTCGAGGCCGTCGGCCCGGGCGGCGCACGCGCCCACGACGGCAGCGCCGTCGAGGTGGGCGACCGGGTCGTGCCGGCGCCGAACCGGGCGTGCGGGTCGTGCCGCAGCTGCCGCCGCGCGTGGGCGTACGTCCTGTGCCGCAACCTGGAGAACTACGGCAACTCGCTCACGTGCGAGCACGCGCCGCACCTGTTCGGCGGCTGGGCCGAGCTGCTCTACCTGCGGCCCGGGACGGCGGTCTTCAAGGTCCCTGCGGAGCTGCCGTCCGAGGTCGCCGTCCTCACCGAGATCTTCGCGGTCACGCACTCCCTCGAACGGGTCGCGGCCGCGCGCCGCCCGGGCGGCTTCCGCCCCGGCGACACGGTCGCCGTCGTCGGGGTCGGGTCGCTCGGGATGGCGCACCTCGTCAAGGCGGCGCTCATGGGTGCCGGGCAGGTCGTCGCCGTCGACCGGTCACCGCTGCGGCTGGCCCTCGCGCGCCGGCACGTCGGGGCCGCGACGGTCCTCGTGGGCCCCGACGTGCAGGGCGCCGACCCGGCGGTGCGCGCCGAGGTCCTCGACCTCACCGACGGCGAGGGCGCCGACGTCGTCGTCGACGCGACCGGGTTCCGCGGCTCGTTCGAGCTGTCGGCGACGCTCGTCCGGGACGCCGGCACGATCCTCGAGGTCGGCGCGTTCGTCGACATGGGGCCGGAGGCGTTCAACCCCGCAGTCGTCTGCGGCCGCAGCCTGACCGTCATGGGCGTGGGCGGCGAGGACCTGCAGGCGTACGCCGGGACGCTCGCCCTCCTCGCCCGGCACCGGGCCGCGATCCCGTTCCAGGACATGGTGTCCCACGTCTTCCGGGTGGACGACGCGGCGCTGGCGATGGAGACGTCGCTCGACCCGATGACCGCCACGAAGGTCCTCGTCTCCGAGATGCTCCCCGTGCGGACGGCGGCGCCCGGCGCGGCGGGCCCGGCCGGCTGACCGTCACACGTGGACGACGGCCGCCGCCGAGGACGGGTCGTCGGGGAGCGCGAGGACGACGTACCCGGTCGTCGGGAGGGTCAGCCCGCGGACCAGGTCGGCGTCCTGCGACCGGACGACGCGTGGCAGCAGCCGGCGCAGGACGCCGCCGTGGGACACGGCGAGCACGACCTCGGGCCCGGGTCGGGCGCGCACCTCCGCGAACCAGCCGGTGAGCCGCTCCTCGATCTCCGCGAGGCTCTCTCCGTCGCCGGTCCGCGCCGTCCACTCGCCGGCGTCCCAGGCCGCCTCGGTGCGTTCGTAGGCGGCCCAGTGGGCGGCGTCCGTCGTGCCCTCGAAGGCGCCGACGTCGTACTCGCGCAGCGCTTCCGCGACCTCGAGCGGCACGTCGAGGGCGTGCGCGACGACCCGGGCGGTCCCCCGGGCGCGCAGCAGCGGGCTCGTCACGACGAGCCCGATCCCCTGGTCCGCCAGGCTGCGGGCGAGCGCGTCGGCCTGGTCGAGCCCGGTCGCGGTCAGCGGCGGCCCCAGCGCGCGGTTGGCGAAGCGGTGCTCGACGTTCGCGACGCTCTCGCCGTGCCGCGCGAGGACGATCCTGCGCACCACGGCGCTCAGCCGGCCCCGGCGGGCTGCACCGCGGCCGGCGTGCGCCGGGCGGCGAGGCAGGCGGCGGCAGCGACGAGGCAGAGCACCCCGGCCGTCCACCACGCGGTCGAGTACGAGCCGGTCACCTCGCGGACCACGCCCGCGAACTGCGCGGCCACCGCGGCCCCGACCATGTGGCTCGCGAACACCCAGCCGAAGACGACGCCGGAGCGCTCGAGCCCGAAGGCCTCGCGGCACAGGGCCACCGTCGGCGGGACGGTCGCGATCCAGTCGAGGCCGTAGAACACCACGAAGAACAGCAGCGGGGGCGCGACGGCGGGGCCGAGCACGGCGGGCACGGTGAGCAGGGCTATCCCGCGCAGGCCGTAGTAGGCCAGGAGCAGGTACCGGGGGTCGACCCGGTCGCTGAGCCAGCCGGACGCGACGGTCCCGACGAGGTCGAACCCGCCGATGAGCGCCAGCAACCCGGCGGCGGTCGTCGCGGGCATCCCGTGGTCGTGCGCGGCCGCGACGAAGTGGGTGCCGATGAGGCCGTTCGTCGACCAGCCGCAGACGAAGAAGGTGCCGGCGAGCACCCAGAACTCGCGGACCCGGGCGGCCAGTGCGAGGTTCTGCAGCGCCGTCCGGACGGCACCTGCCGTCGACGCCGCCGGGCGGGAGATCCGCGGGTCGTCGGGGCCCTCGGCACCGAGCGGCAGCAGCCCGATGTCGGCGGGGCGGTCGCGGACGACGAGGAGCACGAACGGGACGAGCAGCAGTGCGAGGACGGCGACGACGAGGCTCGCCGACCGCCACCCCTGCGAGGTCGTCAGCCGGGCGATCGTCGGGAGGAACACGAGCTGGCCCGTCGCCGACCCGGCGGCGAAGATCCCCGTGACGAGTCCGCGGTTCCGGACGAACCAGCGGTTCGCGACGATCGGCCCGACGACGGAGGCGAGCGAGCCGGTCGCCCCGCCGACGACGAGCCCCCAGAGCACGACGAGGTGCCAGGGCCGGGTCATGACGAGGGTGAGGGACGTCCCGGCGGCGATCGCGAGCAGCGCGACGACCGCGACCCGGCGGAGCCCGAAGCGCTCCATGGCGGCCGCGGCGAACGGCGCGACCAGCCCGAACACCGCGAGGTTCAGCGCCACCGCACCGGACGTCAGCGCGCGGGACCAGCCGAAGGTCGCCTCGATGGGCTCGATGAGGACGCCGGTCGAGGACCGGAACGCGGCGGCCGCCACGAGGACGCCGAACGTCACCCCCGCGACGAGCCAGGCGCGGTGCAGGCCGCTGTCCGGGAGCGCGTCGAGGGCGTCGGTGCGGTCGTCCGTACCGGGGCCGCTGTCGGCGACGCGCTCGTGCAACGGCCCTCCAGGCTCGACGTGCCCCGATCCTCGCACGGCGACCGTACGCCTCCGCCCGGCCGAGCGGTCAGACATCCCATGGGTTGGTTGGTCAAGCAGCGACGTGTGCGCGGTGGTGCCAGGCGGTGGTCTCGTTGTACG
>NZ_MWLL01000188.1 GCF_002198675.1 Kineosporia sp. R_H_3 | reverse complement strand
GTCCTCACCGCGACCCTGGCCCTCGCCGGCTGCGGGTCGTCGTCCGGCAGCGCCGGGAGCGCCGTCACCGCCGTCGACGGCGTGAAGCACATCGGCGTCGACGCGTTCGCGTCCCTGGCCTCGACGCCGTCGGTCGTCGTCCTCGACGTCCGCACGCCCGCCGAGTTCGCGACCGGTCACCTGCCGGACGCCGTCAACGTCGACTTCAACGCCGGGGACTTCGTCGCGCAGATGCAGGCGCTCGACCACGCGAAGACCTACGCCGTCTACTGCCACAGCGGGAACCGCTCCGGCCAGGCACTCGAAGCGATGCAGGCGGACGGGTTCGGCCACGTCGCCGACCTCGAGGGCGGGATCACCGCCTGGACCCAGGCCGGCCGGACCGTCGTCACCTCCTAGGCCGGGCGGGCGACGCACACTGGACTACATACCCCCCGGGGTATACGATCGATCCAAGACCACAGGACAACGGCCCCGTCCGGGCCGGGAGAAGGAGACACCTCTCATGTGCAGCCCCGCCGTCTGCCCCCGCTGCCGCAAGGTCACCTGGACCGGCTGCGGCATGCACGTCGACCAGGTCATGGCGAGCGTCCCGCGCGACAAGCAGTGCACCTGCCGCTGAGCCGGTCCCGCTCCCGCCGAACCACACGCTGAAGCACCGCCCGCACCACACGACGACCCGGCGTCCACCCCGGGCCGCTCCTGCCGCCACACCGAACACCCCAGGCAAAGGAGCCTGAACATGGCCCGCATCGTCGTCCTCGGAGCCGGCATCTCCGGCCACACGGCGGCCCTCCACCTGCGCAGGCTCCTGCCGAAGCAGCACGAGGTCGTCGTCGTCTCACCGAACTCGAAGTGGAACTGGATCCCCTCGAACATCTGGGTCGGCGTCGGCCGGATGACGAGCGAGCAGGTGACGTTCCCGCTGGCACCCGTGTACAAGCGCAAGGGGATCACCTACGTCCAGGCCAAGGCCGTCGCCGTCCGGCCGGAGGGGACGGACGACGACCCCACCGGATGCGTCGACGTCGTCCACACCTCGCCCGAGCGCTCCGGCCAGGAGGAGCAGCTCCGCTACGACTACCTCGTCAACGCCACCGGCCCGCGACTGAACTTCGCCGCGACACCGGGACTCGGCCCGGACGGCGGGAACTCGTTGTCCGTCTGCACGCCCAGCCACGCCGAGGAGACGGCCGGCGCCCTCACCGAGGTCGTCGCCAAGCTCCGCGCGGGGCACCCGCAGCGGATCGTCATCGGCATGGGCCACGGGATGTGCACCTGCGAGGGCGCCGCCTTCGAGTACACCTTCAACGTCGAGCACGAGCTGCGGACGGCCGGGGTGCGCGACCTCGCCGAGATCGTCTACCTGAGCAACGAGAACGAGCTGGGCGACTTCGGCGTCGGCGGGATGTCGTTCGCGCAGCAGGGCTTCGTCACGTCGAGCCAGACGTGGACCGAGTCGCTGTTCCGCGAGCGCGGCGTCAAGGCGATCCTGCGCGCGCACGTCGAGCGGGTCGAGCCCGGCGTCGTCCACTACGAGACGCTCGACGGCGAGCGGCACGAGCTGTCCTTCGACTTCGCGATGCTGCTCCCGCCGTTCCGGGGCGCCGACCTCAAGGCCTACGACCGGGCGGGGGCGGACATCACCGAACGGCTCTTCGCGCCGAACGGCTTCACGAAGGTCGACGCGGACTACACCGCCAAGCCGTTCGAGGAGTGGCGCGCCGAGGACTGGCCCTCCACGTACGTCACCCAGGCCTACCCGAACGTCTTCGCGGTCGGCATCGCGTTCGCGCCGCCGCACGCGATCTCCCGCCCGCGCACGAGCCCGAACGGTACGGTCATCGCCCCCGCGCCGCCGCGCACCGGTATGCCGTCCGGCGTCATGGGCCGGCAGGTCGCGCGGTCGATCGCCGACATGGTGCGTTCCGGCGCCGCGGTCCCGACGCACACCGCCTCCATGGCGCACATGGGTGCCGCCTGCATCGCCTCGGCCGGCGCGGGTCTGCGGACCGGCACCGCCGCCGCGATGACGATGTACCCCGTCGTGCCCGACCCCGTGAAGTACCCCGAGACCGGGCGCAGCCTCAAGGACACGTACGGCGAGATCGGCCTGGGCGCGCACTGGATCAAGCACCTGCTGCACTTCCTGTTCATCTACAAGGCGAAGGCCCGGCCCGGCTGGGCGTTCATCCCCGAGTGACCGCACGCCCGAACGAGCCGAACGACCCCGGCCGGCCAGGCCGGTCCGCCCGACCCCACAGGAGGACGTCATGAGCGACGTCGACGACCGCATCGCCACCGCGCCGATGCCCACCGCGAAGACCCTGCGACGGCGGCACTCGCTGCCGATCCAGCTGTGGCGCTTCGCCGTGGTCAACGTGCGCATGATCCGGATGATCGGCAAGGGGCACTGACCGCGATGTCCGAGCAGCCCGAGCAGGGGGCCGGGCCGGTCCGTCGGTCCATGGACCCCGTTGCGCAGAAGGAGATCACCTCACGCCTGCGCCGTGCCCGCGGCCAGGTCGAGGGGGTCATCGCCATGATCGAGAGCGGCCGCTCCTGCCGGGAGGTCGCGACGCAGCTCGCCGCGGCCTCCAAGGCGCTGGACCGGGCCGGCTACAAGCTCGTCGCCGCGAGCCTGGCCGAGTGCCTGCTCACCGACGAGGCAGACCGGGACATGACGCCCGAGGAGATCGAGAAGCTGTTCATCTCGCTCGCCTGAGTACGCTTGTCCGGACACGGCGGCGCACGGCCGCCCGGCACGGACAGGAGCACGGTGCCCGCGGACCCCGGCGCACGCCCGCTCGACCGGCAGGACCCGCTGCCGCTGTGGGCCCAGCTGCAGCGTGACCTGTCCCGACGCCTCACCGCTGGGGACTTCGCGACCGCGTTCCCCGGCGAGCTCGACATCGCCCGGGGGTACGACGTCTCCCGGCACACCGTGCGGGAGGCGCTGCGCCGGCTGCGCGAGGCCGGGGTGCTGGACTCCGCGCGCGGCCGCCCGACCCAGGTCCGGGCCGCCATCGAGCAGCCGCTCGGCAGCCTGTACTCGCTCTTCCGCGAGGTCGAGAACCGCGGCATGACCCAGACGAGCGAGATCCTCGACCAGTCGCTGACGACGGACGCCGAGGCCGCGGCCGCACTCGGCCTGCCGGAGCGGGCGCGGCTGTTCCACCTCGAACGCGTCCGGCTCGCCGACGGGGTCCCGCTCGCGCACGACCGGGTCTGGCTGCCCGCCTCGCTGGCCGCACCGCTCGTCAAGGCCGACTTCACGCGAGGCGCACTGTACGACGAGCTCGCGGAGCGGTGCGGCGTCCGGGTGACCGGCGGCCGGGAGCGGATCAGCGCGACCGTGCCCGCACCGGCCGAGCGGGCGCTGCTCGCCGTCCCGCGCGGCGTCGCCTGCCTCACCGTCGAGCGCTCGGGCTACGCCGACACCCGCCTCGTCGAGCGGCGCGTCACCGTCGTCCGCGGCGACCGGTGGTCGGTCGTCGCGGACTGGACGGCGCGCGGCTGGTCCGTGGGTGCCGTCGCCGGGCCCGGCTGAGTTCAGGCCAGGCCCTTGAGCATGAGGTTCCAGTAGAGCGTCGGCAGCCCGTACTTCTTGAGCAGGCCGAAGTCCCGATGCTCGTGGGTCGTGTCGAGGATCGGGATGCTCGGCGCGGGCTTGAGGCTGTAGTCGAACTCCGCGAGGAGCATCCTGTCCCGGGCGGTCGTCAGCGGGCACGAGGCGTACCCGTCGTACTCCGCGGACGGCTCCCCGCCGGACATCACCTCCTGCAGGTTCTTCACGAGGACCGGGGCCTGGTGCCGGACGGCGGCCCCGGTCTTCGAGTTCGGCGTCGAGCCCGCGTCACCGAGGCCGAAGACGTTCCCGTACGTCACGTGGCGCAGGGTGTGCTTGTCGAGCGCGACGTACCCCGCCGGGGTGCTCGTGTCCGCGAGCGGGCCCTGCCGCACCCAGTCCGGCGCGGACTGCGGCGGGACGGCGTGGAAGACGTCGTAGCCGATCCGCTCCTTCGTGTCGTTCGCGTTGTCCCTGATGATCACCTCGCGCGCGCCGCCGTCCACCTCGACGACCTCGCTGTTGAAGTGCACGGTGATGCCGTACCGCTCGACGACCTTCTCGAGGATCCGGGCGAACTCGGGGACCCCGAACATCCCCGGCGTCGGCAGCACAAGATGCACGTCGATGTCCTTCAGGACCCCCTGCCGCCGCCAGTAGTCGGCTGCGAGGTAGGCGATCTTCTGGGGCGCCCCCGCGCACTTGATGGCCCCCGCCGGCTGGGCGAACACAGCCGTGCCCCGAGTGGTCGCGCGGACGAAGTCCCACGTGCGCGGCGCGAGCGCGTGGTCGTAGTTGCTCGAGACGCCGTCCCGGCCGAGCGCGCCGGGCAGCCCGGTGATGCCGCCCCAGTTGAGCTGGATGCCCGGGGCCATGACGAGGTACTCGTACCCGACCGTCCGACCGTCCTCGAGCGTGACGGTGCAGGCCTGCGGGTCCACGGCCGCGGCCCGCCCCTGGATCCACGTGACGCCCTTGGGCATCACGGACGACTGGGGCCTGCGCGAGCGGGCCACGTCGGCGAGGCCGCCGCCCACGAGGGTCCACAGCGGCTGGTACCAGTGGTCCTGCGACGGTTCGACCATCGCGACGTCGCGCACCCCCGCGCGGCGCAGCCTGGCCGCGACGGTGACTCCCGCGGAGCCCCCTCCGACGATGACGACACGGTGGCTCGACGTGCTCATGGCGACTCCTTCGGCGGTGGACGTTCAAGGGCAGCACGGCAGACGGGGCGATGAACCGTACGGAATATAGGATGTCCGGACATTCGGAGATGTCAAGAGGTGACTGGTAGCGTGATGCCGCGAGAGGCCGGTCCGCGTCGACCGGCGGTCGTTCCGGCCGTGACGGAGGAGCAGCGTGGACAGCACCGACTGGGACACCCGGTACGCGAGCAGCCAGCTCGTCTGGTCCGCCGGCCCGAACCTCTGGGTCGAGCAGGTCTGCGCCGGACTGCCGGCCGGCACCGCGGTCGACCTCGGCGCCGGCGAGGGCCGCAACGCCCTGTGGCTGGCCGCGAAGGGCTGGCGGGCGACGGCCGTCGACTTCTCCGGCGTCGCCCTCGACCGGGCGCGGCAGCTCGCCGCAGAGCGGCTCGGCGCGGACGCCGACCGGCTGACCACGCAGCGGGCCGACCTCACGACCTTCGAACCGTCGACGACGTACGACCTGGCCCTCGTCGTCTACATCCAGCTCCCGGCGCCGGCCCGGCGCGCGGTGCTCACGAACGCCGCCCGCTGCGTGGCCCCAGGTGGCCGGCTGGTCGTCGTGGCGCACCACAGCGACAACCTCGCCGAGGGCGTCGGCGGCCCGCAGGACCCGGCGGTGCTCTACACCGAGGCCGACGTCCTCGACGACCTCGCAGACGCGTCGGCGCAGAGCGGCTTCGCCGTCGAGCGGGCCGAGCGGGTGCTCCGCCCGGTCGGGGACGGCGACCGTCACGCGGTCGACGCGCTCGTCGTCCTCCGCAGGGGCTGACCCGACCGCCCGGCGTCCGGCGCGCCGGGGGTGCGCGGCAGGGCGGGGAGCGTGACGGTCACGGTGGTGCCCGAGGCCCCGTCGGACGTCACGTCGACGGTGCCGCCGTGCGCCTCGACGAGCCGGGCCACGACGGCGAGGCCGACCCCGGAGCCGGCCACGGCGTGCCGGTCGCGGCCGCGCCAGAACCGTTCCAGCACATGGGGCAGCTCGTCGGGGGCGATCCCCGGCCCGCTGTCCGCGACGACGAGCCGCGCGGTGCCGCTCTCCGCCGGCGCCACCTCGACCCGGACGGTGTCCCCCGGGCGGCAGTGCCGTGCGCAGTTGTCGAGGAGGTTGCCGACGACCTGGTGCCAGCGGTCGGGGTCGAGCGCCACGCGGACGCCGGCCGCGAGGTCCGGGGTCACGACGAGCCTGGCGGCGCGCAGTTGGGGCAGCCGGGCGTCGAGCGCCTCGGCGGTCACGGCGCCGAGGTCGGCCGGGCCCCGGTGCAGACCGGCCGCGGCGGCGTCCGCGGCGGAGAGCTCGGACAGCTCGGCGACGGTGCGGGTCACCCGCAGCGCCTGGTCGTGGAGCCGGGTCAGCGTCTCGCGGTCCGGTTCCACGAGGCCGTCCCGCAGCTCCTCGAGCCCGGCCTGGAGCGCGGTGAGCGGCGTGCGCAGCTCGTGCGCGACGTCCGCGGTCATCTGCCGGCGCAGCCGCTGCTGCTCCGCGACCGCCTGCGCGGCCTGGTCGAAGGCCCCGGCGAGCTCGCCGAGCTCACCGACGCCACGCTCGGCCGGGCGGGCGGTGACGTCGCCGGCCCCGAAGGCCCGCGTCGCGTCGGTGAGCGCGACGAGCGGGCGGGTCAGGAGGCGGACGACGTACCAACCGGCCGCCACGGCGACCCCGACCGCGGCGACCGCCGCGACGAGGATCCACGACCACGCCAGGCGGCGTCCGCCCGCGTCGGCCGCCGGGAACGTGAGGAGCACGGTGCCGACCCGCGCACCGCCGGCGACGACGGGCTCGGTGACCTGCACGCCACCCCCCGCCGTGGCCCCCGTCCCGCTCAT
>NZ_MWLL01000187.1 GCF_002198675.1 Kineosporia sp. R_H_3 | reverse complement strand
CCCGGCGACCATCGGGCCGACGCCCTCCGGGGTGCCGGTGAGGATGACGTCGCCGGGCAGCAGCGTCATCGCGGCCGACACGTGCGCGACGAGGGTCGGCACGTCGAAGATCATCTGCGACGTGCGGCCGTCCTGGACGACGACGCCGTCGAGCCGGGTCGTCACCCGCAGGTCGCGCACGTCGACGTCCGTGACGAGGTAGGGCCCGAGCGGGCAGAACGAGTCGAAGCCCTTGGCGCGCCACCACTGCCCGTCGGCCGACTGCAGGTCGCGCGCCGTGACGTCGTTCGCGACCGTGTAGCCGAGCACGACCTCGGGCACCCGCTCGACCGGGACGTCGCGGCACAGCCGGCCGATGACGACGGCCAGCTCGCCCTCGTAGTCGACCCGGGACGACTGCGGCGGCAGGACGATCGGGTCGCCCGGCCCGACGACGCTCGTGTTCGGCTTGAGGAAGGCCAGCGGCTCGGCGGGGACCTCGTTGCCGAGCTCGGCGGCGTGGGCGGCGTAGTTGCGGCCGATGCCCACGACCTTGCTCCGCGGGATGACCGGCGCGAGCAGCCGGACCTCCTCGAGGTCGACCTTCTCCCCCGTGGGCTGCACGGGCATGTAGAGCGGGTCGCCCGTGAGGACGACGAGCTGCTCGGAGCCCGGCTCCCCCTCGACGACACCGAACCTGGGATCCCCGCCGGCCGTGAACCTCGCGATACGCACGGGCGCAGCCTAACGACCGGTGGCCGGACGGCCCGCGCAGGCTCGTTACCGTGGTGGGGTGGCAGCGGGGACGACGGCGGGCACGGCGCACGGGGCGGCGCACGGGCTCGTCGTGCTCGACGAGCCCGGTTGGACGGCGCGCGCCCGCGCCCACGCGGAACGGGTCGACCGGCTCACCGCCGGGCACCGGGAGCGCGCCGGCCGCAAGCACCCCGTCGAGGACTTCCTCTTCTCGTACTACTCGCTGCGCCCGGCCCAGCTGCGGCGCTGGCACCCCGGTGCCGGCGTCGCGCTCGCCGGGGCCGCCGCGCAGGAGCGGCTCACGTGGCGCGACCACACGACCGCGCCGACCGGCACGCACGACACGGACGGCGCGGCGGTGACCCTCGACGTCCCGGCGTTCCTCGCCCGCCGCGGCGACGCCGTCCGGCACGTCCGCGCCCTGCTCACCGCGGTGGCGTCCCGGCCGCTGCACCTCGGCTGCTTCGGCCTCCACGAGTGGGCGATGGTCTACCGGCTCGACCCGGGCGACGTCCGGCACGCGGGGTGGCCGCTGCGCCTGGGCCCGGACGGCACCGACGAGGTCGTCGGGTCGCACCGGATCCGGTGCAGCCACTTCGACGCGTTCCGGTTCTTCACCGACGCCGCGCGCCCGCTGAACACCCTGCAGCCGCGCCGCGAGGACCAGGTCGCCCTCGACCAGCCGGGCTGCCTGCACGCGACGATGGACCTCTACAAGTGGGCCTACAAGCTGTCCCCGGCGACGCCGTCCGAGCTGGTCGCCGACTGCTTCGAGCTCGCCCGCGACGTCCGCGAGCTCGACATGCGGGCCTCGCCGTACGACCTGCGCGAGCTCGGCTACGCGCCGGTGCCGGTCGAGACCCCGGAGGGGAAGGCCGCCTACGCCGCCCACCAGAAGGCGTTCGCCGAGCGGGCTGCCCCGTTGCGGGCCGCATTGATCGCTGTCTGCGACCAGTTGATCACTGAGCGGTGACTCCTCCGTTCGGGTGAACGCGGCCGGGACGACGGTCGTTGTGGTGAGGGCCAGGGAGCACGTCCACCCGTCCCCTCCCACCGAGGAGTCATCCCGTGAACCGCTCGACGATGAGCCGCTCGACGATGAGCAGAGCCCGTTTCCTCGCAGCCGCCGCCGCGGGCGCGCTCGCGGTCGCGCTCGTGCCCGCGGGTCCCGCCCAGGCGGCGCCCGCGACCGCCGCCCGGCACGCCGCCCTGCCCGACCGGATCGAGCTGCCGGTCGGCTGGCAGCCCGAGGGGATCACCTCCGCCGGCAGCCGGTTCTGGTCCGGGTCGCTGGCCGGCGGCGGGCTGCTCGCGGGCGACCTGCGGACCGGGAGGACGAAGGTGGTCCTGCCCGGCAAGCCCGGCCTGACGATCGTCGGCCTCTACTACGCCGAGCGCTCCGGCCTCGTCTGGGCCGCCGGCGCGGACGGCGCGACCTCGACGGTGTGGGCGATCGACGGCCGCACCGGCGCGGTGAAGGCCGCGGTCCCGGTCGCCCTCGACCCGGCGGGCTTCCTCAACGACCTCGTCGCGACCCGGACCGACGTCTGGGTCACCGAGTCGTTCGCGAACCGGCTCGTGCGGATCCCGCTCAACAGGCACGGCCTGCCCAAGGGCAAGGTCTCGGTACTGCCGATCCCGGCACCGTTCCCGACCACCGGTCAGTTCAAGGCGAACGGCGTGCGCGCGCTGAGCGACGGCAGTCTCGTGCTGAACCACTCCGGTGCGGGCGGCCTGTGGCGCTACGACCCGAAGCGGGCGAAGGTCACCGAGATCATGGTCAAGGGCACGCCGGCGACGGTGAGCGGTGACGGGCTCGACCTGCGCGGGAACACGCTCTACAACGTCCGCGGCAGCGGCGGCCAGGACGTCACCGTGGTCGAGCTGGCGAAGAAGCACGGCCGCTGGTCCGGCACCGTGCAGGGCGTGCTCTCGTCGACCGACGTCGACGTCCCGACGACGGGCACCCTCGCCAAGGGCTCGTTCTGGGTCGTCAACGCCCGCTTCGGCAACCCGTCGCCGGCGACGGCGTCGTTCTGGGTGACCCGCCTGGACCTGCTCGACGACTGACGGGCCGTCCGGCCCCTCAGAGGTGGGTCGCCCCCGGTACGCCGGCGATCCACCTCTGAGGGCCGTTCGGAGGCGTCAGCGGCGCGCGACGCCCTGTCGGAGCAGCCCGTAGACGAGCCCGTCGCGCAGCGCCTCCCACGAGGCCTCGACGATGTTCGCGCCGACCCCGACCGTCGTCCACGTCGTCGACGCGTCGGAGGTCTCGATGAGCACCCGGGTCACGGCGTCCGTGCCCTTGCTCGCGTCGAGGATGCGCACCTTGAAGTCGACGAGCGAGAGCTTGTCGAGCTCGGGGTAGACGGGCAGCAGCGCCTTGCGCAGCGCGTGGTCGAGGGCGTTGACCGGACCGTTGCCCTCCCCCGTCGCCACCTGCCGCTCGCCGCCGGCAAGGAGCTTGACCGTCGCCTCGGACACCGCGTCGCCGGCCGGCTTCGACTCGGTGATGACCCGCCACGACTCGACGTCGTAGTAGGTCGGCCGGGCGCCGTCCGTCTCCTCACGGACGAGCAGCTCGAACGAGGCGTCCGCCGCCTCGAAGGTGTATCCCGCCGCCTCCATGGCCTTGACGCGATCGGTCACCCGGGTCACGAGCTCGCGATCACCTCCCAGGTCGAACCCGAGCTCCTTGCCCTTGAGCTCGATGCTCGCCCGGCCGGCCATGTCGGAGACCAGCATCCGCATGTCGTTCCCGACCGTCGTGGGGTCGGTGTGCTGGTACAGGTCGGGGTCGACCTTGATCGCACTGGCGTGCAGGCCTGCCTTGTGGGCGAAGGCGCTGGCGCCGACATACGGCTGCCGGGAGTACGGCGGGACGTTCGTGATCTCGCTGACCGCGTGCGCGATCCGGGTCGCGTCGGCGAGCCGGCCCGCGGGCAGCACCTTCCTCCCGAGCTTGAGCTCGAGGTTCGCGACGATGGTGAGCAGGTCGGCGTTGCCGGTCCGCTCGCCGTAGCCGTTGAGGGTCCCCTGGACGTGCACGGCGCCCGCGTCGACGGCCGCGAGCGAGTTCGCGACCGCGCACCCGGTGTCGTTGTGGCAGTGGATGCCGAGCGCACCGCGGGTCGCCTCGTGGACGGCGTGGACGACGTCCGCGATCTCGACCGGGAGCATGCCGCCGTTGGTGTCGCACAGCGCCGTCACCTCGGCACCGCTCTCGAGCGCCGCCCGGAGCACCTCGACGGCGTACGCCGGGTCGTGCCGGTAGCCGTCGAAGAAGTGCTCGGCGTCGAGGAACACCCGACGGCCCTCGCTGCGCAGGTACCGCACCGTGTCGGCGACCATCGCGAGGTTCTCCGCGGGCGTGGTCCGCAGCGCACGCTCCACGTGCCGGACGTCGCTCTTCGCGACGAGCGTGACGACCGGGGCCAGCGAGTCGACGAGGGCGCGCACCTGCGGGTCGTCGGCCGCGGCGACGCCGGCCTTGCGGGTCGCGCCGAACGCCGTGAGGGTCGCGTTCCGGAAGGTCAGCTCGGTCGCCGCACGGCGGAAGAACTCGGTGTCCTTCGGGATGGCCCCCGGCCAGCCGCCCTCGATGTAGCTGACCCCGAGGTCGTCGAGGTGGGTCGCGATCGCCAGCTTGTCCTGGACGGAGAGCGACAGGCCCTCCTGCTGGGCGCCGTCGCGCAGCGTCGTGTCGTAGACGTGGAAGGCGGCGGTGCCGTCCTGCTGGGGTGTGCTGGTCACGGAAGCTCTCCGGGGTCATGGGATCGGTCGGGTCTCGGCGGCCGCTGAGGCGCGGGCTGACACGAAAAAGACCCCTCGCAGTGGGTCGCGAGAGGTCTGCGCGTCGGCGGTGCCGGGACGGGTGTCGAGGTCCTCAGGCGGTGCCGACGCGCCCGCCGATAATGACGAGGCTGCGCATAGTGCCGTCAGTGTGGCACACCGGAACCCGTGGTCGTGACCATCGTCCACCGTTCGGGCGCGTCCCGGCGGGCGGCGCGGCCGTCCGCACCGCGCGCTACGCCGCCGCGATGCCGAGGATGTCGGGCAGCTCCCGCTGCGTGACGAACGGCCCGTCGACGCGGCGCAGGGCGCCGGACGCCGTCCGCAGCACCATCGTCGTCGAGCCGCCGCCGTCGAGCAGGACGGCGTCCGTGGCGCCCAGGCCCCGGGCCACGGCCGCCATCTGGTGGTGGCTCGCGCCGACGAAGACGCCGTACCGCCACGAGCCGGTGCCGCCGCTCACCGTGACGAGCCAGACCGCGCCGCTGCGCCGGTCCCAGGCGACCATCGTCCGCGGCCGGATCGTGTCCTTCGCGCAGCGGATCCACTGCCGGCCCTCCGCGAGCAGCGTCGTCCCGGCGACCGTCGACTCGGCGACGACGCCCCCGGCGTCCGTCACCGCCCGGGCCGTGTACGTCGCGCGCTGCCCGACCCGGACCCGGCGCAGCGCCGCGGCGGCCGTGCCCGAGGCGCGGACGACGAAGCGGTTCTCGGCGGCCGCGGTGCCGCCGAGCCGGGTGGTCACCCGGGGCCCGGCCGCGATGACGACGCCCGAGCGGACGGCGACCTCCCAGGTGCCGCCGGTGCGGCGCTGGGCGTTGCTCCACTCCCGGGTGTAGACGGCGACACCGTTCCCGGACGCCGCCGAGTTCACGGCAACGACGGGCAGCCGGACGGCAGGGGCGCTCGCCGTGGCCCGCACCGTGACGCTGCCGCTCACGTGCGCGAAGCCCTTGCTCACGGCCCCGGTCGTCTCGGCGCCCACGTACCGGGTCCGACCGGCCGGGGCGTGCAGGACGCGCCCCCGGCGGACCTGGGTGCCCTTGCTCCACTCCCGCCCCGGCTCGCCGCGCCAGAAGTAGCCGCCGTTCACGCCCACGACGATCGTCGGCGAGGGTCGCACGGAGCCGGACGTCGTCCGGACGCCGCCGATGAGGGGCGCGCCGCGGGCCACGAGCCGTGACGAGCCCCGGTGCGCGGCCGCGACGGTGACCCTGGAGACGCGGCCGCCCTGCTGGGCCGCGGAGTACTGCCGCACGGTCACGGCGTCGTCGTCGAGCACGACCGTCGGGTGCGCCCAGTCCACCCTGAACGTGTCCGGACAGGAGACCCACAGCGAGGCCCGGTCCGAGACCGGCCCGAGGGCCGGGCGCAGCACGGACGGGTGTGCCGGCGCGGGCCCGCCAGACGGGACAGGTGACGGGCCGGGCGACGGCAGCCCGAGGGCCGCCGCGAGCGCGGCGACGGCGAGCGCACCGGCGGGGGTCGCACGGGCGCGACGGCGCTGAGCGGGCACACGGACCTCCGGTCGACGGGGCGTCGTGATGCCCGTCGGCACGGCGGTCCTCCCGCCGAGAACTCCGGCGGCGGCGGATCGCCCGTCCGGGTGACGGTCGGCGTGACCTCCACCCGGACGGGCCAGTCCGGGCTCAGGCGAGCCGGCGCAGCCAGCCGTGCGTGTCGGCGCGGCGGCCGTACTGGATGTCGACGAGCGCCTGCCGGAGCCGGCCGGTGACCTCGCCGACGCCGTCCGCGGTCGTCACCGGCGAGGCGACCTCGCCGCCGTCCCACACGAGCCGGCCCACCGGGGTGATGACCGCGGCCGTGCCGCACGCGAACACCTCGGTGATCCGGCCGTCCTCGACCCCGCGGCGCCACTCGTCGATGTCGACGCGGCGCTCCTCGACGTCCAGGTCGAGCTCCTTGGCCAGGGTGAGGATCGAGGAGCGGGTGACGCCCTCGAGGATCGTGCCGGTGAGCTCGGGGGTGACGAGCCGGCCGTCGGCGTGCACGAAGTAGAGGTTCATCCCGCCGAGCTCCTCGACCCACCTGCGCTCGACCGCGTCGAGGAAGCAGACCTGGTCGCAGCCGTGCGAGGCCGCCTCGAGCTGGGCGGCGAGGCTCGCGGCGTAGTTGCCGCCGCACTTCGCGGCGCCGGTGCCGCCGAGCGCGGCCCGGGTGTAGTTCGAGGACAGCCAGATCGACACCGGCTTGATGCCGCCGGAGAAGTACGAGCCGACCGGCGAGGCGATGACGAGGTACTTGATCTCGTGCGCCGGCCGGACGCCGAGGAAGGCCTCGGAGGCGAACATGAACGGCCGCAGGTACAGGCTCTGCTCGCCGCCGGACGGCACCCAGTCGAGGTCGGTCCGGACGAGCAGGTCGATGCTCGCGAGGAAGTCCTCGACGGGCAGCGCGGGCAGCGCGAGGCGCTTGGCGGAGCGGGCCAGCCGCTCGCCGTTCGCCTCGGGGCGGAACGCCCACACGGTGCCGTCGGCGTGCCGGTAGGCCTTGAGGCCCTCGAAGATCTCCTGCGCGTAGTGCAGGACGGCGGCCGCAGGGTCGAGCGCGATCGGCCCGTAGGGGACGATCCCGGCGTCGTGCCAGCCGGCGTCCGGCGTCCACGTCGCGGTGATCATGTGGTCGGTGAAGTGCTTGCCGAACCCGGGGTCGGCCAGGATCTCGGCGCGGCGCAGCGCGCTGGTCGGCGTGGCCGTGAGGTTCTGGGTGAACTGCAGAGCGCTCGTCACGGGGGGCTCCCTCAGATGCGTCACCCGACGGCGTCAGCCGTCGGCGGCGCCGCCGGGGGTGACCGCGGCACCGGGGGTCGTCTTCGAACGTACCAGCGCCGTGGTGGGGATGCTCCACCTCACCCGGAGGAGGGTCCCCGGCGCCGTCGTGCTCGGTGTCGGCGGCGGGGAGCCGGTGCCCGGGTCGCCCCGGGCACCGCTGCGTCGATCGTGCCCGTCAGCCCGCGACGCGGGCTGCGAGGGCGTCGCCGATCTCCGCCGTCGACCGGGCTACTCGACCCTGCGCGCGCTCGGCGAGGTCGGCCGCGACGGCCTGCTCGACGCGCGCCGCGGCCTTGTCGAGGCCGAGGTGCTCGAGGAGCATCGCGACGGAGAGGACCGTCGCCGTCGGGTCGGCCTTGCCCTGCCCGGCGATGTCGGGCGCGGAGCCGTGGACGGGCTCGAACATGCTCGGCGCCGTCCGGTCCGGGTTGATGTTGCCGGACGCCGCGAGCCCGATGCCGCCGCAGACCGCGGCGGCCAGGTCGGTGACGATGTCGCCGAAGAGGTTGTCGGTGACGATGACGTCGAAGCGCGCCGGGTCGGTGACCATGAAGATCGTCGCGGCGTCGACGTGCTGGTAGTTCGTCGTCACCTCGGGGAACTCGGCCCCCACGGCCTCGACGGTGCGCCGCCACAGGTGACCGGCGTGCGTGAGGACGTTGTGCTTGTGCACGAGCGTCAGCGTGCGGCGTGGGCGGTTCGCCGCCCGGCGGAAGGCGTCGCGGACGACGCGCTCGACGCCGAACGCTGTGTTGACGCTGACCTCGGTCGCGATCTCCTGCGGGGTGCCGACCCGGATCGCGCCGCCGTTGCCGACGTACGGACCCTCGGTGCCCTCGCGGACGACGACGAAGTCGACGTCGCCGGGGTTCGCGAGCGGGCCCGCGACACCCGGGTAGAGCCGGCCCGGGCGCAGGTTGACGTAGTGGTCGAGCTCGAAGCGCAGGCGCAGCAGCAGGCCGCGCTCGAGGACGCCGCTCGGGACGCCCGGGTCGCCGATGGCGCCGAGCAGGATCGCGTCGTGCCCGCGGATCTCGGCGAGCGCGGCGTCCGGGAGCGTCTCCCCCGTGGCGTGCCAGCGCTTCGCGCCGAGGTCGTACTCGGTCGTGGTGAGCGAGACCTCGCCGGCCGTGGCGGCCTGCAGGACCTTGAGGCCCTCGGCGACGACCTCCGGACCGATCCCGTCGCCGGCGACGACGGCGAGGTTGACCGACTGCTGGGACGACTGCGACATGTTCCAACCCTACTCTCGGCGTCCCGCATCTCGGGAACGCTGTCTCGCGATGTGGGACGTCAGGCGTAGGCGACGGCGCCGGCCCGGCGCGGGTCCGCGGCTGCGGTGAGTGTGCCGTCCGGGTCGCGGAGCACCGCACCGACGCCGCCGAAGTACATCGACGCGGGCTCGTGCTCGCGGCGCGCCATGCCGGCCGTCGCGTCGCCGTCCGGCAGCAGGACGCCGGGCTCGTGGTGCAGCGTCTCGGCGCCGTCGGCCGCCCGGCCGACGTGCAGCCGCGGCCGGTCGACGGCCGTCTGGAGGTCCGCGCCGCCGTGGGCGAACCCGGCCATCACCTGGAGCAGCGCGGTGGTGATCCGGTCGGCGCCCGGGCTGCCGATCGCCAGCGCGGCGCCGTCGGCCCGGCGCGCGACGGTGGGGGCCATGTTCGACGCGAGCCGCTCCCCCGGCGCCAGGCTGTGCAGGCCCCCGCGGTTCAGCTCGTGCTCGCCGAGGCAGTTGTTGAGCCAGATCCCCGTGCCGGGCACGGCGATCCCGGCGCCGTAGCCGCACGAGGCGGTCACCGCGCACGCGAGACCGTCGGCGTCGACCGCCGAGACGTGCGCGGTCGACGGTGCGACGCCGAGCCAGGCCTGGCCCTGGGCGAGGACGTCGTCGAGGAGCGCCTGGCCGGCGCTCGCCCGGTCGGGGGCGACGTCGAGCTCGTGCGCCCGGTGCCGCAGGACGGCGCGGACGACGCGCACGAGGTGGTCGACGTCGTCCGGCCCCCAGCCGCCGGACGCCGTCGGCAGCGGCCGGTCGCCGAGGAGCAGGAGCATCGCCGCGAGCACCGGGCCGCCGATCGCGGGCGGCGGGTTCGTCGCGAGCCGCCAGGCGCCGACCTCGACGGCCAGCGCGGGCCGCACGAGCGGCTCGAACGCGGCGAGGTCCGCCTCGGTGACGAGCCCGCCGTGCTCGGCCATGTCCGCCGCGAGGAGCTTGGCGACGTCGCCGGTGTAGAAGGCCGCGGTGCCCTCGTCGGCGACCCGGTCCAGGAAGTCCGCGAGGTCGGGGATGTGCACCGTCTCCCCGAGCCGGACCGGCGAGCCGTCGGGGTGGTGCAGCGCGGCGCGGACGTCGGGGTCGACGCCGAAGAGGGTCTCCCGGACGTAGCCGAAGTAGTAGTCGGACGCCGCACCCATCGGGAACCCGGCGCGGGCCGCGTCGGTGGCGGGCTCGACGACGACCCGCCACGGCACCCGGCCGAACATCGTGTGCGCCCGTTCGACGGCCGCGAGGACGCCGGGGGTGGCGACCGAGCCGTGGCCGACGGTCATGGCGGTGTGGCCGCCGTACTCGGTCACGAGCTCGCGGACGCCGCGGCCGAACGCCTCGGGCGGCAGGCCGCGGCCGGGCATCTCGACGTAGCCGTCGATCGTCACGGGCGGGCCGTCCGGCGGGCCGACGGTGACGAACGCGCCGCCGCCGAGCGAGACGATCCCCGGCTCGGTGACGAGCGCGACCATCATCGCGGCGAGCGCGGTGTCGACGGCGTTGCCGCCCTCGGCGGCGACCCGGGCGCCCGCCTGCGCGGCGAGCGGGCTCGGGCCGGCGACGCCGACCCGGGGCCGCGCGTCGGGGCTGCCGGTCACGGTCTCGTCAGGTCCGACCACCCGGGCATCCTCCCACCGGCGGGCGTCCCGGACGCGCCGGACGCGACGGCGGGCGGCGACCCGCGCCCCGGGCNGACCCGCGCCCCGGACGGCGCCCCGGCCGGGCCGGGCGACCGCCCGGTGCGCGGGTCAGCGGCTCTCGCCCTGGTCCCGCCGGTCCATCGACTCCTGCACGGCGCGGCGGGCGTCGGTCTCGTCCATCGGTGCTCCTCGGTCGACGACGGGCAGCCGGAACCGTTGCGCCGCAACGGGTCCGGGTGGTCCTCGGCGTCGCCGTCGATCGACGGCCCGCCGGCGTGGCGCCCGCCCGACCGCCGTCCCGTGGTCGGGGACGGCCGGTGGCGGACGCACGGACGACCGGGTCTCGTCGTCCGGTCTCCACGGTAACCCCGGCCGCACCCGCCGCCGGGTGCGTCTCACATCGCGGGACCACCGTCCGGTATGTGGCGCCACGACGTGCCGCGGACGCAGCGCCGCCCGCCGGGATCGGCGGGCGGCGCTGCTCGTCCGCGGGCCAGGGGTCACCTGACGCCGGCCGGCGCGCGGGGTCGCGCACCGGCCGGGCGGAGCATGGCGGGTCCGGCGTCCGGCCACCCCGCACGGCGGCCGGACGTCGTCCCTCCGTCGGGCCGCCGCCGCGAGGCGGGGCCCTGGTCCTGCGTCGGTCAGTCGTCGAGGGTCACGAGCCGGGCCGACGAGGCCCCGATCTCGCGGGCGATCTCGTCGACGACCGCGGCCGGCGCGGCCGAGTCGAGCGTGAGCACGGAGACGGCGACGCCGCCCTCGGCCGCCCGGCCGACCTGCATCGCGGCGATGTTCACGCCGGCGTCGCCGAGGAGGCGGCCGAGCGCGCCGATGATGCCGGGCCGGTCGGTGTAGCGCAGCACGAGCATGTTCTCGGCGAGCGGCACCTCGAGGTCGAGACCGTCGATGGCGACGAGCTTCTCGACCTGCTTCGGACCGGTCAGCGTGCCCGCGACCGAGACGCGCGTGCCGTCCGCGAGCGTGCCGGAGAGCGTCACGACGTTGCGGTACTCCGGGCTCTCCGGGTCGGTGAGGAGCCGGACCTCGACGCCGCGCTCGGCCGCGAGGACCGGGGCGTTGACGTAGGAGACCTGGCTCTCGACGACGTCGCGGAACATGCCCTTGAGCGCCGCGAGCCGCAGGACCGACACGTCGTTCGCGGTGATCTCGCCGCGCACCTCGACGTCGAGCTGGACCGGCACGCTGCCCGCGATCGCGGTGAAGACGCGGCCGAGCTTCTCGGCGAGCGGGATGCCCGGGCGGACGTCCTCGGCGATGACGCCGCCGGAGACGTTCACGGCGTCCGGAACGAGCTCGCCGGACAGCGCCAGCCGCACCGACCTCGCGACGGCGATACCGGCCTTCTCCTGGGCCTCGTCGGTCGAGGCACCGAGGTGCGGCAGCGCGACGACGTTGTCCAGCTCGAAGAGCGGGGAGTCGGTGCACGGCTCCTTGGCGTAGACGTCGAGGCCGGCGCCGGCGAGGCGGCCCTCCTTGAGCGCGGCGAAGAGCGCGGCCTCGTCGACGATCCCGCCGCGGGCGGCGTTGACGAGGACGGCGGTCGGCTTGACCCGGCGCAGCTGCTCCTCGCCGATGAGGCCGACGGTCTCCGGCGTCTTGGGGAGGTGGACCGTGATGAAGTCCGCCTCGGTGAGCAGCTCGTCGAGCCCGACGAGCCGCACGCCCATCTGGCCGGCGCGCGCGCTGCTCACGTAGGGGTCGTAGGCGACGACCTTCGTGCCGAACGCCATGAGGCGCTGCGCGACGAGGACGCCGATCCGGCCGAGACCGACGACGCCGACGGTCTTCTCGTAGACCTCGATGCCGGTGTACTTCGAGCGGGCCCACTTGCCGTCCTTGAGGGCGGCGCTCGCCTGCGGCACGTTGCGGGCGACGGCGAGCAGCAGGGCGATCGCGAGCTCGGCGGCCGAGACGATGTTCGACGTCGGCGCGTTGACGACCATGACGCCGGCCTGCGTGGAGGCCTTGACGTCGACGTTGTCGAGGCCGACCCCGGCCCGGGCGACGACCTTGAGGTTCTTCGCCGCGGCGAGCGCCTCGGCGTCGACCTTGGTCGCGGAGCGGATGAGGATCGCGTCGACGTCGGCGATCGCGGCGAGGAGCTGACCTCGGTCGGAGCCGTCGCAGGAGCGGATCTCGAAGTCGGGCCCCAGGGCCTCGACGGTGGCCGGCGAGAGCTCCTCGGCGATGAGCACGACGGGCTTGGTCACGACGTCCCTCTCAGGTCTGCCTGTGGCCCGCGGGTGGCTGCGGACCTGACGTCGAGTCTAGGCAGGCTTGTGAACGCCTTCACGAACGTCCACGATGTGGAACGGACGGTCCGGGCGCCGGACGTCGCACACGTCTGCGCAGGTCAGCGGCCTGCTGAGACCTGCGCGAACCTGCTGCGGCGTGCTCAGCCCTCCTCCGCCTGCTGCCGCTCACGCCGTTCCCGCTCGGCCTTCGCCAGCGCGGACTCGCCCTCGACGACGAGCGGGCGCAGTCGCGCCCACCCGAGGAAGAAGATCCCGAGGGCCGCCATCCCGAGCCCCAGCCACAGGTTCATGTCGAGGCCGTCGGACTTCGTGTCGTCGACGAAGGGGCTCGCGACGACGAGGACGACCCCGTAGAGCGAGAACAGCGCGCCGATGAGGTAGCGCAGGTCGAACAGCCCGCCCGAGGCGTCGTTCGCGTCGTTCGCGCCGACGGGCGTCTCGTCGTGCTCAGCCATGACGGGCTCCGCTCAGAGGAAGATGATCGACAGGACGACGGTGATGCCGAGCGCGCCGTAGCCGAGCAGCGCGGGCGACTCCCACCAGCTCCGGACCGCGGTCGCGGAGGCGATGTCCGGGGAGTCCGGGTCCGGGTTGCCCCAGACCAGACCGCGGAGCTGGTCCAGCGGTTTCGCCGGCGTCACGACCGTCACCAGGGCCATGACGACCCAGGCGACGAGCACCGCGGCGATCGCGCCGTAGAAGTTGATCATCTGCGCGTTCTCGGGCTTCGCGAGGTCCTGCCCCGCGTGGAAGTAGGCGATCCGCGGGCCGATCTGCTGGAAAGTCACGGCGGCGGCGATGCCCGCGAGCTGGCCGAACACACCCGCCCACGGCGAGGCCCGCTTCCAGAAGAGCGCGAGGATGAACACCGCGAACAGCGGGGCGTTGAAATACGAGAACAGCGTCTGGATGTAGTTCATGATGTTGTTGAACTGGGCGGCGATGAACGCCGTCCCGACGCCGATGCCGATCCCGACCACCGTGCTGACCCGGCCGACCTGCAGGTAGTAGTGGTCCTCGCGGTTCTTGACGACGTACGGCCGCCAGATGTCGTACGTGAACACGGTGTTGAAGCCGCTGACGTTGGCCGCCATCCCGGCCATGAAGGCCGCGAGCAGACCGGTGATGGCCACGCCGAGGACGCCGTTCGGGAGCAGGTCCCGCATGAGGGCGGGGATCGCGTCGTTGTAGTTGGCGTCCTGGCCCTTCATCGCCGGGACGATCGCGAGCGCGATGAGGCCCGGGATGATCGTCAGCGCCGGGATGAAGATCTTCGGGATCGCGCCGATGAGGGGGGTCCTGCGGGCGGCGGACAGGTCCTTGGCGGAGAGCGCCCGCTGCACCTCCGCGAAGTTCGTCGTCCAGTAGCCGAAGGACAGCGCGAAGCCGAGGCCGAAGACGATGCCGACCCAGTCCCCCAACGGGTTCGACCAGCCGCCGACGCCGGTGCCGGTCCACGTCGAGAAGAACCCGGGGTCGTCGATCTTCGCCTGCAGGCCGCTCCACCCGCCGGTCTTGTGCAGCCCGATGACGACGAGCGGGATGAGCCCGGCGAGGATGACGAAGAACTGGAGCACCTCGTTGTAGACCGCGCCCGACAGGCCGCCGAGCGTGATGTACGTGAGGACGAACAGCGCCGAGACGACGACGGAGACGAGCTGCGACCACCCGAGCAGCTGCTCGATGACGATGGAGAGCGCGAAGAGGTTGACCCCCGCGGTGAGCAGCTGGGCGACCGCGAAGCTCACGGCGTTGACGAAGTGGCTCGAGGTGTTGAACCGCCGACGCATGTACTCGGGCACGGAGTGCACGCGCGTCGAGTAGTAGAACGGCATCATGAACAGACCGAGGAAGACCATCGCCGGGACGGCGCCGATCCAGTAGAAGTGCACGGTCGAGATGCCGTACTGGGCGCCGTTCGCGGCCATCCCGAGGATCTCGATCGCGCCGAGGTTCGCGGAGATGAACGCCAGCCCCGTGACCCAGGCCGGCAGCGCCCGCCCGGAGAGGAAGAAGTCCTCGCTCGTCGCGATGGACCTGCGCGCCATGACACCGATGCCGATGACGACGGCGAAGTACACCGCGAGGATCGCATAGTCGAGGCCGTTGACGTCGAGCCGTAGCTCGCTGCCGCCCGTCCTGGCCGCTGCGAGAAGCATGTCTCCGCCTTCCGCACCGCGAACGGCGCAGGGTCGAACATCACTAATGGATCAAAAGGTGACCAGCGGGACGGACGCTAAACCTGCTGCCGGGGGTGCGCGTTTCGACGTGGCCACGCGGCACGACGCGGGCGGTGCGGACGCCGTCCGGGATCCGGACCGGCCGTACCGCAGGACGTCACAAGAGCGCTCCAACGCGCGACACGCCGGGCCTGGCGGCCGTTGGTGCGTCCTGCGGTACGCGGTGTCCAGGACGTGGGACGGGAGGGCGGACGGCGCGGGCGGGTGCGGACGTGCGGACGGCCGCCCCGGGCGGACCCGGGGCGGCCGTCGGCCGTGCTGGTGGTGCGGGGCGGGGCGCTCGTCAGCGGGCGGCGGTGCCCTCGACGTAGTCGCCGTCCGTCGACTTGACCCAGCTCATGAGCTTGCGGAGCTCGCGGCCGGTCGCCTCGATCGGGTGCTGCTCGCCCTCGGCGCGCAGGCGCTTGAACTCCGGGGCGCCGGCGTCCTGGTCGTCGATGAACCGCTGGGCGAACGCGCCGGACTTGATGTCGGCGAGGACGGCCTGCATGTTCTCCTTGACGTGCGCGTCGATGACCCGCGGGCCGGAGACGTAGTCGCCGTACTCGGCGGTGTCCGAGACGCTCCAGCGCTGCTTGGCGATGCCGCCCTCGTACATGAGGTCGACGATGAGCTTGAGCTCGTGGAGGCACTCGAAGTATGCGACCTCGGGCTGGTAGCCGGCCTCGATGAGCGTCTCGAAGCCGTACTGGACGAGCTTGCTCGCACCGCCGCAGAGCACGGCCTGCTCGCCGAAGAGGTCGGTCTCGCACTCCTCGGTGAAGGTCGTCTTGATGCCGCCGGCCCGCAGGCCGCCGATGCCCTTGGCGTACGAGAGCGCGAGCTCCCACGCCTTGCCGGTCGCGTCGTTCTCGACGGCGACGAGCACCGGGACGCCGCGGCCGTCGACGAACTCGCGGCGCACGAGGTGGCCCGGGCCCTTCGGGGCGACCATGGCGACGTCGACGCCCGCGGGCGGGGTGATGTACCCGAAGCGGATGTTGAAGCCGTGGCCGAAGAACAGCGCGTCGCCGTCCACGAGGTTCGGCGCGATGGCCTCGGTGTAGACGTGGCGCTGCACGTGGTCGGGCGTCAGGAGCATGATGACGTCCGCCTCCTCCGCGGCCTGGGCGGGCGTGACGACCCGCAGGCCCTGCGCCTCGGCCTTGGCACGGCTCTTGCTGCCCTCGGGCAGACCGACCCGGACGTCGACACCCGAGTCGCGCAGGCTCAGCGAGTGCGCGTGCCCCTGGCTGCCGTAGCCGATGACGGCCACGTTGCGTCCCTGGATGACGGACAGGTCGGCGTCGGCGTCGTAGAACATCTCGGCCACTGTGGTGCATCTCCTTCGAAGAGGTGGAGCGTTCGCAGGCGACCCTAGCGGCCGCCCGTCGGGGCGTGGATCAGGCGGTCGGGTTCAGGCCGAGCGCAGGGCGCGGTCGGTGATGGAGCGCGAGCCCCGGCCGACGGCGACCATGCCGGACTGGACGAGCTCCCGGATCCCGAACGGCTCGAGCACCTTGAGCAGGGCCTCGAGCTTCTCGGAGTTGCCCGTCGCCTCGATCGTCACGGCGTCCGGGGCGACGTCGATGACCTTGGCGCGGAACAGCTCGACCGTCTCCAGCACGTGCGTGCGGGTCTGGAGGTCGGCCTTGACCTTGACGAGCATGAGCTCGCGCTGCACCGACGAGGTCGGTTCGAGCTCGACGATCTTGATGACGCTGATGAGCTTGTTGAGCTGCTTGGTGACCTGCTCGAGCGGCAGCTCGTCGACGTCGACGACGACGGTCATCCGGGAGACCGACGCCACCTCCGTCGGGCCGACGGCGAGCGAGTGGATGTTGAAGCCGCGGCGGGCGAACAGGCCCGCGACGCGGGCGAGGATGCCGGGCCGGTTCTCGACGAGCACCGAGAGGGTGTGCTTGCTCATGACAGGGGTCCTAGTCCTTCGACGGCTGCGGTGGGTGTCGGGGAGGCGGTGGCCGCCGGGTCAGTCCTCGCGGTCCCACGTCGGGGACATGCCGCGCGCGACCTGGATGTCGTCGTTGCTCACGCCGGCTGGGACCATCGGCCACACCATGGCGTCGCGGTGGACGACGAAGTCGACGACGACGGGGACGTCGTTGATGCCCATCGCCTTCTCGATCGTCGCGTCGACGTCCTCGGGCCGCTCGCAGCGCAGGCCGACGCAGCCGTACGCGTCGGCGAGCTTGACGAAGTCCGGGATCCGCTCGCCCTTGTGGGACGTGTGCAGGTCGGTGTTCGAGTACCGCTCGTTGTAGAAGAGCGTCTGCCACTGCCGGACCATGCCGAGGCTCGAGTTGTTGATGACCGCGACCTTGATCGGGATGTCGTTGATCGTGCAGGTCGCGAGCTCCTGGTTGGTCATCTGGAAGCAGCCGTCGCCGTCGATCGCCCAGACGGTCTTGTCCGGCTGCCCGACCTTGGCCCCCATCGCGGCCGGCACCGAGAAGCCCATCGTGCCCAGGCCGCCGGAGTTGATCCACGTGTTCGGGTGCTCGTACTGGATGAACTGCGCGGCCCACATCTGGTGCTGGCCGACGCCCGCGACGTAGAGCGACTCCGGCCCGGAGATCTGGCCGATCCGCTGGATGACGTGCTGCGGCGAGACCTCGCCGGGCGGCGGCGCGGTGTAGCCGAGCGGGTAGCGGATGCGCAGCGAGTCGAGCTCGGTCCACCAGGCACCGAGGTCGGGCAGGCGGCCGGCCGCGTTCTCGGCCTGGACGGCGACGACGAGCTCGGAGATGACCTCCTTCGCGTCCCCGACGATCGGGACGTCGGCGACCCGGTTCTTCGAGATCTCCGCGGGGTCGATGTCCGCGTGGACGATCGTCGCGCCGGGTGCGAACGACGAGAGCTTGCCGGTGACCCGGTCGTCGAACCGCGCGCCGAGGCTGATGATGAGGTCGGCCTTCTGCAGCGCCGTCACCGCGGCGACGGTGCCGTGCATGCCCGGCATGCCGAGGTGCTGGGGGTGCGAGTCCGGCAGCGCGCCGCGGGCCATGAGCGTCGTGACGACCGGCGCGCCGGTGAGGTCGACGAGCCGGCGCAGCTCCTCGCTCGCGCGGGCCTTGAGGACACCGCCGCCGACGTACAGCACGGGCCGCTTGGACTCCACGAGCAGCCGCGCGGCCTCGCGCACCTGCTTGCCGTGCGGGCGCGCGACGGGCCGGTAGCCGGGCAGGTCGATCCGGTCGGGCCACTGGAAGCGGGAGACCGCCTGGAGGGCGTCCTTGGAGACGTCGACGAGCACCGGGCCGGGCCGGCCGGTGCCGGCGATGTGGAACGCCTCGGCGATGGCGCGCGGGATGTCCGCGGGGTCCGTCACGAGGAAGTTGTGCTTGGTGATCGGCATCGTGATGCCGGAGATGTCCGCCTCCTGGAAGGCGTCAGTACCGATCGACGAACTCGGCACCTGGCCGGTGATCGCGACCATCGGCACCGAGTCCATGTAGGCGTCGGCGATCGGCGTGACGAGGTTCGTCGCGCCCGGGCCGGACGTCGCCATGCAGACGCCGACCCGTCCGGTCGCGTACGCGTAACCCTCGGCGGCGTGCCCGCCGCCCTGCTCGTGGCGCACGAGGATGTGACGGACGGACGGCGAGTCCATGAGCGGGTCGTAGAGCGGGAGGATCGCACCGCCCGGGATGCCGAAGACCACGTCGACGCCCACCGCCTCGAGGGAGCGGACGAGGCTCGCGGCCCCCGTCATCGACTCCCCGTCGTGCGCGTGCGCGCCCGGCGTGCTCGTCGTCCCGGCATCGTTGCCGCTGCGGTGGCCTGACATCGCGGCCCTCTCCTGTCCCCGTCGCGTCGACGGTCCTGGCTGGCTGACCCGGGCCGGAGTCCCGGCCCGGTCTCCCGGTTCGTGTCACCCGCCGCCCGTGCGGACGGCGAGGTGGTCGGTGCCCCTCCGGGAGCGTTCGACCCCCGGAGACGAAAAGACCCCTCGGCCCACGAGTGGGCATGCGAGGGGTCGCGCGCTCGGCGGGGTCGTGAGGACCTCAGCCGGCGCGCCGTCCGAGTACGAGGGCAAGACGCACACGCTCACACTCTCCGGCGGCACCGGTCGTGTCAATCGGCCGGCGCGCCGGTCTCGCCATCCGAGACGACGCGCGGGGGCAGGACGACGCCCGCCACACCACCCGTGCCGCCGGTCGCCCGGGGCGCCTCGCCGACCGGCCCGGAGGCCCCGAACCGGCGGCCGCCCAGGGAGATCCCCTGGGTCTGCGGGGCGGACCGGACGTCGCCCGCCGAGGCGTGCCCGGCGCCCGGCGGGAGCGGCCCGGGGCCCTCTGCGGTCCCGCTGCCCGCGGCGGCGAGGGCGGAGTCGGTGACGTCGACGACGTGCGGCGCGGCCGCCCGGACGCCGTTCGCCGGGGTCGACCCGGTCGGTGCACCCGGCGCCGTCGGCGTGGGCGGCACGGTCGGCGCGGCGGGCGCCGGGGCGCCGTTGAGGTGCCGCCCGCCGGACAGGTCGAGCGGCGCCGCGACGAGGACGTCGAGCAGCTCGTCCTCGCGCAGCGGCGGGTACAGCGCGAAGCCCTGCCCGGCCCAGGCGCCGAGGTCGCGCACGAGGCGCGCCGCGTCGAGGTTCTCCAGGCCCTCCGCGACGACGACGAGGCCGAGCGCCCGGGCGACGCCGACGACCGAGCGGGCCAGCGTCGTCGCCCGCGGGTCGGTGCCGATGCCGTCGAGGAGCGTCCGGTCGAGCTTGATCGCCCGCACCGGCATCGTCTTGAGGTAGCTGAGCGAGGAGTAGCCGGTGCCGAAGTCGTCGATGACGAACTGGACGCCGTCGCGCCGCAGGTCCTCGATGACGTCCCGGACCGGGTCCTCCTCGCCGACGAGCTGGCCCTCGGTGATCTCGACGACGAGCCGGGCGGGCTCGAGCGTCGAGTCGGCGAGCGCCCGGCGCACGGTGCTCACGAAGTCGGCCTCGGACATCTGCCGCACCGACATGTTCACGGTGACGAAGAGCTCGTGCCCGAGCGCCCGCCACAGGGCGGCGCGCTGCGTCGCCTGCCGCAGCACCCACTGGCCGAGCTCGGTGATCTCGCCGGTGTCCTCGGCGACCTCGACGAGCTCGGCGGGGCTGACGAACCCGGACATCGCGGCGAGCGCCCCCGGCTCGTCGTGGCCGCCCTCGACCCGCACGAGCGCCTCGACACCGACGACGACGCCGTCCGAGAGCCGGACGAGGGGCTGGTAGGCCAGGGCGAGCCGGCCGGTGTCGAGGGCCTGCCGCAGGCCGATCGCGATGTCGACGCGGCGCAGGGCGCGCTGCGAGACGTCCGGGTCCCAGCGCGCGACCTTCGCCCGCCCGGCGGCCTTCGCCTCGAACATCGCGAGGTCGCCGCGGTGCAGGAGCTCGGCCGCCGGGGTGTCCGCGACCTCGACCGCGGAGCCGGCGCCGAGCGCCGGGAGCGGCTGCGCGTCGTCCGTGCCGGAGATGCCGATGCTGATGCCGAGCCGCACCGTCCGGTCCCCGACGAGGAAGGTCGGGCGCATCGCCGCGACGAGCCGCTCCCCCGCACCGACCGCCTCCCGGCCGTGCACGCCGCGCAGCGCGACGACGAACTCGTCGCCGCCGATCCGGCCGAGGACGCCCTCGTCGGCCGGCATCCCGCGCACCGCGGTCTCGAGCCGGCGCGCGACCTCGACGAGGACGGCGTCGCCCGCGAGGTGCCCGAACCGGTCGTTGACCGCCTTGTAGCCGTCGAGGTCGCAGTAGAGGACGCTCACGGCCGCCCCGCTCGCCAGCCACGTGGCGACCGTGTCGAGAACGACGCCGCGGTTGACGAGGCCCGTCATCCGGTCGTGCCGGGCGAGGAGCTGGAGGCGCTCGCGCAGGAGCACGGCGTCGGTGACGTCGGAGACGACCGCCACCGCGCCGCCGTCGACGACGCGCAGCCGCATCTCGGCCGTGCCGTCGGCCGGGGCCGCGAGCCGCAGCTCGACCTTGGCCGTCGCGCGCCGCCGGTGGACGACGTCCCGCACCGCGTCACGGACGGCGGGCCGGTCGTCGAGGACGGCGATCTCGGCGACGTCGCGGCCCTCGAGGTGCTCGGGGCTGCGGGCGAGGAGCCGCTCGACGGCCGCGTTGGCGGCGACGACCCGGCCGCCGGAGTCGAGGCCGAGGATGACGTCCTGGGCGTTCTCCACGAGCGCCTCGAGGCGCTGCCGCGACAGCTCGAGGTCGGACAGCAGCTGGGTTCCCGCCCGGACGGCGAACACCTGCACGCCCACGACCGAGCAACCGACGACGGCGACGAGCAGCCCCGTCACGACCCCCGCGCGGCCGAGGGCGACCTGGATGCCCACCGCGGTCGCCGCGACCGCGAGGAGGGCGTAGGGCAGGACGAGCGCCGCGAACGTCGGGCGCGTGCGGTCGGTCTGCGGGCTGTCCCGGGCGTAGGGCACGAACGCGACGAGGAGGAACCCGCCGCCCGCGAGGAGCATCGTCGGCACGACCGGCACCCGCGCCGGGACCGCGTCGACGAGCCCGGCGAGCAGGAGCAGGGCGAGCCCCCCGGACGCGAAGGTCGCCCGCCGGGTGTGCCGGGCCTCCAGGGTGTGCCCGCGCGCCGTGACGGACATCCGCAGCACGGCGGCGAGCAGCCCCGCGAGCACCGTCGCGACGAGGACGGCGGCCGCTCGCGCCGGGACCGACGCCCCGGGCTGCGAGAGCACGGCCCAGACGATCGTCACGGCGCTGGACCCGACGAGCAGGCCCTCCGCGAACGAGTCGCCGACGCCGCCCCGGGGCAGCACGGTCTGCACGATGCCGACGGTGCCGACGCAGCCGAGGAGGGCGGCGACGAGCAGCAGGACGTGCCCGGCGAGCGGCATGACGTAGCCGGCCGGGTCCGTCGTGAGGACGAGCGGGTAGGCGACGGCGCACAGCGCGGCGGCCCCCGCGACGGCGGCGGCGGCCCGCCGCGGGAAGACCCTCGGGCGGCGCGCCTCGGCCAGCCACGACGCCGCGGCGAGCACCGCGCACGTCGCGGCGAGGACGGTCGTCGCCACCGCGATCACGCGGGGAGACTAGCCTCCCGCCGCCTGCGCCTGCGCGGCCTCCCTGCGCGGGACCGGCGCCGAGGGGTCCGGCGCGGCCGCGCCGCGGGCCGGCGGGAACCCAGGGACGCCGCCGGGACGGGCCGCTGGAGGTGGAAACCCTGGGCGCGGCGGCACCCGAGGGCGGCGAGCGCCCGGGCCTGCTCGGCGGTCTCGACCCCCTCGGCGACGACGGCGAGGCCGAGGTCGGCCGCGAGCCGCAGCACGGCCCGGACGAGGGCGTCGTCCTCGGCCCGCAGACCGAGCCCGGCGACGAACCGGCGGTCGATCTTGAGCTCGTCGACCGGCAGCTGCGCGAGGTACCCGAGCGAGGAGAACCCGGTGCCGAAGTCGTCGAGGGAGACGTGGACGCCGAGCGCGCGCAGGCTCTGCAGACGGGCCCCGGTGCGCGTGAGGTCGTCGATAGCGGTCTGCTCGGTCACCTCGAGGGTCAGCCGCGCCGGGTCGACCCCGCTCACCTCCAGGGCGTGCAGCACGGTCGAGGCGAACGCCGGGTCGGCGAGCTGGCGGCTCGCGACATTCACCGAGATCCCCGCGCAAGGGTCGCCGTAGCGGGCGAGCCATCCGAGGGCCTGCCCGAGCACCCACCGGCCGAGGGGCACGATCTGACCCGTCTCCTCGGCGACCCTGAGGAACTCCCGCGGCGGCCGCGGACCACCGGGGGCGTCCCAGCGGACCAGCGCCTCGCAGCCCACCCACCGCTGGTCGGTGAGGTCGACGATCGGCTGGACGTGCAGCGCGAGGCCGGCACCGTCGCCCAGGGCGACGTCCAGGTCCGCGACGACCCGTGACCGCTCGACGACCTCGGCGCGCATCCTCGGCTCGAACGCGGCGGACCGGGCGCCGCCCGCCGCCTTGGCCGCGTACATCGCGAGGTCGGCGTCGCCGAGCAGGGCCTCCGCCGTGCCGCCCCGCCCGGAGGCGACCCCGATGCTCGCACCGGTCCCCGCGGCACGCGGGTCCCTGTCCCGGCCGGCCGACCGCAGCCCGTCGAGCACGGCCGCGGCCAGCTCGAGGCCATACGCGGTCGTGCCGTCGCGGCCGAGCACCGCGAACTCGTCGCCGCCGAGCCGGGCCACGACGTCGTCCGGCCCCACCGACCGGGACAGCGCCGCCGCGACGTCGCGGAGCAGGCGGTCACCGACGGCGTGCCCCGCCGTGTCGTTGACGGACTTGAACCCGTCGAGGTCGACGAACAGCACCACGGCACGGCCCGCCGCGAGCCGCTCGTCGAGCACCGTGAGGAAGGCCGCCCGGTTCATGAGCCCGGTGAGCGAGTCGGTGCGCGCCTGACGGCGGACCTCGGCGGCCATCCGCTCCCGCTCCGTGGTGTCCCGCAGCGAGATCGTCAGGCCGGGCGTGGCCCCGCCGTCGCGCAGGCTCACGACCGACTCGGTGTCCCGCCAGCCGCCGTCGGCATGGCGCAGGCGCCCGCGGACCACGACGCTGTGCATCCGCCCGTCGACCAGCGGCCCGTCCGGTTCGCCCGCCCTGCCGAGGTCGTCGTCCTCGGGGTGCATCCGCTCGGCGAGCCGGCGGCCCACGAGCTCGTGCGGGGGCACGCCGAGCAGCTCCCGGACGGCCTCGCTGGCGAAGTCGACGCGGCCGTCCGGCGAGACCTGCAGCAGTGCGTCCCTGCTGTCCGCGAGGAGGTCGTCCAGCCGGCGTGCCTGGAGCGCCACGGCCGCCCACAGCGCGAGGTTCTGCCGGTGGACGACACCGATCTGGATCCCCAGTGCGGTGAGCAGCACCGCGGTCGCCCCGATCGTCACGACGTCGTGCCGGGCGACGAGGGAGAGCGCGACCGCCGGCGCGCAGAGCACCTGGGACAACCGACCGGGTCCGACGGGCCCGGAGTCCTCCGGACCGGCCTGCCAGAGCGGACCGCCGACCCGCCCGGCGGCCGCGAGCAGCACCAGGACCGCGACCCAGCCACCGGTACCGCTGCCGGCGTCCCCGGTGAGCACCCACGCGGCGTCCGAGGCGGCCGTGCCGACGGCCGCGACGACGACGAGCACCGACGGCACCCGGACACCGACGCCCGACCGGACGCCCAGCCCGGTGACCAGGCTCGCCGCGACGAGGTCGGCGGGCAGCCACAGCAGGGCCGGGTGGACGCCGTCCCAGCCGCCGCTCGACGCCGGGCTGCTCCGCAGCACGATCCAGAAGATGACGAAGGCGGCCAGCCCGACGGCCGAGCCGTCGAGGAGCAGCAGCGCCCAGCTCCGCACCCCGTGCCATGCGCCGCGGGCGAGCAGGACGGCGGCGAGGGCGAGGAGCAGGGCACCCGCACGCAGCCATCCCCACACCAGGAGGCCGGACCATCCCGATGCGGCACCGAGCAGGGCGAGCACCCACAGCGCGGTGGCCCCCGCGAAGCAGGCCCAGGTGCGGCGGACCTCTTGCGCGGCGCGCCGGGCCGCGCGGACCTGGGCCGCGACGGCGAGCGCGCCCACCAGCACGGCGGGCAGCGCGAGCCGGTCCAGCGGGACGAGCTTGGCCGTGGACGCCCCGACCGACGCGGCGAGCGCCACCCAGCCGAGCACGCGGACGACCAACGACACGGCCGCTGCACGCGTCTGCGACGTCGGGAGCACGGGCGGATGATTGCTCACCGTGACGGCAGACACGCCGTGCGTTCGCAAAGGTGAGCCGATCGGATGACCCGGCGTGGCCGTCGGGGGCTACGGCCGGGCGGCCCGCCGGCCCGACGGGCCGGGTCTCAGCCGCAGACCGCGCCCCCCGAGGCCGAGCCGACGAGCTTGGCGTACTTCGCGAGGACGCCCCGGGTGTAGCGCGCCGGGAGCGGCTCCCAGCCGACCCGGCGCTTGGCGAGCACCTCGTCGTCGACGAGCAGGTCGACGGTGCCCTGCGCGACGTCGAGCCGGATCCGGTCACCGTCCTCGACGAACGCGATCGGGCCGCCGTCCACGGCCTCGGGCGCGACGTGCCCGACGCACAGACCGGTCGTGCCGCCGGAGAACCGGCCGTCGGTGACGAGCAGGACGTCCTTGCCCAGGCCCGCGCCCTTGATCGCCCCGGTGATGGCGAGCATCTCGCGCATCCCCGGGCCGCCCTTGGGGCCCTCGTAGCGGATGACGACGACGTCGCCGGCGGTGATCGTGCCGTCCTCGAGCGCGTCGAGCGCGGCCCGCTCGCGGTCGAACACGCGGGCGGTGCCCTCGAAGACGTCCGAGTCGAAGCCGGCGCTCTTGACGACGGCACCGTCGGGGGCGAACGAGCCGGACAGCACCGTGATGCCGCCCGAGCGGTGGATCGGCTCGGACAGCGCCCGGACGACCTTGCCGTCGAGGTCCGGCGGCGCGATGTCGGCGAGGTTCTCCGCCATCGTCTTGCCGGTGACGGTGAGCACGTCGCCGTGCAGCAGACCGGCGTCCAGGAGCGCCTTCATGACGACGGGGACGCCGCCGACCCGGTCGACGTCCGTCATGACGTAGCGGCCGAACGGCTTGACGTCGGCGAGGTGCGGGACCTTGTTGCCGATGCGGGTGAAGTCGGCGAGCGTCAGGTCGACCTCCGCCTCGTTCGCGATCGCGAGCAGGTGCAGCACGGCGTTCGTCGAGCCGCCGAACGCCATGACGACGGCGATCGCGTTCTCGAAGGCCTCGCGGGTGAGGATCTGCCGGGCCGTGATGCCCTGCCGGAGCAGGTTGACGACGGCCTCGCCGGACTTGCGGGCGTACCCGTCCCGCCGGCGGTCGGTGGCGGGCGGCGCGGCGCTGCCCGGCAGCGACATGCCGAGGGCCTCGGCGGCGCTCGCCATCGTGTTCGCGGTGTACATGCCGCCGCAGGCGCCCTCGCCGGGGCAGATCGCCCGCTCGATGATGTCGACGTCCTCGCGGCTCATGAGCCCGCGGGCGCACGCACCGACGGCCTCGAAGGCGTCGATGATCGTGACTTCCTTCTCGGTGCCGTCGGTGAGCTTGGCCAGGCCCGGCAGGATCGAGCCCGCGTAGAGGAAGACGCTCGCGAGGTCGAGCCGCGCGGCGGCCATGAGCATCCCGGGCAGGGACTTGTCGCAGCCGGCGAGCAGCACCGAGCCGTCGAGGCGCTCGGCCTGCATGACGGTCTCGACGCTGTCGGCGATGATCTCGCGGCTCACGAGGGAGAAGTGCATCCCCTCGTGGCCCATGGAGATCCCGTCGCTGACGCTGATCGTCCCGAACTCCAGGGGGTACCCGCCCGCGGCGTGGACGCCGTCCTTGCTCGCCTTCGCGAGCCGGTCCAGCGACAGGTTGCAGGGGGTGATCTCGTTCCACGAGCTGGCCACGCCGATCTGCGGCTTGGCGAAGTCCTCGTCGCCCATGCCGACGGCGCGGAGCATGCCGCGCGAGGCGGCCTTCTCGAGGCCGTCCGTCACGTCGCGGCTGCGGGGCTTGAGGTCCGGTGTCGTCTCGGTCACGTCGCGAGTCTAGGACGGCGCGGGCGGTGCCCGGCGCCCGGTCCACCACCCGGCGAGGCGTCCCGCGGGCGCGACCGCGCGGCACGGCCGCAACACCGCCGAAACGCCCCTGAGACACGGGAGGGCGGCTGCCCCCGCACGATGGACCGGTCGGTCCCGGTCAGGGCGGTCGGCCACCGTCGGGCGGAGAGGGTGGTGCCGGGTGACGAGGCCGCCGCTCGCCGGCTTCTCCGTCATGGCGCTCGGCGCCGACGCCGGTGACGCCCTCGTCGACGCGTTCGCGGTCCTGGGCGCCCGCACCAGCACCGGGCCGGACCCGCGGCCGGCCGGCCCCGCACCCGGCCCCCGGTGGGACGTCGACGCCGTCGTCGTCGGCGACCTCGCCGGTGCGCGCGTCGTCGTCGAGGCGTGCCGGGCCGCCCCCTTCGGCGGCGTCCCGCCGCTGCGACCGGACGACGTGGTCGTCGCGTGCACGGACGCCGGGGCGGCGCAGCACCTCACGGGTGCCGGGCTCGTCCCGCTGGTCCCCGTCGGCGCCGACGCCGGCGCGGACGCCGGGGCCGTGGCCCGCGCGGTGGCCGAGCACCTCCTCGCGACCCGGCTGCGCCGCGTCCGCACGCAGGCCGGGCTCCTCGAGGTGCGCGGCCACGAGGTCCGCCTGGACGGTGCCCCGCTGCAGCTCTCGCCGGTCCCGATGGCGCTGCTGCGGGCGCTGTCCCGCTCCCCCGGCGAGGTCGTCGACCGGCACCGGCTGCTCGCGACGATGCCGGGGGCGAGCGACCTGCACGCCGTGGAGGTCGCGGTCGCCCGCCTGCGGGCCGGGATCGGCCGCGCCGGTGTCGTCGAGACCGTCGTCAAGCGCGGCTACCGGCTCGCCGTCGTCGACCGCTGATGCTCGCGCCGCGTACCCTTCCGCGGGCCCGGAAGGGCGCCGAACGGTACCTGTCGCGAGCACGAGCGGCAAGGTCCGGCGGCATGATGGCGTGGTGACCGCCGCGAACGCCGACCTCCGGCCTGTCCTTGTCGGCTGCGGGCACGGCACCCGGGACGCCGCCGGCCGCCGGGCGACCGCACAGCTGCGCCTGGACGTCGCGGCGCTGCGCCCAGGGCTCGAGGTCGTCGCCGCGAGCGTCGACGTCCAGAAGCCGGGGCTGCCGGACGTCGTCGCACGGCTGGCCGCCGACGGCCGCCGGTGCGTCGTCGTCCCGCTGCTGCTCTCGGCGGGGTTCCACGTGCACACGGACGTCGCGCAGGCCGTGGCGGCGTCCGGCGGGCTCGCCGTCGCCGCCGGTGCGCTCGGGCCCGACGACGCGCTCGTCGACGTGCTCGTCGACCGGCTGCGGGAGAAGGGGTTCCGCGCTGCGACCGGCGACGAGGAGCCGGGTGACGCGCTCGTGCTCGCCGCCGCGGGGTCGAGCGACCGGCGCGCCCTGGACGACGTCGAGCAGGTCGGATCGCTTCTCGCGCAACGGGTCGGCGTGCCCGTGACGACGGCGTACCTGTCCGCCGCGCAGCCGCGGGCCGCCGACGTCGTCGACGCGCTGCGGGCCTCGGGGCGGCGCGTCACCGTGGCGAGCTACCTGCTCTCCCCCGGGTTCTTCGCCGACCGGCTCTCCCGGCTCGCCTCCCCCGGCGACGACGGGAGCGGGTACGGCGTCCGGGTCACCGACCCGCTCGCGCCGCACCCGCTCCTCGCCGGCCTCGCCCTGCGCCGCTACGACGTCGCCGCGGCGGCGGCCGGGTGGCCGGTCAGCTGACCGGCCCCTCCAGGTCCTGGGCGAGCGGGTCCTCCTCG
Organism: Kineosporia sp. R_H_3; assembly: GCF_002198675.1. Taxonomy (GTDB): domain Bacteria; phylum Actinomycetota; class Actinomycetes; order Actinomycetales; family Kineosporiaceae; genus R-H-3. The sequence goes on along the minus strand of NZ_MWLL01000187.1, from coordinate 112,628 downwards.
GACGCCGACGCGAGCGGCACCCGGCCGGTCTCGCGGCCGTCCCCGTCGAGCAGGACGACCACGCCGTCCTGGCCGTAGACGACCGTGTCCGCCACCCCGAGCCGCAGCTCGACGAACCCGTCGGCGTCCGGGCGGGCGGCGACGGCGAGGGTGCGGTCGGTCCCCGGGACGACGAGCCGGAGCGAGGCGGCGCCCGGCGCGTGCACGAAGAACCGCGAGCCCTGCGTCACCCCGGTCTCGGGGAGGTCGGCGAGCACGACCGGGTCCGACGTCCCGTCACCGGCGACCGGTCGGCCGAAGTCCGTCGTGGTGGCGTCGGTGCTGCCCCGCCGGCCGATGAGCACGCCGGTGACGAACGTCGTGCCGTCCTGGAGCGTCACCGCGAAGAGGGCCGCCGAACCGCCGTCGACGTCCCGGCACCAGAGCGGGACGACCGACGTCGGCCCGTGCGTCGCGTCGCGGTTCAGCACGACGTTGGCGACGGCGTTGCGCACGTCGAACGGCCCGACGGTGCCCCGGCAGCGCGGATCCGCCGCGAGGGTCTGCATCGACGCCTGGTCCGGCTCGTACCGGGGCAGCAGGGACCGCACGAGCTGGACGCTGCCGGCGACCGGCGCGGGCTCGTTGCCGGTGAGCACGCTGACGAGGCTCCACGTGCCCGGCGGCAGCGTCGTCCGCGCGACGCCGTCCCGGGTGCCCAGCCGCTCGAACCGCCGGCTCGGGACCCCGGCCCGGTCGTACCCGGGCCGGGCCGACACGGCGACGACCGGGGTGTCGGTCCGGGTGAGCACGAGCAGGTCCATCGCACCGTCCGCGGCCTGGAACACGGCCGAGACGACGCCGTCCCGCGGCTGCGGGCTGCCGACGACCTCCCACGGCCGCGGGGTGCCGCCGCGGGGCTCGACGACCGCGACGAGCTCGCGCGGCGGCGCCTCGCCGGCTGCCGCCTGGTCGGGCCGCGCGACGACGCCGATGCCGACCGACTCGCCACCGAGACCGCCTGCGTAGACGAGCCCGAGGACCTCGCCCTGGACGGCTAGGGCCTCGCGCACCTCGGCGACGAACGCCGGGTCGCCGGCCCGGTCACCGCGCGTGGGCCAGGTCGCGACGTCGTCCGCCGTGACCTGCACCGTGTCGGGGCCCGCGACGTCCGGCCGGTCGGCCCGCAGGAACGGCACTCCTCCGGTGGCCGTCCCGACCACCCCGACGAGGGCCACGGAGGCAGCGACCGCGAGGGCCGCCGTCCGGCGCCGGACCTGGGCCCGCCGGACGGCACGGGTCGTGCGGGCCCAGGGGTCCGCGGCGGCCGGGGCGGCGTCGGCGCCGTGGTGGAAGGCGCCGCGCAGGGCCTGCTCGAGGTCGTCGTCACCGAGCGGGCGGGGGGTGAGGTTCGTGGTCATGCCGGGCTCCCGTTGGTCGTCGGGGCGGTCGTTCGGGAGGTGCCCGGCAGCACGCCGAGCTCGGTGCGCAGCCGGTCGAGGGCCTTGCTCGTCTGGCTCTTCACGGTGCCGACGCTGATCCCCAGCGCGGCGGCGACGTCGGCCTCGGGCAGGTCCTCGAAGTAGCGCAGGACGAGGACGGCGCGCATCCGCGGCGGCAGCGTCCGGCAGACCCGGAGCAGCTCGTCCCGCTGGTCCACGGTCGTCGTGTCGTCCGGTGCGCCGGGCCGGGCGGGCTCGGGCGGGGCGTCCGTGAGGTGGTGCGAGATCCGGGTGCGACGCCAGATCGAGGTGTTGAGGTTGACCATGACCCGGCGGGCGTAGACGTACGGGGCGTCGGTGCGCTCGATCCGCGTCCAGTGCCGGTGCACCCGTACGAGCGTGGACTGCACGAGGTCCTCGGCGTCCCCGCGGTCCCCGGTGAGGAGGTAGGCCGTCCGGGCCAGTGCGTGCCACTGGCCGACGACGAACTCCCTGAAGTCCGCCTCGTCTCTCGCGTCCATCGTGGTCCTCCCCGCCGGTCGCCGCCGGCCCCGCCTGCCGCGACCGTACGGCCGCTGCACCACCACAGAGCACCGGTTCCGCACGCGAGGTTGCCTCGTCCGTCGATCTTTCTCGCCGGGCGATCGGTACCTTTCGGGTTGTATGCCTTGTTTGCGGCTTTAGGCTGCACGCGGCAGTGCCGCCGACGACGGGAGCAACCGCATGCTGTCCACCGCCCTGCAGGCCGCCACGTCCGCACCGGTACCGCTCGCCGAGGTCTTCGGCTCCGAGGTCGTCGGGACCGGGCTGCTCACCCTCCTCGGCTGCGGCGTCGTCGCGAACGTCGTCCTCACCAAGACCCTCGGCAACGCCGGCGGCTGGCTGCTCGTCAACGTGGGCTGGGGTTTCGCGGTGCTCGCGGGCGTCTACGCGGCGTTCCGTTCCGGCGCGCACATCAACCCCGCCGTCACGGTGGGGATCCTCACGAGCGGCGCCGACGAGTACGCACCCGGTGTCGCCGTCACGGCGGGCTCGACGGTCACCTACTTCGCCGCCCAGATGCTCGGGGCGTTCCTCGGGGCGGTCGCCGCATGGCTGGCGTACAAGAAGCACTTCGACGAGCACACGGGCGCCGACGAGGTCGCGGACGGCACGGACGGGACGACGATCGACCTGCGCGACGGGTCGTCGCCGCGCGGCCGCGGCGCCGGGTCCGAGCGCGGCGGGAGCGCGACGTCGTCCGACTGGCCGCTGCGCGCGGGGGCGTCGGGCGGGCCCGACGGCGGACGACGGACGGCGGCGCTCGAGGAGCGCGAGGCGCTCAGCACGACGTCCCGGGTCGAGACGGTCACCGCCGAGCGCGCCGGCTCGGGCGAGCCGACGGGCGCCCCGCGCAGCACCCCGGCGGGCGCCGCGGACAAGCTCGGCGTCTTCTGCACCGGGCCGGCGATCCCGGCGCCGGCGTGGAACGTGCTCACCGAGGTCATCGGCACCTTCGTGCTCGTCCTCGTCGTGCTCCTGTTCGGCCGGACGCCGTCCGGTCTCGGGCCGGCCGCCGTGGCCTTCCTCGTCGTCGGCATCGGCGCGAGCCTCGGCGGCCCGACCGGCTACGCCATCAACCCGGCCCGCGACCTCGGCCCGCGGATCGCGCACGCCCTGCTGCCGATCGCCGGCAAGGGCGGCAGCAACTGGGGCTACGCGTGGGTCCCGGTCGTCGGGCCGGTGCTCGGCGCCGTCCTCGCCGGCCTGCTCTTCCGCGTCCTCACGTGACGCCGTCCGGACCCGCCGCCCGACCCGTTCCGCAATAGGCTCACGAGCACTCCGCTCACCGGTTCGACGTCAGCTGTTCGAGCCGACCGCCCGACCACCGAGAGGACGAGGATGTCCGACTACGTCGCCGCCATCGACCAGGGAACGACGAGCACCCGCTGCATGCTCTTCGACCGGGCCGGGACCGTCGTCTCGGTCGACCAGATGGAGCACCAGCAGATCTTCCCGAGGGCCGGTTGGGTCGAGCACGACCCGGCGGAGATCTGGAACAACACCCGCAGGGTCGTCGCCGGCGCACTCGCGAAGGGCAACGTCACGGCGACGGACATCGCTGCCGTCGGCATCACGAACCAGCGCGAGACCGCCGTCGTCTGGGACCGGACGACCGGGAAGCCGGTCTACAACGCGGTCGTCTGGCAGGACACCCGGACCCAGAAGATCTGCGACTCGCTCGCGTCCCTCGGCGGTGGCGCGGACCGCTACAAGGACACCGTCGGCCTGCCGCTCGCGACGTACTTCTCCGGGCCGAAGGTGCGCTGGATCCTCGACACGGTCGACGGTGCCCGGGAGGCCGCCGAGCGCGGCGACCTGCTCTTCGGCAACACCGACACGTGGTTGCTGTGGAACATGACGGGCGGCGTCGACGGCGGCCGGCACGTCACCGACGTGACGAACGCGTCCCGCACGATGCTCATGGACCTCGGCACGCTCGACTGGAGCGAGGACATCGCCGCCGAGATGGGCATCCCGATGTCGATGCTCCCGGAGATCAGGTCGTCGTCCGAGGAGTACGGCAAGGGCCGCCGCGGCGGGTTCCTCGAGGGCGTCCCGATCGCGGGCGACCTCGGCGACCAGCAGGCCGCGACGTTCGGCCAGGTCTGCTTCGACGTCGGCATGGCGAAGAACACCTACGGCACCGGCAACTTCCTGCTCCTCAACACCGGCACCGAGCGGGTGAAGAGCGAGAACGGCCTGCTGACGACGGTCTGCTACCGGATCGGCGACGCGGCCCCGGTCTACGCGCTCGAGGGCTCCATCGCCGTCACGGGCTCGCTCATCCAGTGGCTGCGCGACAACCTCGGGATGATCACGTCCGCGCCCGAGATCGAGACGCTCGCCAAGTCGGTGGAGGACAACGGCGGCGCGTACTTCGTGCCCGCGTTCTCGGGCCTGTTCGCGCCGTACTGGCGCTCGGACGCCCGCGGCGCGCTCGTCGGCCTGACCCGGTACGTGAACAAGGGCCACATCGCCCGGGCCGCGCTCGAGGCGACCGCCTTCCAGACCCGGGAGGTCGTCGACGCGATGCGTGCCGACTCGGGCGTCGAGCTCACCGAGCTCAAGGTGGACGGCGGCATGGTCGTCAACGAGACGCTCATGCAGTTCCAGTCGGACATCCTCGGGGTGCCCGTCGTGCGCCCGAAGGTCAACGAGACGACGGCGCTCGGTGCGGCGTACGCCGCGGGCCTCGCCGTCGGGTACTGGAGCGGCGAGGACGACCTGCGCAAGAACTGGTCCGAGGGCGGGCGCTGGGAGCCGGACATGGAGGACGGCGTCCGCGACAAGAAGTACCGGCAGTGGAAGAAGGCCGTCACCCGGACGTTCGACTGGGTGGACGACGACACGGACTGAGCAGGTCGCGGTGCCGGCGGACGGCGGTCGCCCCGGGGAGGGGCGGCCGCCGTCCGTCGTGTCGTCCGCGGTGCTGCGGCGTCAGGGCGTCGGACCGCCGAAGTGGGTCGCCTCGTAGCCGCTGCGGGTCGCGGCGCCGGCCGCGAGCCGCTTCAGCTGGTCGGGCACGAGGAGCCGCTCCGCGAGGTCGCGGACCGGGCGGGGCAGGACGGCGAGCAGGACGGCGAGCGCCGCCAGCCGGCCCGGGACGAACACCTCGAAGCGCGGCCGCTCGACGGCCCGGACCACCGCTGCGGCGACGTCCGCGGTCGTGAGCATCGGGGTCGCCCCGGTGCTCGTGCCGGCGGCGAGCGCGGTGTCGACGACGGCGGGCATGACCGCGCAGACGTCGACGCCGCGGCCGCGCAGCTCGCGGCGGACACCCTTGAGGTAGCCGTGGATCCCGTGCTTCGTGGCGGCGTACGTGGACTCCCCCGGCGGCGCGACGAGGCTCGCGGCGGACGCGACCGTGACGATGCACCCGCTCCCCCGCGCGACCATCCGCGGGGCCACGAGCCGGACGCCGCGGATCGCGCCGAGCAGGTTCACGGCCACCTGCCGCTCCGCGACCCGCTCCGGCTCCGTCTCGAACGCACCGACCCACATGACGCCGGCGTTGTTGACGAGCACGTCGACGGGGCCCAGCTGCTGCTCGACGGTGTCGAGGAACGCGGTGAACGACCGCTCGTCGGTGACGTCGAGCGCGAGCCCGATCGCGGGCGCCCCGAGCGCCTGCGCCGCGGCCTGCGCCGCCGGGCCGTCGAGGTCGCCGACCGCGACGAGCGCGCCCGCCCGGGCGAACCGCTCGGCGGTCTCCCGGCCGATGCCGTTCGCCCCTCCGGTGATCGCCACGACGAGGCCGGCGGTCGAGCGTCGTCGCACGGGGGCTCCTTGGGATCGGTGCTGGTCGGGGCTGCGGGGCGCCCGTCTGCGTCGGCGGGTCGGGTCCGCGGGCCCGGGGTCAGTAGATCACCTGTCGGTCGCGACGTCCGACGAGAACGTTCAGGGCGGCGGCGTGCACCCGTGGGTGCATGAATGCAGGGGTCCCAGCACCCACATCCATGCACCCATCGCTGCACGGCTTGCGCTGCAGGGCAAGGCGCTGTGCCGTTGTGACTCGCTGCGCCGATCGTCCTGGCTCGGCGCACGTCGGCCACCGTGATCCGCGATCCAGCAGGAGACCCTGTCAACCGATGAGCAGACCGGAGCGCTCGGTCGCCCGCACGGACGGGCGTGGCCGGCCGAGCAACGTCGCGTGAGCACGCTCGATGCGCTCGAGGGCCCAGACGGGGTCGTCGCGCAGCCGCGCAGGCGTGAACGGGATCATGCAGATGCCGTACTCGGCGTAGACGCCGTCGTTGACGAGCGTCCCGTCCCACTCGTCGCTGAGCGCGTGGTACATCACGGAGTGCACCTGGATGGCGAGCCCCACGTCGTCCAGCCAGCCGTCGGGCGTCGGCAACGCCGTCCCGTCCGCCGCCTGCAGGAGCGGGTTCGCCCAGAGCCGCGGCAGGGTCCGGCTCCGGTCGCAGATGTCGAGCAGCGCCGCCTCGGGGAACGACCAGGCGTGCCGGTCCACGGCGTCGAGGGCGCGCCGCAGGCCGGCGCTCCAACGGCGAGGACCCGCTTCGGCCTCGTGCCGGAGGTCGTCCGCCGACACGATGCCCCGTTGGACCGCCTCGATCACGAGGGCGTCCGCCCCAGCCGTGTAGCGGAGCTCCCGCGCCGCATCCGCAAGGGCCCGGGCCGGGTGCGCGACGAGCAACGGCGGTCGTTGCCACGGTCTGACGTCCGGCCGTCTGGTCCGTGTGACCCGGACGCCACGGCTCGAGCGGGCGGCGTGCTGCACGTCGGTGAGGAACCAGTACGGCCGCCACCGGTTGAGCGGCCCGACCTGGTGCCACCGGGCGGCGCAGATCCCGGTGAGCACCGCATCCTCGCCGGCCCACAGCGCCGCCGCGATCAGCTCCTGGCGCGGGGACAGTGCGCCGGTGAAGGTCGCGACGACACCGGGGAGCACCAGGCGCCATGTCCGGCTGAGCGCCCAGCGGATGGCGTCACGCGAGACGCCGTGGGCGAGGAGCTCGTCGCGGCGGACGAGTCCGAGCTGGGCCTTGAGCTGAGGCGCGAGCGAGTCCGGCAGCTGCATGCCGTGCAGGGTGACCGCCCAGGCAGTGAAGCCGCCACCACGCGCGATCGCTCCTGTGGACAGCGGGACGGGATCGCTTCCTGTGGACGGGTCGACGTCGATCGCCTGCACGGGGCCGTCTGCGCGGTGGCCGTGCCGACGCTGTGCCGGTCGGCCCTCGGCGCTCGCTGACAAGCCCGTCTGCTTGACCCGGGCGCACTCTCTGACGCACCCGCAGCGCTGCACCCATCGGTCCACGGCCGCTGACAGGCCGGCCGTGCACCCGTGGGTGCATGAAAGCGGGTGGTCCCGCCCCCGAAACGCTGCACCCATCGCTGCACGGTGCCGGGTCGGGGCGGCCGTGCACCCGTGGGTGCATGAAAGCGGGTGGTCCCGCCCCCGGGGCGACGCACCCATCGGTCCACGGCCGCTGACAGGCCGGCCGTGCACCCGTGGGTGCATGAGAACGGGCGCTCCCGCACCCGAAACGCTGCACCCATGGCTGCACGGTGCCGGGTCGGGGCGGAGAAGTCGCCCGACTCGTCAACCGCCCGCGATGTTCGGCAGCACGACGACCTCGGCGCCGTCCGGCACCGGGGTGTCCTGGCCGAGGAGCGCACGGCAGTCGTCGCCGGCGACGAAGACGTTGACGTGCCGGCGGAGCGTGCCGCGCTCGTCGCGCAGGCGACGTTCGAGGCGGGGGTGGGCCGCGGCGAGGGCGTCGAGGACGCGGCCGACCGTCACCGCCGCGCTCACAGGGGCCGCGGTGACGGAGACCGTCACCGTCGAGCGGCCGTCGGCCTCGTCGCGCAGGGCGGCGGGGAGCACGACGACGACGGACCGGTCCGGCGGCGGTGCCACCCCGCCAACCCCTTGCACCGCAACGGGTCCGGGCTCCGTCATGCCACCACCGTGGCCCGCACCGAGAGCACGTCGGGCAGGTGGGTGGCGACCTCGACGAACGTCGCGCCCTCGTCGGTGCTCGCCCAGACGCAGCCGTCGCGGGTGCCGAAGGCGAGCAGCGGCGCGGTGCCGTCGCCGGTGCCGACGACGTCGGCGGCGTCGCGCAGGACCGAGGTCCACGACTCGTCGGGCAGGTCGGAGCCGACCTCGGACCAGGTGCGGCCGCCGTCCCCCGTGCGGTGCAGGCGCAGCCGGCCGCCGGGCGGGACCCGCCGGCCGTCCGCCTCGAGCGGGAGCACCCACACCGTGCCGGGGCGCTGCGGGTGGGCGAGCATGACGAAGCCGAAGTCGCTCGGCAGGCCGTCGGCGATCGACGTCCACGTCGCCCCCGCGTCGTCCGAGCGGTAGACGCCGTGGTGGTTCTGCGCGTAGAGCACGGCCGGGCCGGCGGCGTCGGCGGCGACCTTGTGCACGCACTGGCCGTACTCCGGGTACGGGTCGGGCAGGAAGTAGGCCGAGATGCCCTTGTTGCTCGGCGCCCAGGTGCCGCCACTGTCACCGGTGACGTAGACGCCGCCGCTGCTCATCGCCACGAGCACCCGGCCGTCGTCCTGCGGGTCGGTGACGACGGTGTGGACGGCGGCCCCGCCGAAGCCGGGCGCCCACGGCCGGTGCGGGTGGTCCCACAGGCCGCGGACGAGCGTGAACGTCTCGCCCGCGTCGTCGCTGCGCCACAGCGACGTCGGCTCGCAGCCGGCCCAGACGACGCCCGGCCGCACCGGGTCGCCGTGGAGCTGCCAGACGCGCTCGAGCGCCGTGTCGGTGTCGTCCGGGAACACGACGGAGCCGGCCTCGGCCTCGACCCAGGTCTCCCCCAGGTCGTCCGAGTGCGAGACGCCCGGCCCCCAGTGCTCGCTGCGGACGCCGGCGAGCAACCGGGGCGCACCACCCCCGCCGGGCGCGGTGACGAAGCCGACCGCCGCCACCTCCTGCATGAGGAACTGCGGGCCCTCGACCGTCCAGGCCGCGCCGTCCGTGCTCCGGGCGAGGAAGAGCCCCTTGCGGGTGCCGATGGCGAGTACGAGTGTCATGGGTCACATCCAAGTCCTGGGCACCGACAGATCGCCAGGGGCCGGCCGGGCCCGAACGGGTCCGACCGGTCCCCACGCAGCTGTGACCGCCGTCCGGCCCAGGACTCACCGGCCTCCGGACCGGCTCACGGCGCCTGCGGCGGCTGCAGCCCGGACCCGGCGGCGTCCGGCTGGACGACCGTCGTCTCCGCCACCGTCCGGCCCTCGGCGTCGACGAACCGCACGGACCGCGCACCTTCGACGGTCAGGACGCCGGGACCGCCTCCCGGCAGGTCGACCGGGTGCTCGGTGCCGTCCGCCGTCGTGACCCGGGCCGCCACCGCCTGCTGCGGGCCGACGAGGACGACGTGCTGCGCCCCGCTGGTGGTGTACCCGCCGTCGGCGAGCACCTCCGGCTCCTGGAACACCCAGGCGAGCGCCGGGCCGTCGTCCGCACCGGACGTCCCGACCGCGACCGGCTGCCCGCTGCCGCCGCCCGCCATGACGGGCGCGAACACGTCCTGGACGGCGACGAGCACCCGACCACCGGACGGTGCCGTGACCTCGACGACGTCCACCGTCGTGCCGTCGACGGTGCCGCTCCAGAGGAGACGACGCCCGGACGTCGCGACGTCCAGCGCCGACGCGTACTGCGCCGCGGCGAGCGCCCCGGCGAGACGCTCGGCCCCCGGCACGGACGACACCACCCGCGCGGGCACGGACCCGGTGCGCACCGCGGGCGTCGCGCCGCGGACGAGCGCCGCCCGCTCGGCGTCCGTCTCCCCGCCCCAGCCCCGGTCCCCGACAGCGACGACGTCGAGGCCCGCGGCCCGCAGGAACACCCGGCCGGACCCGGCCGGCAGGACCAGCTCCCAGACGCCCGGCTCGGTCGCCCGGACGGGGACCGCGGGCCACGACACCGTGCCGTCGGCGGCGATCCGGACCGGGCCGACCTGCTCGACGTCGCGCGCCGGGCCGAGGACGAGCGCCGCACCCCGCGTCGTGGGGCCGGCCGGGACACTGCCCGGACCGAACGTCTCCGACACGAGGTCCGTCGGCCCTTCGCTACGTCCCTGCTCCATGGCCGCCGCCGCCGACCCCCTCGGGCCGAGGTACCAGAGCTGCTGGCGCGCCTCGATCGCCCCCCAGCGCAGCGGCGTCTCGACGACGGCGACCCGGAAGTCACCGAGGTCCCCGGCGTAGATGACGTCGACCCGGTCCGCCGAAGGGGCGCGCCACCGCTCGCCGCCGCTCTCGGCCTGGTCGAACGTCGCGACCTTCTCGCGCAGCGCCTGCAGCCAGGCCGCGTCGCCGGCGAGCGACCCCCGCGTCGGCCCGTTGGCGAGCGCCGAGGCGGCGGGCGAGGTGATGGGGACGACGGGTGCCCACGACGGCACCGGCACCACCCCGAGCTGGACGGCGCCCAGCACCGCCGCCACGCCGCCGAGAGCTCCCAGCCCCTTGCCCGCGCGGGCCACCCGACGCCGCCGCCGCACCCGGCGCAGCCCGCGGTCGATCTGCGCGCGGTCCGGGGGCCGGCTGGACACCCGGTCGGCGACGTCGGCGAGCGCCTCGCGGACCATCGTCAGCTCGTCCATCACTGGTCCTCCTTCGTCATCGGGCCGGCCGTCCGCGGGTCGACGGCTCCCGGCAGCCCCACGGCCTCGCGCAGCGCCGAACGCCCGGCGAGGCGGTCGACGGCCCGCGACAGCTGGCTCTTCACCGCTCCGGTCGAGCACCCGAGCAGGGCCGCCGTCTCGGCCTCCGACAGGTCCTCCCAGACCCGCAGGACGACGACCGCCCGCATCCGCGGCGGCAGCGAGCGCAGCTCGCGCCAGACCGCCTCCCGGGCGGCGGACGCCTCGGTCGGGTCGGGCGCGGGCGGCTCGACCCGGCTCGTCAGCTCGGCCTCGCGGACCCGGCGCCGCAGCATCCGGCCACGGGACACCGCGCGCCGCGCGATCGCCGTCCGGACGTAGACCTCCGGGCGCACCGCCCGGACGTGCCGCCACCGCCGCCAGGTGCCCTCGAGCGCCACCTGGACGAGGTCCTCGGCGTGCCCGAGGTCGCCCGTCAGCAGGTACGCGTACCGGACGAGCGCCGACCAGCGGGACTGCACGAACGCGTGGAAGTCACCGCCGTCCGGGCCCGCGGCGTCCTCGTCGAGCACGTCGCCGGCTGCCGGCTCGGCCGCCACGTCGGGCACCGCCCACCCCCACCGCAGACCTTCACCCGGACCGCTGGCCGGGCGGGCCCGCCGTCCGGGCCCACCTCTCAAGACGCCGCCCCGCGACCCGGCGTTGAGACGACTTTCAGCGCTGCGGACCGGCCACGACGTTGGCGAGCGGCTCCCCGGCCGCCCACCGTTCGAACTGGGCGCGCAGGAGCTTTCGGGCCCGCGGCGGGAACGCCGCCGTGTCCCCTCCCACGTGCGGGCTGACGAGGACGCCGGGCAGCCGCCACAGCGGGTGGTCGGCGGGCAGCGGCTCGGGGTCGGTGACGTCGAGGGCCGCCGCGATCCGGCCGGTGGACACCTCTGCGACGAGGGCGTCGGTGTCGACGACGGGCCCGCGCGCGACGTTGACGAGCAGCGCGCCGTCCGGCATCGCCGCGAGGAACGCCGCGTCGACGAGCCCGCGCGTGGAGTCGCTGAGCGGCACGACGAGGACGACGACGTCGTGGTCCGGCAGCAGCGCGGGCAGCTCGTCGACGCCGTGGACGTGCCCGCGGGCGTCGTCCCGGGCCCGGCTCGCGACCCGGGTGAGGTGCACCTCGAACGGCGCGAACCGGTCGACGACCGCGCTGCCGACGCTGCCCGTGCCGATGACGAGCACCCGCCGGTCGGCGAGCGCGGGGCGGTAGCCGGACAGCCACTGCCCCGACACCTGGGCGCGGGCGAAGTCACCGATCCCGCGCAGCGCGGCGATCGCGAGGCCGACCGCGAGCTCGGCGGTCGAGGCGTCGTGGACGCCCGCCGCGTTGCAGAGGGTCACGCCGTCCGGCAGGTGCGCGAGCACGTTGTCGTAGCCGGCGGTGAGCGTCTGGACGACCTCGAGCCCCTCGATCGACGCCAGCCGCGGGATCGCGCGCGAGGAGTCCAGGTACGGCAGGACGACGAGCCCGGGCGCGCGGCCGTCGAGCCCGTCGGGCAGGTCGCCCTCGACGGGCCACCGGACGACGTCGAGCGGGGCCTGCCCGTCGGGCCACAGCCCTTCCCAGCGCTCGTCGGGGACGGTCACGACCTTGCGGGCAGCGCTGGTTCCGGGCACCGCCGCAGGCTACCGAGCCGGGCGGACGGCGCGCCCCCGGCCCGCCGAGGACCCGGACGCGGCGTGACAGCCCGCTTGACAGACAAAGTATTTCTGTAAAGTTACTGCCGAGTATTGAGTCAACGCCTGTTGGTGTAGTGCAATGCGTCCATGACCCTCGCGCACGACCACGACGTCGTCGTCATCGGCTCCGGGTTCGGGGGCAGCGTCAGCGCGCTGCGCCTGGCCGAGAAGGGCTACGACGTCCTCGTCCTGGAGTCCGGCCGCCGCTTCGAGGACGCCGACTTCGCGAAGACGTCCTGGGACGTCCGCAGGTACCTCTGGGCGCCGAAGCTGGGGTGCACAGGGATCCAGCGGATCCACCTGCTGCGCGACGTCCTCATCCTGGCCGGGGCGGGCGTGGGTGGCGGGTCGCTCGTCTACGCGAACACCCTCTACGTGCCCCCCGCGCCGTTCTTCACCGACCCGCAGTGGGCCGACATCACCGACTGGCAGGCCGAGCTCCGGCCGCACTACGCCGTCGCGAAGCGGATGCTCGGCGTCGTCGAGGAGAACCCGGTCTGGGGCCCCGTCGAGGAGATGATGAAGGAGACCGCCGAGGCCATGGGCCGCGGCCACACCTTCCGCAAGACGCCGGTCGGCGTCTTCTTCGGCCGGGACGACGCGCAGGAGCCGGACGTCACCGTGCCCGACCCCTACTTCGGCGGCGCCGGACCGGCCCGGACCGGCTGCACCGAGTGCGGCAACTGCATGGTCGGCTGCCGGGTCGGCGCGAAGAACACCCTCGTGAAGAACTACCTCGCCCTCGCCGAGCGTCTCGGCGTCCGGGTCGAGCCGCTGCGCACGGTCGTCGACGTCCGCCCGGTCGACCCCCGCGACCCGGACGCCGGCTGGCGGGTCACGAGCGAGCGCACCGGCGCGTGGGTCCGCAAGGACCGGCGCACGGTGACCTGCGCCCAGGTCGTCGTGTCTGCGGGCACCTGGGGCACGCAGACGCTGCTGCACAACCTCAAGCAGGACGGCACGCTCCCGGCGATCTCCGACCGGCTCGGCACCCTGACGCGGACGAACAGCGAGGCGCTGCTCGGCACGATGACCCGCTGGGTGCCGAAGGAGGACCTCACCCGGGGACTGGCGATCACGTCGTCCTTCCACCCCGACGACAGCACGCACGTCGAGAACTGCCGCTACGGCAAGGGGTCCAACACCATGGGCGCGCTCGTCATGCTCATGGCGGACGGCGGCCCGCCCGACGCGGCGGCCCCCGGCAAGCGCTCGTTCCGGTGGCGCGGGCTGCTCGCCGAGCTGCGGCGCAACCCGTTCGTCGTCCGCTTCCTCCTGCCGCCGCTCGCCTGGAAGTTCTCCCAGCGCGCGATCATCGGCCTCGTCATGCAGCCGGTCGACAACTCGATCACGGTCGCCCCCGCGAAGAAGCGGCTCCGTCGCGGGTGGCGGCTGTCGTCCGGCCCGGGTCACGGGACGCCGAGCCCGCGCTGGATCCCGACCGGGCACCGGACCATGCGCATCCTCGGCGGGATCCTCTCCGCGCGGACCGGGATGGCGACCGCGACCGGCGCGCCGGTGACCGACCTCGTCGACATCCCCATGACGGCGCACTTCATCGGCGGCTGCGCGATCGGCTCGACCCCCGAGCGCGGCGTCCTCGACCCGTACCAGCGGGTCTGGGGCTACCCGACGCTGCACGTCGTCGACGGCTCGGCGCTGTCGGCGAACCTCGGCGTCAACCCGTCGCTGAGCATCACGGCGATGTCCGAGCGGGCCATGTCGCTGTGGCCGCGCAAGGGCGACCCCGACCCGCGGCCGGAGCAGGCGCAGGGCTACGCGCGGCTCGAGCCGGTCCCCGCGCTGCGCGAGGCCGTGCCCGCGAGCGTGCGCGAGCGCTGGCGGCTCGACCTGCAGCCCGCCGACGCGCCCGCGCCCGGGTCTCGACGCGCGGACCCGGTGGCCGCCGTCGTACCGTCGAACGGTGCCGCAGCCGACCACTGACCAGTCCGGACGCCGCCCAGCACGGGCCGCGACCGTCGTCCCCGCGCGGGCCCTGGCCCCCGCCCTCGCCCTGACGCTGGCCCTCGCCGGGTGCTCGGGGGCGTCGTCCGCCGGGACCGGCCAGGGGNGCCGGCGGCGGCCCCGACCCCCGAGCCGTCCGCCGACGGCGGTGCGCCGGCGGTGCCGGAGCTCGCCGGGGACGTCGCCACCGGGCTGTCCGTGCCGTGGGGCGTCGCCTTCCTCGCCGACGGCTCGGCGCTCGTCGCCGAGCGGACGACGGGGGACGTCGTCCGCGTCCGGCCGGGCGCGGACCCGGTCGCCGTCGGCCGGGTGCCCGGCGTCGCCGACCTCGGTGAGGGCGGCCTGCTGGGCCTCGCGCTCGCCCCCGGCGACGAGAAGACGCTCTACGCCTACCTCACGACCCGGGACGACAACCGGATCGTCGCGATGGCCCTCGACCCCGCCCCGCGCGAGCCGGGCCGCGGCCTCGGCGCCCCGCGCGTGCTGCTGTCCGGCATCGAGAACGCGGGCCGGCACAACGGGGGCCGGATCGTCGTCGGCCCCGACGGCATGCTGTGGGTGGGGGCGGGCGACGCGGGCGACACCTCGCTCTCCCAGCGCCGGGACTCCCTCAGCGGGAAGATCCTGCGGATCGCGCTCGACGGCTCGGTGCCGGCCGACAACCCGTTCCCCGGTTCGCCGGTGTGGTCGCTCGGGCACCGCAACGTGCAGGGCCTCGCCTTCGACTCCGCCGGCCGGCTGTGGGCGACCGAGTTCGGCCAGAACACCTGGGACGAGCTCAACCTCGTCGAGAAGGGCCGCAACTACGGCTGGCCCGAGGTCGAGGGCAAGGAGGGCCGGGACGGCTTCGTCGACCCGCAGGTCGTCTGGCGCACCTCGGACGCGTCCCCGAGCGGCCTGGCGATCGTCGACGACGTCGCCTACGTCGCGGCGCTGCGCGGCCGCAAGGTCTGGGTCGTGCCGCTGACCGACGGCCGCGCCGGCGAGCCGGTCGCGGCCCTCGACGGCGTGCTCGGCCGGATCCGCACCGTCGAGAAGGCGCCCGACGGCACGCTGTGGCTCACGACGTCCAACACCGACGGCCGCGGCGACCCGAAGGACGGCGACGACCGCGTCGTCCGCACGACGCTCACCCAGGCCGGCTGAGCCCGGAAGGCCACCCGCGGGCCGACCTCGTCCGCCCCGGCGAGGACCCCGGCACCCTGCTGCACCGATGCTTTGCTCTGCCCTCAGTAGTGAGGGTGCCGCGCGACAGCCGCGCCACAGCGTCGTCAACACCAGGCGACTCGCCGGTCAGCCCCCGGCATGTCGCTCAGGAACGACGAAACTGTGGCGCGCGTCGTCCGGCGCACCCTCAGTAGCGAGGGCAGAGCAAAGCATGCGCGAAGGCACCCCCGGACCCGGGCTGTGGCCGGGGCCGTCGCGGGTTCGGCACGGTGAGACTGCACGCTCGGCCGGCGTCCGGCGCGTCGCGCGGTTCGGGTGGAAGATCCGGGGCCCGTCGTGATGTTGTCCTGCCCATGGCCGACGCACGCACCGGGCGCCCCCGCACGACGGACGCCACCCACAAGGTCACGACGCTGGAGCTGTTCTTCGACCTCGTCTTCGTCTTCGCGCTGACCCAGGTCACCGCGCTGCTCGCCGACTCCCCGGACGCCGAGGGGGCGCTGCGCGGGGTGCTCGTCCTCGGCATCCTCTGGTGGTCCTGGACCGGGTTCGCCTGGCTCGGGAACGTCGTGCGGGCCGACGAGGGCGGCGTCCGGATCGCGCTCGTCGCCGTCATGGGCGCGATGCTCGTCGGGAGCATGGCGATCCCCGAGGCGTTCGGGGACAGCGGCGACACCACCCTCTCCGGGCCGCTCGTCTTCGCCGCCGCCTACTTCGCCGTCCGGGCGCTGCACGTGGTGCTCTTCGCCCTCGTGTCCCGCGACGACCCCGCGTTGCGCGCGACCGTCGTCCGGTTCACCGTGCCGTTCGCCGTCGGCACCGGCACCCTCGTCGCCGCGTCGTTCACCTCGGGGCTGCTCCAGACGACGCTCTGGGCGCTCGCGCTCGGCCTCGACTACCTGCTCGTCTACCTCATCGGCCCGGGCGGCTGGCGGGTCGACTCCCCCGGGCACTTCACCGAGCGGCACGGGCTCGTCATCATCATCGCGCTCGGCGAGTCGATCGTCGCGATCGGCGTCGGTGCGGACGGGCTGCCGCTCACCTGGCCGATCGTCATCGGCGCCAACCTCGCCCTCGCCGTGCTCGTGAGCCTGTGGTGGATGTACTTCGACGTCGTCGCGCTCGTCGCCGAACGCCGGCTGGCGGCCGCACAGGGCGTCGAGCGGGTCGCCCTGGCCCGCGACTCGTACACGTACCTGCACTTCCCGATGGTCGTCGGCATCGTCTTCCTCGCCCTCGGCCTCAAGAAGGCCCTCGGCTACGTCGGCGAGGACGCCGGGAAGGGTCTCGAGGTGCTCGTCGGCGGCAAGGGCCTGCACGGCATGCCGCTGTGGTCGCTGTACGGCGGCGTGGCGCTCTACCTCCTCGCGCACGTCGCGTTCCGGCTGCGCAACATCGGCTCGCTGAACCGGCAGCGGCTGGCGCTCGCCGGCCTGCTGCTGGCGCTCGTGCCCGTCGTCGGGGAGCTGTCGGCGACGCTGCAGGTCGCCGTCCTCGCCCTCGGCGTGGTCGCCGTCGTCGGCTACGAGACCCTGTGGTTCCGCGAGTGGCGGGAGGCCGTCCGCCACGAGGGCTGAGCGGGCCCGCCGGCGTCAGGCGCTGCGCCGGCCCAGCCCCGGGCTGCCGGGCGGGACGACGGCCACGGCGCGGGTGGCGGCGGCCACGAGCTCGGCGGCCGGGACGGCTCCGCCGTACATCGAGCCCTGGCCGAAGCCGGCGCCCAGCCGGGTCACGAGCTCGGACACGACGGAGGACTCGATCCCCTCGACGACGACCTGGACGTCGAGGCTGCGGCCCAGCTCGAGGACGGCGGTCGTGATGGCCCGGGCCTGCGGCTCCTCGACGAGCGAGGCGGTCAGGGACCGGTCGATCTTCAGCACGTGCACGGGCAGCCGGCGCAGGTAGCCGAGCGCCGAGTAGCCGGTGCCGAAGTCGTCGATCGCGATCGTCACGCCCGAGTCCGCGAGCCGGCGCAGGGTGCGTACGGCCGGCGAGTCCTCCTCGATGAAGACCGCCTCGGTCACCTCGACGACGAGCGCCGCGGGCGGGACGCCGTGCGCGGACAGCGCCTCCGCGACGACCTGGTGGAAGCCCGGCACCCGCAGCTGCAGCGGCGACACGTTGCAGCTGACCCGGATCCCGAGCCCGTGCAGGTCGTGCCGCGCGACCTCAGCGAGGGTGCGGTGCAGGACGAGCTCGCCGAGGGCGACGACGAGGCCGGACTCCTCCGCCACGGGGATGAACTCGCCCGGGTCGACGACGCCGAGCGAGGGGTCGTTCCAGCGGGCCAGCGCCTCGGCACCGCTGATCCGGTCGCAGTGGAGGTCGACGATCGGCTGGAAGGCGACGTCGATGCGCTCCTGCGAGATCGCGGCCCGCAGCCGCTCCTCGACGAGCAGCCGGCGGTGCCGCACCCGGGCCGCCTCGGCGTCGAAGACCTCGACGCGGTCCCGGCCGAGCCGCTTGGCAGTCCGGAGCGCGGCCCCCGCGGACGACAGCGCCGCGAGCGGGTCGGACGACTCGACCGCGGAGCCCGGCGCGACCCCGGGCCCGGCGACCGCGGCGATGCCGACGCTCGCCGAGACGTTGAGCCGGTCCACCCCGGGGACGTCGCCCGCGGCCTGCCGGACCGCGGCCACGAGCCGCCCGCCGACCGTCTGCGCCGTCCGTACGTCCGCCGCGACGAGAACGGCGAACTCGTCGCCGCCGGCCCGGCTCACGAGCGAGCCCGGCGGGACGGCGGCGCCGATCCGGAGGGCGGCGGCCTCGAGGAGCCGGTCGCCGGTCGGGTGCCCGAGGACGGCGTTGACCTCCTTGAAGCCGTCGAGGTCCACGGACAGCAGCGACCACTCCTCGTGCGGGCTGACGGCCGCGAGCCGCAGCTCCAGCGTGCGCCGGTTCGGCAGCCCGGTGAGGGGGTCCGTCGTCGCCTCCTCGTGGAGCCGCTCGACGAGGCGGCTGCGCATCCGGGTGTTGAGCCACTCCCGGCCGGCCAGCACGAGCAGCGCGAGGACGACGAACCACAGCGACACCGGGTCGGCCTGCAGCGTCGTGGAGACGATGACGAGGACGACGCCGAGCGCGAGGAGGCCGAGCGCGGTGTAGGTGGTCACGACGACGACGCGGGCGTCCGGCTCGAGCTCGGCCACCGTGCCCGCGCGGGCCCGGGACGCCCCGGCGTCCTCGGGCCGGTAGCGCAGCAGGCCGAGGGCCAGCAACGGCCAGGCCAGGCACCACAGCATCGCCCCCTGCCAGGGCCAGGGCTGCCCGTGCAGGATCGTGTGGAGGGTCACGAGGTCGCCGACGGTGTAGCAGCCGACCCCGACGGACACGAGCAGCATGTTCCGGTCGAGGTCACGGATCCCGATGAGGAACGACAGCGCCGTGACCCCGACGTCCGCGAGCATGACGACGACCGCCGTGACGGTGTCCGGGCGCAGGGCCACCCGGCCGTCCGTCGAGAAGATGTGCAGGAAGGCGAACTGCCAGACGAGCAGGGCCGCGGTCACCGAGATGAGGGCGGAGTCGACCGGCAGCCGCCAGCGGGCGGCCGGGTCCGACATCGGACGGCACCCCGCGCCGCGCCGGGGGATCAGCAGCGCCCCGACGAACGCCAGCGGTGCCGCGAGCAGGGACACCAGGTCCCCCGCCGTGGGGAACGACGGCGTCCCGTTGATCGCGATGATCCCCTGGACCGCCTGACCGACCCCCCAGACGGTGACCGCCCAGCCGAGCCAGCGCCGGAACGCCTGGTGCGGCCCGGCGCCCCACGAGCGGACGAGGAGCACCGGACCGCTGAGCAGGGCGGTGAGCCCTGCCGTCGAGGTGCCGACCGGCGTCGCGAACGGCGACCCGGCCAGGCCGAGCAGACCGACCAGGGCCGCCGCGACGACGGCGAGCGGGACGAGCGCGAGGGGCGCGGAGGCGAGCGGCACCAGCACCCTGACCCGGCGAAGGGTCACGCTGCTCGGCCACGCCACAGAATCCCCCACCTCTCCCGGCGGGACCCGCGGGATCAGCTCGTCGACACGTCCGTCGTGCTGTCAGCGGGGGCCAACCGCTCGGTCAAGAGTGCCTTGACCTTAGCGGCATCGGCCTGGCCACGCATCTGCTTCATGACGGCTCCGACGAGCGCGCCGACCGCCGCGACCTTGCCGCTGCGTACCTTGTCCGCAACGTCCGGATTCTCGGCGATCGCCCGGTCGACGGCGGCACCCAGGGCGCCGTCGTCCGACACGACCTGGAGCCCGCGGCTCTCGACCACCTCCGCGGGCTCGCCCTCACCGGCGAGGACGCCCTCGAGCACCTGCCGGGCGAGCGAGTCGGTGAGCGTGCCGGCGTCGACCAGGCCCTGGAGGGCAGCGATCTGGGCCGGGGTCACGGGCATCGCCGCGAGCTCGACGCCGTCCGCGTTGGCCCGGCGGGCCAGCTCGCCGCTCCACCACTTGCGGGCCGCGGCCGGGGCCGCACCCGCCGCGACGGTCGCCTCGACGAGCTCGACCGCCCCGGCGTTGACGAGGTCGCGCATCTCGAGGTCGGCGAAGCCCCACTCGGCCTGCAGGCGCCGGCGGCGCTGCGGCGGCGGCTCGGGGAGGGTGCCCCGCAGCTCGTCGACCCAGGCCGGGTCCGGCGACATCGGCACGAGGTCGGGCTCGGGGAAGTAGCGGTAGTCCTCGGCGTCGGACTTCTCCCGGCCGGACGTCGTGATGCCCGTGTCCTCGTGCCAGTGCCGGGTCTCCTGGACGATCTTCAGCCCGGCGGCGAGCCGCGCGGCGTGCCGGGTCATCTCGTACCGGACGGCGCGCTCGACGCTGCGCAGCGAGTTGACGTTCTTCGTCTCGCTGCGGGTGCCGAGCGGGACGGCGCGCTGCTCGGCCGACCCCGGCGCGGCGCCGGGGACCTTCGCGCGCAGCGAGAGGTTCGCGTCGCAGCGCAGCGACCCCTGCTCCATGCGGACGTCGCTGACGCCGAGGGCGCGCAGCAGGTCGCGCAGCGCCGCGACGTAGGCGCGCGCGATCTCCGGCGCCCGCTCCCCCGCACCCTCGACCGGCTTGGTGACGATCTCGATGAGCGGGATGCCGGCCCGGTTGTAGTCGACGAGCGAGTAGTCGGCGCCGTGGATCCGCCCGGTGGCGCCGCCGACGTGGGTCGACTTGCCGGTGTCCTCCTCCATGTGGGCGCGCTCGATCTCGACCCGGAAGGTGCTGCCGTCGTCCAGCTCGACGTCGAGGAAGCCGTTGAACGCGATCGGCTCGTCGTACTGCGACGTCTGGAAGTTCTTCGGCATGTCCGGGTAGAAGTAGTTCTTCCGCGCGAAGCGGCACCACGACGCGATCTCGCAGTTCAGCGCGAGGCCGATCCGGATCGCCGACTCCAGGCCGCGGGCGTTGAGCACCGGCAGGGCGCCGGGCAGCCCGAGGCAGACCGGGCACACCTGGGTGTTCGGCTCGGCGCCGAACCCGGTCGGGCAGCCGCAGAACATCTTCGTCGCCGTGTTGAGCTCGACGTGCACCTCGAGCCCGAGGACGGGGTCGTAGGCCGCGACGACGTCGTCGTAGGCCAGCACGGCCTCGGTGGTGTCGGTGACGGTCATCGGGTCGCTCCGTTCGCCGCGGTGGCCAGTGCTGCCGAGAGGTCCGGGACGCGGTCGAGGACCGACCCGCCCCAGCGCGCGGTGAGGATCGCCTCGAGCGCGCCGCCGACCCGGTAGAGCCGGTCGTCGGCCCCGGCGGGCGCGAGGATCTGCAGCCCGACGGGCAGCCCGTCCTCGTCCGCGAGGCCGCTGGGCAGCGACATCCCCGGCACGCCCGCGAGGTTCGCCGGGATGGTCGCGACGTCCTGCAGGTACATCGCGAGCGGGTTCTCGAGCTTGTCCCCGAGCGGGAACGCCGTCGTCGGCGAGGTCGGCGAGACGAGCACGTCCGCCTGGCCGAACGCCGCGGCGAAGTCGCGCTGGATGAGCGTGCGGACCTTCTGCGCGCTGCCGTAGTAGGCGTCGTAGTAGCCGGACGACAGCGCGTACGTGCCGAGGATGATCCGGCGCTTGACCTCGTCGCCGAAGCCGGCCGCCCGGGTCGCACCCATGACCTGCTCGGCCGTCGGGACCGCGACGCCGCCGGGCTCGACCCGCAGGCCGTACCGCATGGCGTCGAACTTCGCGAGGTTGCTGCTCGCCTCGCTCGGGAGGATCAGGTAGTACGCCGCGAGCGCGACGGTGAAGCTGGGGCAGCTCACCTCGACGACCTTGGCGCCGGCCTCGGTGAGCACCGCGAGCGACTCCTCGAACCGGCGCAGGACGCCGGCCTGGTAGCCGTCGCCGGACAGCTCGCGGACGACGCCCACGGTGACGCCGTCGAGCGAGCCGGTCGCACCGGCGCGGGCGGCGGCGACGACGTCCGGGTACTCGCCCGTCAGCGACGTCGAGTCCATCGGGTCGTGCCCGGCCATCACCTGGTGGAGCAGCGCGGTGTCGAGGACCGTCCGGGCGCACGGCCCGGCCTGGTCGAGGCTGCTCGCGAGCGCGACGAGGCCGTAGCGGCTCACCGCGCCGTAGGTCGGCTTGACCCCGACCGTGCCGGTGACCGACGCGGGCTGCCGGATCGAGCCGCCGGTGTCCGTGCCCGTCGCGAGCGGGGTCTCGAACGCCGCCAGCGACGCCGCCGAGCCGCCGCCGGAGCCGCCCGGGATCCGGTCGAGGTCCCACGGGTTGCGGGTCGGGCCGTACGCCGAGTGCTCCGTCGAGGAGCCCATCGCGAACTCGTCCATGTTCGTCTTGCCGAGCACGACCATCCGGGCGGCCCGGATGTTCGCGACGACGGTGGCGTCGTAGGGCGGCACCCAGCCCTGGAGGATCCGGCTGCCGCACGTCGTCGGCAGGCCCCGGGTCGCCATGACGTCCTTGACGGCGATCGGGACGCCGGCCAGCGCCGGCAGGGTCTGCCCGGCGGCGCGCGCGTCGTCGACGGCCTTCGCGTCGGCCAGCGCGCTCTCGGCGCAGACGTGGAGGAAGGCGTGCACCGCGCGGCCGGTGGCGACCCCGTCGGCGTCGCGGGTGCCGTCGACGGCGGCGATCCGGTCGAGGTGCGCCTGCGCGACCTCGACGGCGGAGACGTCACCGGCGGCGAGCGCCTGCGCGAGCCCGGCGGCGGTCGCCCGGGTCAGGTCGGCCGGGAGCGTCGTGCCGGTCATCAGTCCTCCTCGAGGATGCGCGGGACGCGGAACCGGCCGGCCTCGGCGGCGGGCGCTCCGGAGAGCGCCTCCTCCTGCGTGAGGCAGGGCCGGGGCTCGTCGGGGCGGGTCACGTTCGTCAGCGGCATCGGGTGGCTCGTCGCGGGGACGTCCTCACCCGCGACCTGGGTGACCGTCGCCACCGCGTCGAGGATGACGTCGAGCTGGGCGGCGAGCCGGTCGAGCTCGTCGGGCTGCAGGTCGATCCTGGCCAGCATCGCGAGGTGGGAGACCTCCTCGCGCGAGATGGCGGACATGCACTCTCCCGAGTAACGGTTGGGGGGCTGCGGCGGCGACGCCGCATGACACCGCGAGTCTAGAACCCGCAGGCGGTCGCTCCGTCCGCGTCCCCCGCCGAACAGGGGTTACACCCCGGAGCGCGGTGATCGCGCAGCGTCCGCGCACAACCGGTCGTTCGGACGACGATCTCGGTGAACCTGGGGTGACCTGGGGGCGAACGTCCTATTCTCGCCGGTCAGGAGGGGGTCCGGTGGTTGCCCGTCGGGGGTGGTGCTCGGGCTCCGGAGAACAAGGACGTGACGACGACAGGCACGGAGCAGCCCGCACAGGCGGGGGCGGGCGCCACGGGGCCCGCCTCGGCCGACGCCCTCACGCGCAAGCAGCTGCGCGGGTCGAGCCTGCTGCTCGTCGGCAAGGCGATGGCGATGGCCGTCACCTTCGCGATCCAGGTGATGATCGTCAACCACCTGACGAAGAACGACTACGGCGCCTTCGCGTTCGCCCTCACGTTCGTCACGCTCGGCCAGACGCTCAGCTCGTTCGGGCTCGACCGCGCGGTGACGCGGTTCCTGCCGATCTACAGCGAGCGCGGCGAGTGGGGCAAGGTCTTCGGCACGCTCTTCCTCGTCTTCGGCTGCGTCGCGACGTTCGGCGCGCTCGTCGTGACCGTCGTCCACCTGACGTCGGGGACGGTCGAGTCGGGCCTGCTCGGCGGCCAGGGCGCCGACCGGGTGCTCGCCGTCCAGCTGCTGCTCGTGCTGGCGTTCATGGCCCCGATCGAGGCGCTCGACGACCTCATCGAGGGCGTCACCGCGGTGTTCGCGAGCGCCAAGGTGATCTTCTTCCGCAAGTACGTGCTCGCCCCGGCGCTGCGGCTGTCGGTCGTGCTGAGCCTCGTGCTGACGGACGGCGACGCGCACCACCTCGCGGTCGGGTACCTCGTGGCGAGCGTCCTCGGCTTCCTGATCTACGTGTCGGCGCTGCTGCGGGTGCTGCGCAAGACCGGGATCCTCGCCCGGTTCCGCCGCGGCGAGGTCGTCGTGCCGCGCCGCGAGATCCTCGGCTTCACGCTGCCCCTGCTGTCGTCCGACCTCGTCATGATCGTCATGACGACGGCCGACACCTTCCTGCTCGCCCGGTACGGCGGCACCGAGGACGTCGCCGCGTACAAGGCCGTCGTGCCGCTCGCGCTGCTCAACACGTTCGTGCTGCAGAGCTTCACGCTCCTGTTCACGCCGTCCGCGAGCCGGCTCTACGCGCGTGGCGACACCGAGGGCATCAACGCGCTGTACTGGCGGACCGCGCTGTGGGTGGCGCTGCTGACGTTCCCGGTGTTCGCCGTGACGTTCTCGCTCGCGCAGCCGGTGACGGAGCTGCTCTTCGGCGAGCGCTACGCGGCCTCGTGGACGATCCTCGCGATCCTCGCGGTGGGCTACTACTTCAACGCGGCGCTCGGGTTCAACGGGTTGACGCTCAAGGTCTACGGGCGGCTCAAGTACATCGTCGGCATCAACGTCGTGGCCGCCGCGGCGTGCGTGACGTTCAACATGCTGCTCATCCCGCGGTACGGCCCGCTCGGCGCCGCGATCGGCACGTGCGCCGCGCTCGTGCTGCACAACGTGCTCAAGCAGGCGGGCCTGCTGCTCGGCACCGGGGTCTCGCTCTTCGACGGCGGCTACCTCATGTCGTACGTGTCGATCGTGACCGGGGCCGGCCTGCTGTTCGCGCTCTCCTGGCTGCTGCCCGACGACTACGGCCTCACGAGCCCGACGATCTGGGTCACCCTCGTCGCGACCGCGGTCGTGGTCCTCGCCCTGTTCGTGCTCAACAGGCGCCGGCTGGCCGTCGACGAGACGTTCCCGGCGATCCTCAAGGTGCCGGTCCTCGGCCGGCTGCTGGCGAGCTGAGCGGCGATGGTTCTCGAGGTCACCCGCGCGGCGAGGTACGTGCCCGGCACCAACCTGCGCTCGGTGGCGACCGGGGCCAGCTGGCTCTACGCGCTGCCCACGCTCGACCTGTCCTGCGTGGTCTGCCTCGGCACCCCCGGCTCGGCCACCCTGACCGGTCTGGCCGGCCGGGCCGGTCGCGTCGTCGTCGTCGAGCCGGACACCCGTGAGCGGCGCCGGGCGACCGCCTGGGTGGGCCGGCACGCCGCCGACGGCCGGGTCGAGGTCGCCGCGACGGCGGCCGGGGTGCCGGACGGTGCCGCGGCGCTCGTCGTCCTCGGCCGGGCCGCGGCCCGCCGGGTGGCGGTGGACGGCGGCCGCGGGGCCGGGCGCCCCGACGGGCCGGTCGCGCAGCTGCGGCGGCTGCTCGCCCCGGGCGGTCTGGTCCACGCAGACCTCGGGATCGGCCCCGCGCCGCACGGGCTCGAGGCCGCCCTGGCCGGCATCACCGGCGGGGTCCGGCGCGCCTGGGTGACGCCGTCGCGCGGCGAGGTCCGGACGGCGGCCCCCGACGGGGACGACGCGGCGACGACGTTCCTCCTCGAGCAGGGGATGTCCGGCCGCTCCGTCGACCTCGCCGACCTCAAGCGCACGCTGCGCCGCCGGCTCACCGAGCGGGCCGAGGGCGCCGGCCCGCTGTCCGCGGAACCGACGATCACCCCCGTCCTCACGACGGCGGTCACGGCCGCACCGTCCCCGCCGCGGCCGCCCGGCGGGCGCCGGCTCGGCGCCCTGCGCGGTCCGGCCCAGCGATCCCTCGAGGGCGCGCAGCGGCTCGTCGACCGGGCCGAGCGCGTCGTCGTCGGCAGCGGTCCGCTTGGGCGGCTCGGACGCCGGCACACCCTCGTCGGCGCACCGGCGGACGTCCTCGGCGACGGGCCGCCGCGCTACCTCGTCGACGTCGCGGCCGCCTCGGGCGTCGACGTGCGCGGGATGCGCTGGGGGCTGGCCGCTCCGGGCGAGTACGGCAGCCGCAAGGTCCTCGTGCTGCTCTTCGGCCCGGGCCCGGACGCCCCGCTGGAGTGCGTCGTCAAGCTGACCCGGGACCCGGTGCTCAACCCCCGGCTGGACAACGAGTTCGCCGGGCTGCGGCTGCTCGCCGAGCGCGAGGTCGCGAACGTGCCGCGGGCGGTCTTCCACGGCCGGCACGCGGGCCTGACGCTGCTCGGCCAGAGCGCGATGGACGGCCGCGCCTTCGACGCCGTCACCTCGCGCGCCGCCGACTGCCCCCGGCTCCTCGACGCCGTCGACTGGGTCACCGCCCTCGGCACCCGGACGGTGGCCCGCGGCACCGCCCCGGACGCCGTCCGCGACGCCGCCGTCGACCTCACCGAGCGGTTCTGCACGCTCTACGGCTCGGACGCCGCCGAGCGCACGGCCCTGCTCGGGCACGCCGAGGCGCTGGGTGCGCAGCCGGTGCCGGTCGTCGTCCAGCACGGCGACCTCGGCACGTGGAACCTGCGCGTCGACGCGGCCGGCCGCACCGTCGTCCTCGACTGGGAGGCGATCGAGCCGGCCGGGCTGCCCCTGCTCGACCTGTTCTACCTGGTCCGGACCTTCGCCCTGCTCTCCGCCGGCCCCGGCCGCGACCACGACCGCGGCTTCCGCCGGGACCTGCTCGAGCCGGGCCCGCTGCACACGGCCCTCGCCGGGACGACCCGCCGCTACTGCGAGGCCGTCGGGGTGCCCGCCGCCGCCGTCGAGCCGCTGTTCGCGCTGACCTGGGTGCACCGCGCGGTCAAGGAGGCGACCCGGCTGCGGCCCGGCCGGCTCCAGCACGGCCAGTACGTCAACGCCCTCCGGGCGACGCTCGCCCGGCCCGAGGCCGTGCGCGCCCTCGCCGGCCGCACCGTCTCCGCCGGCTGACCCAGCCCCCCGCCCCACCGCTCATGCTCGCGGTGGGTACCGTTCCGGGCCCGTGAACAGCCCGGATCCGGTACCCGGCGCGAGCATGAGCGGACCCGGCGGCGTGGGCCGGGGGCTCAGCCCTCCTCGGCGTCCGGCGGACGGACGGCATCCGGGCCGCCGGCGAGCAGCGCGACGAAGCCGGCCTCGTCGAGGATCGGCACCCCGAGCTTCTCGGCGTTCTCCGCCTTGCTGCCGGCGTTCTCGCCGACGACGACGAAGTGCGTCTTCTTCGACACGCTGCCGGAGGCCTTGCCGCCGCGGGACAGGATCGCCTCCTTGGCGCCGTCCCGGCTGAAGCCCTCGAGCGAGCCGGTGACGACGACGGTGACGCCCTCGAGGGTGCGCGGCGTCGAGGTGTCGGCCTCGTCCTGCATGCGCACCCCGGCCGCGGCCCACCGGTCGACGACCTCGACGTGCCAGTCGACCGTGAACCAGTCCTTGATCGACTCGGCGATGACCGTGCCGACCCCGTCGACGGCCGCGAGCTCGGCGACCTCGGCCTCCCGGATCCGGGCGAGCGACCCCATCGCCTGGGCGAGCGAGCGGGCCGCGCTCGGCCCGACGTGCCGGATCGACAGCGCGACGAGCACCCGCCACAGCGGGCGGGTCTTCGCCTCCTCGAGGTTGGCGAGCAGCTTGGCGCCGTTCGCGCTCAGCCCGCCGTCCTTGCGGGTGTACTGCGGCACCCCGAGCAGCTTCTCGGCGTCGAGGTCGAACAGGCTGCCCTCGTCGGCCAGGACGCCGGACTGCAGCAGGGCGACGGCACCCTCGTAGCCGAGCGCCTCGATGTCGAACGCCCCGCGGCCGGCGAGGTGGAACAGCCGCTCGCGCAGCTGCGCCGGGCACGTGCGGGCGTTCGGGCAGCGGATGTCGGCATCGCCCTCCTTCTCGTACGCCAGCTCCGTGCCGCACTCGGGGCAGTGCGTCGGCATGACGAACTCGCGCTCGCTGCCGTCGCGGGCCTCGACGACCGGGCCGACGATCTCCGGGATGACGTCGCCGGCCTTGCGCAGCACGACGGTGTCCCCGATGAGCACGCCCTTGCGCCGGACCTCGCTCGCGTTGTGCAGCGTCGCGTTCTCCACCGTCGAGCCGGAGACGAGGACCGGCTCCATGACCCCGTAAGGCGTGACCCGGCCCGTGCGGCCGACCCCGACCCGGATGTCGAGGAGGCGGGTGTTGACCTCCTCCGGCGGGTACTTGTAGGCGATCGCCCAGCGCGGCGCCCGGCTCGTCGAGCCGAGCCGGCGCTGCAGGCCGACGTCGTCGACCTTGACGACGACGCCGTCGATCTCGTGCACCTGGTCGTGCCGGTGCTCCCCCGTGCTCGTGACGTACCCGACGACCTCGTCGACGGTCCGCACGACGCGGTAGGAGTCGCTCGTCGGCAGCCCCCAGGCGCGCAGCAGGTCGTAGGCGTGCGACTGGCTGAGGATGTCGAAGCCGCGGCGGGCCCCGATGCCGTGCACGAGCATCCGCAGCGGCCGGGTCGCGGTGACCCGCGGGTCCTTCTGCCGCAGCGAGCCGGCGGCGGCGTTGCGCGGGTTCGCGAACGGCGCCCGGCCGGCCTCGACGAGGCTCGCGTTGAGGTCGGCGAACGCCGCCGTCGGGAAGAAGATCTCACCGCGCACCTCGACGAGCTCGGGGTGCGGCACCTCCCCCGCGGAGAGCACCTGCGGGACGCCCTCGATCGTGCGGACGTTGAGGGTGACGTCCTCCCCCGTGCGCCCGTCGCCCCGGGTCGCAGCCCGCACCAGCCGGCCGTTCTCGTAGAGCAGGTTGATCGCCAGGCCGTCGATCTTCAGCTCGCACAGCCACGCCGGCTGCTCGCCCTCGGGGAGCCCGCAGGCCCGGATCGCCCGGTCCGCCCAGGCCCGGAGCTCGTCGGCGCTGAACGCGTTGTCGAGGCTGAGCATCCGCTCGAGGTGGTCGACCGGCTCGAACTCCGTCGACCACGTGCCGCCGACGTTCTGGGTCGGCGAGTCCGGCGTCCGCAGGCCCGGGTGCGCCGTCTCCAGCGCCTCCAGCTCGCGCAGCAGCGCGTCGTACTCGGCGTCCGAGACCGTCGGGGCGTCGCGGACGTAGTACGCGAACTGGTGCCCGCGGATCTGCTCGGCGAGGTCGGCCCACCGGTGGCGCGCGTCGTCCGGCACGGGCGCCTGTAGCGCCGCGGCCGCACCCGCCGGGACCGCCTCCGCCGCGACGTCGCTGTCTTCGCTCACCTGGCTCACGGGCGTCATCCTGCCCGATGCCGGGGACAGTCTCAGGTCGGCGCCCGGACGGCCGATCAGGATGCGCCGCGGCCGGGCCGATCATCGATCGGTGAGCACGTTCACGACACGCCTCGACAAGGTCGTCGACGCCCTG
This sequence comes from Kineosporia sp. R_H_3, assembly GCF_002198675.1. Classification (GTDB taxonomy): domain Bacteria; phylum Actinomycetota; class Actinomycetes; order Actinomycetales; family Kineosporiaceae; genus R-H-3. Next base: position 83,516 of record NZ_MWLL01000187.1, on the reverse strand, counting down.
GGCGCCACCGCGCACGGCCTCGGCTGGGCGCTCTACCTGGCCGAGTGCGTCGTGAGCGCGCTCGCCGTCCTCGCCGGGGTCGTGGTCGCCGCCCGGTGGACGCCGTGGGGCTGGACGCTCGCGGCACTCGCCGCCGGGTGGCTCGTCGGGCTCCTGCGGCACTGGTGGAAGCCGCTCGTCTACGGGCCGGTCTTCTACTGGTCCTGGTACTGATACGGGCGGGCAGGCCCGCTCAGCCCCGGCGCGGCTCGCCGCGGTAGGTGCCGAAGGACCAGAAGTTGCCCTCCGGGTCGGCGTAGGCGACCTCGCGGGAGCCGTAGTCGGTCTCCCGCGGCCCGTACAGCGTCTTCGCGCCGGCCGCCGTCGCCCGCGCGTGGAGCGCGTCGACGTCGTCGGTGACGACGTAGACGCCGGCGGTCCCGGGCGGCCGCGACCAGTCGTCGTCCGCCCCGCGGTCGCCCGCGGAGCCGAGCATGACCCCGCCGCCCGCCGGCCAGGTGAGCTGGGCGTGGAAGACCTGGTCGCCGTCCGCGAAGACCGCGGTCTCCTCGAAGCCGAAGGCCGTCACGAGGAAGGCGATCGCGGCCCGGGCGTCGGTGCAGCGCAGGGTCGGCCAGACGGTGGGGGCAGGGGCAGGGTTCGTGGCTTCGTCCGTGGCTTCGCTCATGGCCTCAGCCTGCCGGGTCGCCGGGGTGCGGCACTTGGACGTTTCGGAGCTCCTCGGCGAGCCACACGGACGGCGCGCAGCCGGCGAGCGCGCGGAACTCGCGGTCCAGGTGCGGCTGGTCGTAGTAGCCGTGCGCGACGGCGGCGTCGGCGAGGCGGGGCGCGCCGGCACCGCCCGCGGCGCCGGCCTGCAGGGCCCGGCGGACCCGGTCGAACCGGACGACGCGCGCCGCCTGCTTCGGCGACAGGCCGACGTCCAGCCCGAACCGGTGCGCGAGGTGGCGGGGCGTCCAGCCGACCGCCGCGGCGAGCGCGGCGACGTCCGTCCGGCCGCCCGACGCCTGGAGCAGCCGCCACGCGTGCCGGACCTGCCGCGGCGGCAGCGGGTCGCGCGGGCCGGCCGCGAGCCGGCGCAGCAGCGCGGCGTCGAGGGCGGCGAACCGCGCGGCCCACGTGCGCGGCCCGCGGACGGCGTCGAGCAGGTCGCCCGCGCCGGCCCGGCCCACGACGGCGTCGACGTCCAGGTCCCGCATGGCGAGCTCGCCGGCCGGCAGCCCGAGCAGCGCCCGGGCGCCGAACGGGGTGAGCGCCACCTGCACGCCCGACTGCCGGCCGTCGTGCCGGATCGTCGCCGGCGCCGTGTGCAGCCCGCCGACGAGGGCGTCGAACCGGGCGCCGGGCTGCGCCGGGTCCGGGTGCGCGGCCATGTCGAGCGGGTCGTCGAGGGTGAGGATCATCGTCAGGTGCGGCGACGGCAGCCCGCGGTGCAGGGCCGGGGCGACGCCGCGCTCGCGGTACCCGGCGTAGTGGGCGACGAACGGGCGCAGCGCCGGGTGCGGCAGGGCCGCCGCCCCCTCGCTGACCGGCTCGTCCACCGCACCACTGTGCCCGGTCGCGGGCTGCGACGTCACCCCCGCGGCGCGGTGTCACCCCGCGGCGCGGGGTCCGGCGTGCGGCCGGCCCCGCCCGGGACGACGAGGCCGCACTCGTAGGCGAGGACGACGGCCTGCACCCGGTCGCGCAGCCCGAGCTTGGCGAGCACCCGGCCGACGTGCGTCTTGACCGTCTCCTCGCCGACGACGAGCCGGGCCGCGATCTCGGCGTTCGACAGCCCTTCGGCGACGAGCACGAGCACCTCCCGCTCGCGCGGCGTGAGCACGTCGAGCACGGCGGGCACCGGCCGGGCCGGGGAGCCGCCGGGCCCGGGCAGCGCGGCGAACGCGGCGACCAGCCGGCGGGTCACCGACGGCGCGAGCAGCGCCTCGCCGGCCGCGACCACCCGGACCGCCTCGACGAGCGCGGCCGGCGTGCAGTCCTTGAGCAGGAACCCGCTCGCGCCGGCCCGCAGCCCGGCGAAGACGTACTCGTCGAGGTCGAACGTGGTGAGCACGAGCACCCGCGGCGCCCTGGCGGCCCCCTCCGCCGCCGGGTCGCCACCGGTGATCCGGCGGGTCGCCTCGATGCCGTCGAGGACCGGCATCCGGACGTCCATGAGGACGACGTCGGGCAGCAGCCGGCGGGCGGCGTCGACCGCCTGCTCGCCGTCCGCGGCGTCGCCGACGACCTCGATCCCCTCGTGCGCGGCGAGGATTGCCGCGAAGCCGACCCGGACGACCGGCTGGTCGTCGACGACGAGCACCCGGATCACGCGGGCACCCCGCCCGGACGTCGCAGCGGCAGCAGGGCGACGACGACGAACCAGCCGTCCGCCGGCCCCGCGGTGAAGGTCCCGCCGACCGCGTCGACCCGCTCCCGCAGCCCGACCAGCCCCAGCCCCGGGCGGCCGTCGCCGACGGAGCCGGTCGACGGTGTGGTCGGCAGCGGCGTCGAGACCGCGACCCGCAGCGTCCCGTCGTCCGTCGTGAGGCTCACCGTGACCTCCTGGCCCGGCGCGTGCCGCCGGGCGTTGCTCAGCGCCTCGCGGACCACGGCGTGCGCCGCGATCCCGGTGGCGGCGGGGACGTCCGCGACCTCGACGAGCCGCTCGAGGGCGGCCGGGTCGAAGGCGACCCGGGCCCCTGCCCACCGGGCCGCGGCGACGAGCCCGGCGACGTCGGCCAGGGTCGGCTGCGGTGCCCGCTCGGCCTCCGTGCCGTCGGGGCGGCCGAGCACCCCGAGGACGTCCCGGAGCTCGTCGAGCGCGCGGCGGGACGTGGTCGCGATCTCGCCGAAGGCGTCCCGGGCGGCGTCCGGCAGGTCCGGGACGACGTACGGCGCCGACTCCGCCCGGACCGTGACCAGCGAGACGTGGTGCGCGACGACGTCGTGCAGCTCACGGGCGATCCGGCTCCGCTCCGCGGTCGCCGCCTCCCGGCTCACGGCGAGCCCGAGCCGGTCCCGGTCGGCGAGCCACCGGGTGACCAGCCACGCCCCCGTGACCGCGAGGAGGGGCAGCACGACGGCGACCGGCAGCCCCTGGGCCAGCACCGCCCGGAGCGCCTCTGCCGGGCCGAACCCGACGTCGTCCAGCAGGCGGGACTGCAGGTTCAGGTCCCTCAGCATCCCGGCGGTCTCGTCGGCGGTGGCCAGCGCCGCGGTGACGGCCGTGGCGGCGGCAAGGACGGGCGCCGCCCGCCGGAACGCGGCGCCGGTCCCGGCCGCGGCGCCCGGCCGGGCGGTCAGGGCACGGGCGAGCACGAACAGCGACGCCGTGGTGGTCGCCGTGAGGGTGGGCAGGGACAGGAGCGAGTCGTACAGGGCGAACCCGACGAGCAGCCCGTGCGCCGCGGCGGCGACGGTGAAGCCTGCCCGGGGGAACCACGGCGACAGCGCCGAGGCCGCCAGGGTGACGCAGAGCAGCACGAGCGCGAGCACGGTGCCGGTGGCCGACAGCAGGACCTGCTGGTCGGTCGACAGCCCCAGCCACGGACCGGAGAACAGCGAGGCGTACCGCAGGGCGGTGACCCCGACGACGCACGCGACGACGAGGGCCTCGGGCGGGGAGACGACCGGCGACCGCCCGAGGAAGGTCCGGGCGGGCGCCGCCTCCGGGACCGGACGCCGCGGCACCGCGAGGCCCACGAGCACCGCGAGCAGCCCGGGCACCGCGTACAGCCAGGCCGTGTCCGGCGCGCCGGGCAGCGGGATCTCCAGGTCGTCCCACTGGTTCGTCGCCGGCAGCAGCGCGCCGAGACCGAACAGCGCGACGAGCGTGCCGAGGCCGGCCGCTCCCCCGCGGCGGTCGGTCCGGGCGACGAGGACGAAGGCCCAGACGGCAGCCAGGTAGGTGCCCGCCGGGACGACCGCGGTCGCGGCGCTCACCGCCAGCCCGGCGGCCGCCAGACCGAGCGCGGGGCGCGGCGCCCAGCCGGCGAGACCGAGCGCCGAGCAGGCCAGCACGAGCCCGGCGACCCGCAGCGGTGCGACCGGGAGGCTCTGGACCTTGGCTGCGATCCCGACCGTGACGACGAGCAGGACGAAGGCGCCGACGCCGGCGCGGGCGGTGGCGCGGGCCGGCAGCCGCCGGTGCAGACGGCTGCGCCACCCGCCGTCTGGCGGGCGCACGGGAGCGCTCTGCACGCTCCCCGGCAGGGGTCCGGTCCCGGCGGTGGCCACAGCAGACGATGTCATGATCCTCAGCCTCCCTGCGGCGACCACCGGGCGTCGTCACCCGTGCCGGGGATCTTCCGGGTAGCCCCGGGGAGGGACGGGACCCGGACCACGACGCAACGACAACCGCCCTCGTGGGCCCTTCCGTACCGCTGGAGCGGGGTCGTGGTCGCGCTGCGGCGCGGATCCGGGGGCCCGGAACGGACGACCGGCCCGCCCCGGGTGCGGGACGGGCCGGTCAGGTGCCGGGTCACGGGGATGTTCCCGGCACCGGTCTCAGGCGGGCGGCTGCCTCTGCGACGGCGCGGGGCCGCCGGCGTCGCCCTGCTGCGGTGCGACGAACCCGGGTTGCACGGACTGGACCGGCTGGGCCGGCTGGGCCGGCGGCTGCGGTGCGTACTGCTGGACCGGCTGCTGCGGGTACTGCGGGCCGGCCGGGGGCTGCGGTGCGTACTGCTGGCCGACCGGCTGCGGGTACTGCTGCGGCGCGTACTGCTGCTGGGGTTGCTGCGGCTGGGCGTACTGCGGCTGCTGGTACTGCGGCTGCTCGTACTGCGGCTGGGCGTGCGCCGGGTACTGCGGCTGCTGGTACTGCGGCTGGACCGGTTGCTGCTGGGCAGGTTGCTGCTGGACCGGTTGCTGCTGCGGGTACTGCGGCTGGGCGTAGGGCTGCGCGGGCTGCTGGTACTGCGCCCCGGCCTGCGCGTACTGCTGCGCCTGCGGCGCGTACCCCTGCCCTGCCCCCACGAGCTGCTGCTGAGCCGCCTGGACCGGCGCCTGCCCGATCTCGCCGCCACCGCCGCGGCCCGTGCGACCCCGGCGGAGCAGCAGCAGGAGCACCACGACGCCCACCACGACGACGAGACCGACGGCCCCGACCACGAGGAGCATCCCCATCCCGCTCGGCGTCCGGTCCTGGCCGGAGCTGATCGCCGTCTGCGACTTGGTGACGAACTCCTGCGCGTACGGGTGGCCCGGGTACAGGTTCGCGACCTGCTGGAACTGGGGCAGCGCCCGCTCGTAGTAGTGCTGGTAGTACGACTCGAGCGCGGTGTTGTAGAGCGTCGTCGTGTCGCTCGCCGTGGGCTTGATGTTGCTCTGGTTGAGCTTCTCGGTGACGACGCTGATCGGCAGCACCCACTGCTGGCCCTCGACCGTCTGCCCGGTGCCCGGGTCGATCGAGCCCGCCACGAGGATGCCGACGACGTCGCCCGCCTCGTCCATGACCGGGCCGCCGCTGTTGCCGTGCCCGGCGGGCGCCTGGGTCTGGAAGTACGGCACCCCGGCGGTGTTCGACTTCACCGCGCTGATCGGGCCCTCGGTGACCGCCGGCTGCACCTCGGAGTCGGCGGACATCCCGGCGTAGAACGTGGACGCACCGGTGTACCCGGCGACGTAGAGCGTCGAGCCCGCGGTGACGTCGGCGTCCTTCCCGACGGGCAGCGTCGGCAGGTGGGTCTGGCCGTCGACCTTGAGGACGGCGACGTCCTTGCCCGGGTACGCCTCGCCCTTGGAGATGACCTCGACCGGCACGCCCTTCTGGCCCTTGCCGAAGCCCGGCAGCGCGACGCCGATCTGGGCGCTCAGCTGCTGCTGGACGCCGCCGAGCTCGAGGTACTTGGCGTCCCAGGCCTCGATGCCCTTGGCGAGCTTGGCGACCTGCTTGTCGGTGAACTGCATGCCGCCGCCGGACTGCAGCTCCTTGACGTCCTGCTCGACGAAGGTATCGAGCGCGGACGCCGCGAACGCCCGGACCAGCTCGTCCTGCGGGGTGTCGACGACGTGCGCCGCGGTGACCATGTAGCCGTCGGGCGTGACGACCCACCCGGTGCCGACGTAGCCGACCGAGGCCTTCGTCGTCCGCATCGTCTTGCTGGGCTTGAAGTAGGTCGTCGTGTTCTCGGCGATCTCGTCGACGAGCGCGTCGACGACGGCCGCCTCCGTGCTGTCGACGGCCCCGACGAGGACCTGGGTCTCGAGCCGGCTGACGAGCCGCTGCAGCGCGACCTCGTCGACGACGACCTCGGGGACGGCGACCTCGGCGGTGTAGTAGTTCGAGATGAGCTGGATCCCCGGGTAGGCCCGGTCCGCGATCCGCGTGGACTGCTTGACGCCGGGTGCCTTCTCGGTGGCCGAGGCGGGTGCCACGGTGCCGAGGAGCACCGTGGCGGCGACCGCGGCCACGGCGGCGGCGCGCCGTCGGCGGTGAGGGGTTCGATGTCCGGACACGGTGCGCTCCTGCTCTCCGGACCGGATGCGCACCGAGGGCCCCGCGCGTCACGCCGGTCGGCCGTCGTGGTAGCGCGAGCGTACGGACGCCGCGGCGTCTTTCGTTGCCGTGCAACGGTTTTGTGGTGCTACCACCACCCCTGCCGGAGCCCGGCGGCGGCGCATGCACCCGGGTGCACCCCGGGGCTGTAGTGCCACCACCACCATTCGGCGACGGACGGTCGGCCGGGTCAGTCCGCGGCGGCGCGCTCCGCGAGGGCGGCCGCGGCGTCGCGCAGCCGGGCGATCGTCGCGCGGGCCGCGGCCGGGGTCGTCCCGGCGAGCCCGCACGCGGGGGTGAGGACGACGGACGCCGCGTGCTCCGCCCCGAGGCCGATCCGGCGCCAGCGGGTCCACACGACGTCGGCGAGGGCACCTGCGGACGACGCCGGGGCGGTGAGGTCGGCGCCGGCGCCGACGACGCCGGCCCACAGCGCGGTGCCGTGGTCGACGGCCTCGCCGAGCACCTCCCAGCCGGCCAGACCGAGCCGCGGCAGGTCGATCGCGAGCGCGTCCGCGGCGGTCCGGACGAGGACGGCGAGCGGCACGTCGTCGGCGCAGCAGTGCAGGGCGGTCGCCGTGGCCCCCGCGCCGACCGCGGCGGCGAGGACGACGTCGAGCGCCTCGACGGCGGTGCTCTCCTCGACGGCGCGCAGCCGGCCGAAGCCGCTCGCGGTCGGGAGCCGCCCGAGCAGGACGGCGGGCAGCGACGGCTCGTCGACCTGGACGACGACGTCGGCCCCCGGGACGAGCCGGCGCACCTCGGCGACGTGCCGGGCCACGCCCTCGGCGAGGCTCGCGGTGATGTCGCGGGCGGCACCCGGGTCGACGACGGCCCGTTCGAGGCGCTGCAGGTGGAGCGACGCGGCGAGCGTCCACGGGCCGGCGACCTGGACCTTGAGCGGCCCCACGTACCCGTCGGCGACCTCGGCGAGGACGTCGAGGTCCTCCCGGAGGTAGCCCTGGGCGCGGCTCAGGTCCCGGCCGGGGTGGTCGACGAGCCGCCAGCCGGACGGCTGCAGGTCCACGGGCATGTCCACGAGCAGGACGGCGCCGCGGCCGATGATCTCCGAACCGGGCCCGCGACCGGGCAGCTCGGGCAGGTACGGCAGGTGCGGCGGCTCGCCGAGCTCGCCGAACGTCGTCCGCATCGTGTCCAGGACGTCGCCGCCCGGCCAGCTCCCGATCCCCGTCGCCCGCCCGGGCACCGCATCCAGCACGCTGCGAGCCTATGCGCTCCGCGACCCGCCCGCCGACCGCCGAAATGTCGTGGCACGCCGGGGCAGGGACGGGGACCATCGGGGGATGCCACCGGTCGACCCCGCCCCGGCCCCCGCCGTGGAGCTCCCGCACGTGCCCGAACCGTTCACGACGCGCCCGCTCGACCTCGCCGACGACGCGGACGCCGACGCCGTCCGCGACGTCGTCCGGGCCTTCGACGCCGCGTACGTCCGGCACCCGAGCGACCCGCCGGAGGCGGCGCTGGAGTACCTGCGCGGCGTCGTCGAGGACGGCGGGACCGCGGTCGCGGTCGAGGAGCCGGGTGCGGGGGACGCCGGCCCGGGCGGGCGGGTCGTCGCCCTGGCCGCGCTGGAGGTCAGCGACCGCGCGGAGGACGGCGCCAAGGACCCCGAGCTGTTCGTCGAGGTGTTCGTCCGCCCCGACCGGGCCGGGCGGCTCGAGACCGACCTGCTCGGCTGGGGGCTGCGCGCGGCCCGGTCCTGGCTCGCGGCCGACGGCCGGGCCGCGGCGCGGGTCGAGACCGGCGTCGAGCGCGAGGACGAGGCGCTCGGCGCGGGCGCCCGCGACCACGGGTTCACCCGGGAGCGCACCTTCTGGCGGATGGAGCGCGCCCTCGGCGCGGGCACGGCGCACCCGCCCGCCGCTCCCCCGGGCGTCGTCGTCCGGCAGGCGCAGGGCCGGGCCGACCACGAGACCGCGCACCGCCTGCGGGAGGCCTCGTTCGTCGAGCACTGGGGGCACCGGCCGCGGACCTTCGACGAGTGGTGGACCCGGCTCACCCGCTCGGTCGGGGCCGACCTCGACCAGTGGTGGCTCGCCGACCTCGACGGCGAGCCCGTCGGCTTCTGCGTCGGCGAGACCCGCGGCGTCGACGGCGACGCCGGCGGCTACGTCCGCTCGCTCGGGGTGCTGCCGGCGGCGCGCGGTCGCGGCGTCGCCCGGCACCTGCTCCGGGTCGCCTTCGCCGAGCACACCCGGCGCGGCTGGGCCTGGAGCCAGCTCACGGTCGACTCCGAGAACAGCACCGGTGCGACGGACCTCTACCGCTCCGTCGGCATGGAGCCGGTCGAGGTCATCGACGCGTACGCCACCCGGGTCGTGCGCGGGTGACGGGCGGCGGCCGGCTGCCGGCGCTGCCCACCGGGTACACCGCCCGGACGCCGCACCCCGTGGCGGACGCCGGCGCGCTGCGCGCCGTCCTGCTCGGGTTCGCCGCGACGTACGGGGCACCGCGCTCCCAGCCGCCCGACCAGGTGCTCGCCCGGCTCGGCACCACGGCGGCGGACGGCGGCGGCACCGTCCTCGTCGAGCGCACGAACGGCGGGACCGCGGAGCCGGCCGCCGTGGCGTGGGTCGAGGTCCGGGACACCGCGCACGACGCCGACCGGGAGCCGAAGCTCGGTCTCGACGTCCGGGTGGCACCGGCGCACACCGGGCTGCTCGAGGCGGCGCTCGTGACCTGGTGCCTCGACCGTGCACGGGACTGGCGGGCGACCGACGGCAGGCCGGCCGTCCGGGTCGAGACCGACCCGCACCGCGAGGACCTCGCGACGACCGCGGCCCTGGCCGCCGCCGGCCTCGCTCACGACCGCACCTACTGGCGGATGGAGCGCCCGCTCACCGCCGCCGACGCGGGCCCGACCACGGTGGCACCGCCGGGCGTCGTCGTGCGTCGGGTCGGCGACGACGCGGGGCGGCGGCACGTCCACCGGATGTGGCTCACGTCGTTCGCCGACCACCACGGCTTCGAGCCGCTGGACTTCGACGAGTGGTGGGCACGGTGGGAGCGGCGCGGCGGCGCCGACCTCACGCAGTGGTGGGTCGCCGACCTCGACGGCGTGCCCGTCGGGCACTGCATCGGGGACGCCCGTCTCGCCGGCCTGGGCGGCGGCTACGTGCGCTCGCTCGGCGTCGACCCGGCCGCACGGGGCCGCGGCATCGCCCGGCACCTGCTCGGGCTCGCGTTCGCCGAGCACGTCCGGCGGGGCTGGACCTTCACCCAGCTCTTCGTCGACGCCGGCAACGGGACCGGGGCGACGCACCTCTACCGGTCGGCGGGGATGGTGCCGGTCGAGGTCAAGGACGAGTACGCCGTCCGGATCGTCGCCGAGCCGACGACCCGCGTGCCGTCGTAGAGCGCGAGCGTCTGACCCGGTGCCACCCCGGAGAGCGGCCGCCCGAGCCGGACGACGACGGCGCCGTCGAGGGACGTCACGACGCACGGCACCTCCTCGCCGTGCGCCCGCACCTGCGCCCCGAGCCGCTGCCCGACGGCGGGCGCCGGTCCGCACCACGTCACGCCGTCCGCGACGACCTCGTCGACGTCGAGCGCGGCGCGCGGGCCGACGGTCACGGTGTTCGAGACCGGCTCGACCGAGAGCACGTAGCGCGGCCGGCCGTCCGGGGCGGGCCGCCCGAGACGCAGCCCGTGCCGCTGGCCCACCGTGTACGCGTAGGCGCCCTCGTGCTCGCCGACGACGGCGCCGTCGGTGTCGACGACCGGCCCCGGCCGGACGCCGAGCCGCGCGCCGAGCCAGGCCTTCGTGTCGCCGTCCGCGACGAAGCAGATGTCGTGCGAGTCGGGCTTGTCGGCGACGAGCAGGCCGCGGCGGGCCGCCTCGGCGCGGACGTCGTCCTTGACCGTGTCGCCGAGCGGGAAGAGCGCGTGCGCGAGCCGCTCCGGCGGCAGCACGGCGAGCACGTAGGACTGGTCCTTGCCCGGGTCGGCGGCGCGGTGCAGGGCGGGAGCACCGCCGGGGGCGTCGGCCTCGATCCGCGCGTAGTGCCCGGTGCAGACGGCGTCGAAGCCGAGCGCGAGCGCCTTGTCGAGGAGCGCGGAGAACTTGATCCGCTCGTTGCAGCGCACGCACGGGTTCGGGGTGCGGCCGGCGGCGTACTCGGCGACGAAGTCCTCGACGACGTCCGCCTCGAACCGCTCGGAGAGGTCCCACACGTAGAACGGGATGCCCAGGACGTCGGCGGCCCGGCGGGCGTCGTCCGCGTCCTCGACGGTGCAGCAGCCGCGGGCGCCGGTGCGCTGCGTCGCGGGCTCGCGGGCGAGCGCGAGGTGCACCCCGACGACCTCGTGACCGGCCTCGACGGCGCGGGCGGCGGCCACGGCGGAGTCGACGCCGCCGCTCATCGCGGCGAGCACGCGCACGGCCGTCACGCCCTGGCCCGGGCGGACGACAGCCCGGCCCGGCGGGCGCGCTGCACGACGGGCCCGATCGCGTCGGCGAGCGCCGCGACGTCGTCCGCGGTCGACGTCCAGCCCAGCGAGAACCGCAGGGCGCCGCGCGCGTCGTGCAGCGGCACCCCCATCGCGAGGAGCACGTGGCTCGGCTTGGGGACGCCGGCCTGGCAGGCGGACCCGACCGAGCACTCGACGCCGCGCGCGTCGAGCAGGTAGAGCAGCGAGTCGCCCTCGCACCCGGGGAAGGTGAAGTGGGCGTTGCCGGGCAGCCGGCCGGCCGGGTCGGGGTCGCCGCGCAGGACGGCGTCCGGCACCGCGTCGAGGACGGCGGCGACGAGGTCGTCCCGCAGGTCCGCGACGCGCACCGCCTCGGCCTCCCGGGCGGCGACGGCCCGCGCCGCCGCGACGGACAGTGCCCGGACGGCGGGCGCGTCGATCGTCCCGGACCGCGCCCCGCGCTCCTGGCCGCCGCCGTGGAGCACCGGCGTGAGGTCGAGCCCGCGCCGCGCGACGAGGGCACCGGCGCCGACCGGGCCGCCGACCTTGTGCCCGCTCACGGTGAGGCAGTCCACACCGGACGCCGCGAAGTCGAGCGGCAGCCAGCCGACGGCCTGGACGGCGTCGGTGTGCACCGGGACGCCGTGCTCGCGAGCCACCCCGGCGACCTCGGCGACCGGCTGCACCGTGCCGACCTCGTTGTTGGCCCACATGACGCTGACGAGCGCGACGTCGTCCGCGCGCGCGGCGAGCACCGGCCGCAGCGCGTCGACGTCGACCCGGCCGACGGCGTCCACGGGCAGGTAGACCGCCTCGGCGCCCTCGTGCTCCACGAGCCACTCGACGGGGTCGATGACGGCGTGGTGCTCGACGGCCGTCGTCACGACGACCGGACGGCGCCGGGCCGTCTGCCGGGCCCAGTACAGGCCCTTGACGGCGAGGTTGTCGGCCTCGGTGCCGCCCGCGGTGAGGACGACCTCGCTCGGGCTGGACCCGAGCGCCGCGGCGAGCCGCTCCCGGGCCTCCTCGACGGTCCGGCGGGCCCGCCGGCCGCTCGTGTGCAGGGAGGAGGCGTTGCCGGGGCTCGCGAGCTCGTCGACCAGCGCCTCGAGCGCCTCCGGACGCATCGGCGTGGTCGCCGCGTGGTCCAGGTAGGCGGTCACGACGGGTGAGTCTAGTTCGGGTGCGCGAAAGGGGCCGGTCCGCGGTGGACCGGCCCCCTTCGCAGCACTTCCGGCCGCGCTCAGCCCTTGCGCTTGGTGACCTCGTCGGTCGCCTGCGGGAGGACGGCGAACAGGTCGCCGACGACACCGAAGTCGGCGAGCTCGAAGATCGGCGCCTCCGGGTCCTTGTTGATCGCGACGATCGTCTTCGAGGTCTGCATGCCGGCCCGGTGCTGGATCGCACCGGAGATCCCGCACGCCACGTACAGCTGCGGGGAGACCTGCTTGCCGGTCTGCCCGACCTGGTTGGAGTGCGGGTACCAGCCCGAGTCCACCGCGGCCCGGCTGGCGCCGACGGCGGCACCGAGCGAGTCGGCGAACGCCTCGACCTTGGAGAAGTCGCCGTTCGTGCCGCGGCCGCCGGAGACGACGATCGCGGCCTCGGTGAGGTCCGGGCGGCCCGACTTGGCCTTGGCCTTGCGCTCGACGACCCTGACCGCCTTCGCGAGGTCCGACAGCTCCACGGCGACCGCGGTGGCCTCCGGGACGCTCCCGCCGGCGACCGGCTGCGGCTCGACCGCGTTCGGCTTCACCGTGACGACCGGCAGCCCCTTGGTCACCGTCGCGTCGACCGCGAACCCGCCGGCGAACGCGGCCTGGGTCGTCGCGACCCCGCCGCCCTCGCCCGCGCGGACGTCGATCGCGTCGGTGATGAGCCCGGAGTCGAGCTTGAGCGCGAGCCGGGCCGCGACCTCCTTGCCCTCGGCGCTGCTCGGGATGAGCACCGCGGCGAGCGCGGAGGCGCCACCGGCGGCCTCGACGACGGCCGCGAGGGCCTCGGCCTTGGCGAGCACGAGGTAGTCGTTCACGGACGCGTCGACCGTGTACACGGCGGTCGCGCCGAACTCGGCGAGCGCGCCCGCGGCGTTCTCGTAGCCGTTGCCGACGAACACCGCCGCCGGCTCACCGAGCCGGGCCGCCAGCGTCAGCAGCTCGCTCGTCGTCTTGCGCACCGCACCGTCGACGTGGTCGACGAGCACCAGAACCTGTGCCATGTCAGATCTCTCCTTCGTCCCAGGCTCTCGTCAGACCAGCTTGGCGCCGGCGAGGAACTCCACCAGCTTCGCGCCGCCGTCACCCTCGTCCGTCACGACCGTGCCGGCCGCGCGCGGCGGGCGCTGCGTGACCCCGGCGACCGACGTCCACGCCGCCCCCAGACCCACCTCGTCGGCGCTCACGCCCAGGTCGGCCAGGGACAAGGTCGTCACGGGCTTCTTCTTCGCCGCCATGATCCCCTTGAACGACGGGTACCGCGGCTCGTTGATCTGGTCGGTCACCGACACCAGTGCCGGCAGCGCCGCCTCGACGACCTCGGTGAACGCGTCACCGTCCCGCTCGATGACGACCTTCGCGCCCGGCCCGTCACCCTCGATCGACAGCGACCCGGCGAACGTCACCTGCGGCAGCCCGAGCCGGTCGGCGACCAGCGCCGGCACCACGCTCATGCCCGCGTCCGTGGACGCCATCCCGGTGATCACGACGTCGTACTCGAGCGTCGCGATCGCCTTCGCGAGCACCAGGCTCGTCGCGAACGCGTCCGACCCGTGCAGCGCGTCGTCCACGACGTGGACCCCGGCGTCCGCACCCATCTGCAGCGACTTGCGCACCGCGTCGCTCGCGCCGTCCGGGCCCACCGTCACCACGGTGACCGTCGACCCGTCGTTCGCCTCCGACAGCTTGAGCGCCTCCTCGACCGCGTACTCGTCGAGCTCCGACAGCAGCCCGTCGACCCCGGCCCGGTCCACCGTGCCGTCACCGGCGAACCGACGGTCGCCCTGGGCGTCCGGCACGTGCTTCACACAGACGACGATCTTCATGCTCCTGCCCGACCTCCTGGCTCAACGGCCGCCTGGCGGCGGACCGACGTCTCGTCACGGCGGACCGGCGTCCGCGCAGACCTGACTATTGTTACCGACGAGTAGCTCCCGCTTCGACCCGAACGCTGTGACCCACGGCACGCATCCACCCGCACGGCGCAGCCTTTCCCGCCGCCACGGACCGGACGCCTCCCAGTGTCTCAGCGGCCCTCGAACACGGCCTTCCCGGGACCGCTCTCGACGAACGACGTCATGCCGATCTCCCGGTCGCGCGTCGCGAAGAGCCCCGCGAACTGCTGCCGCTCGATCTCGAGGCCGGTCGCGAGGTCGACGTCGAGCCCGTGGTCGATCGCCTCCTTCGCGGCCCGCAGCGCGAACGCCGGCCCGCCGACGTAGCGCGCGACCCGGGCCCGGGCCGCGGCGTACACGTCGCCGTCCGGGACCACCTCGTCGGCGAGACCGATCGCGAGCGCCTCGACGGCCTCGACGAAGCGGCCGGAGAAGATGAGGTCCTTCGCGCGGGCCGGGCCGACGAGCCGGGACAGCCGCTGGGTGCCGCCGGCGCCGGGGATGATCCCGAGCAGGATCTCCGGCTGGCCGAGCTTCGCCGACTCCCCCACGACCCGGAAGTCGCAGCACAGCGCGAGCTCGCAGCCGCCGCCGAGGGCGTAGCCGGTGATCGCCGCCACCGTCGGCTTGGGGATCGTGGCGACCGCGGTGAAGGCCGACTGCAGCGCACCCGAGCGCGCGACCATGTCGGTGTACGACATGGCCTGCATCTCCTTGATGTCGGCCCCGGCCGCGAAGACCCGCTCCCCCCCGTAGACGACGACGGCGGCGATCGCGGGGTTCGCGCCCGCGAGCCCGGCGGCCGTGCGGATCTCCTCCTGCATCGCCGCGTCGAGGGCGTTCATCTTCGGCCGGTCGAGCCGGATCGTCCCGATGCCGCCCTCGACCTCCAGCCGGACGAGATCGCCCGACCACACGGTCGACGGGCCCTGCTCCGAACCCTGGTCGCTCACAGCCTCGTCGCTCACAGCATCGTCCGTCCGTCTCGCGTCGTCGCGGTCCCGGCGAGCCTACCGACGGCCCTCCACGGCCGCCGCCGGCATCGTGCGACGTAGGTCACTCGCCGGTCGTGCCGGTCATCTCCCGCAGCGTCGCGTGCCAGGTCTGCACCGAGCCGAGGACCGCGTCGATCGTCGCGCCGAGCAGCGAGCGCAGGTCGAGCCCCTCGCTGACGACGAGGTCGACGGCGACGACGAGCCGGCCGTCGTGGACGGTGGTCTTCACGAGGTTGAGCGCACCCGTGACGGCGTTCGCGGCGCGCAGCCGGTCGAGCTCGTCACCGGGGACGTCGTCCCCGACGAGCCACTGCCCGAAGACCCGCATGAGCGGCGGCTGGGTGTCGATGCAGCGGACGAAGACCTGCTGGCCCTGGGCCTTGAACGCGACGTCGCCGTCCTCGTCGATCGACGGGCGGAAGCCCTCGTCGAGGAGCGCGTCGAGCACGCGGCCGCGCAGCGGGTGCTCGTCCATGGGCGGCGGGAAGCTGGGCAGGGACGTCGGGTCGCTCACGCCCCCAACCTATCGCCGACACGCGTGAGGGCGACGCGGCGGCGCAGTCGTCGGGGCGTTCCGGCAGACTGCGCACGTGCCGACGCCACACGCCCGCCTCCACCGCCTCGGGGTCCACCCCCGCGGCGGCGGGGTCGACGTGGCCGTCGTCGCGCTCCACGCGGAGGCGGTCGAGCTGTGCCTCGTCGACCGCTCCGACGCCGGTCCGGGGGCCCCGCCCGCCGTCACCGAGCGCCGGGTCTCCCTGACCGGGACGACCCACGGCGTGTGGCACGCGTTCGTCCCGGACGTCCCCGTCGGCACCCGGTACGGGCTGCGGGTGCACGGCCGCTGGGAGCCCGCCCGCGGGCACCGGCACAACCCGGCCAAGCTCCTGCTCGACCCGTACGCCCGCGTCGTCGACGGCCCGCTGCGGCTCGTGCCGGAGCTGTTCGGCCACACCGTCGGCGCGACCCTCGAGGGCGAGCCGGACGTCGCCGACCCGCGCGACTCCGCGCCGTACGCGCCGCTCGGCGTCGTCGGCCCGAACCCCTTCGACTGGGGCGGCGACGCCCCGCCCGGGGTGCCGTGGGCCGACACCGTCGTCTACGAGGCGCACGTCCGCGGGCTGACCCGGCTGCTGCCCGGCGTCCCCGAGCACCTGCGCGGCACGTACGCCGGCCTCGCGCACCCGGCGACGGTCGAGCACCTGCGCTCGCTCGGGGTGACGACGCTCGAGCTGCTGCCCGTGCACGCGATCGGCGACGAGCCCCAGCTCGCCCGGCGCGGCCTGCCGAACTACTGGGGCTACTCGACGCTCGGCTTCTTCGCGCCGCACCCGGGCTACGCCGCCGCGAAGGACCCGCTCGACGTCGTCGACGAGTTCAAGGGCATGGTCCGGCTGCTCCACGAGGCGGGCATCGAGGTCGTCCTCGACGTCGTCTACAACCACACGTGCGAGGCCGGCAACGACGGGCCGAGCCTGTCGTTCCGCGGCCTCGACCACGCGACGTACTACCGCCTCGACGGCCACGGCGCGCACGTCGACACCACCGGCTGCGGCAACAGCCTCGACTTCCGGGAGCCGCGCGTCGTCCAGCTCACGCTGGACTCGCTGCGGTACTGGCTCCAGGAGATGCACGTCGACGGCTTCCGGTTCGACCTCGCGACGACGCTCGCGCGCGGGCGCGAGGGCTACGACCCGGACCACCCCTTCCTCGTCGCCGCGCGGGCCGACCCGGTCGTCGGCGCGGCCAAGCTCATCGCGGAGCCCTGGGACGTCGGCCCGCACGGCTGGCGGACCGGCCAGTTCCCGCCGCCGTTCGCGGAGTGGAACGACCGCTTCCGGGACAGCGTGCGCGACTTCTGGCTGACCGGCGGCCGGCGGGTCGCCCAGGGCCAGTCCGGCGGCGGCGTCCGCGACCTCGCGACCCGGCTCGCCGGCTCGGCGGACGTCTTCTCGGCGGGTCGTGGCCCGCTGGCGTCGCTGAACTTCGTCACCGCCCACGACGGCTTCACGCTGCACGACGCGACGGCCTACGACGTCAAGCACAACCTCGGCAACGGCGAGGACGACCGGGACGGCGCGTCCGACAACCGGTCGTGGAACCACGGCGTCGAGGGCGCGACCGACGACCCCGCGGTCCTCGCCGCCCGCCGCCGCGCGGCCCGCAACCTGCTCGGCACGCTGCTGCTCGCCACGGGCGTCCCGATGATCGTGGCCGGCGACGAGCTCGGCCGCACCCAGGGCGGCAACAACAACCCGTACTGCCAGGACAACGAGATCTCCTGGGTCGACTGGCGCCTCGCCGGCTGGCAGGAGGACCTGCTCGCGACGACCCGGCACCTGCTCGCCCTGCGCCGCGAGTACCCGGTGCTGCGCCAGGACCGGTTCTTCGCCGGCCGGCCGGTGCACGCCTGGGGCACCAAGGACCTCGCCTGGTTCGCCGCGGACGGCACCGAGATGGAGCACGAGCGCTGGCACGACCCCGACCAGCGGGTGCTCCTCATGTACCTGCACGCCGTCGTCCCCGACGGCTTCGGCGAGCACACCGACGGCTCGCTGCTCGTCGTCGTCCAGGGCGCCCCCGAACCGGTCGACGTCGTCCTCCCGGGCCGGCCCTGGGCCCGCCGCTACCGCCTGCTGTGGGACAGCGCGACCGAGCGCCCGCAGCCGGCGGCCGAGCAGGGCGCGGAGGTCCTCGGCGGCAGCACGGTCACCGTCGGCGCGAGCAGCATGCGGGTCTACGCCTCGCACCGCCACCTGCGCCAGGGCTGAGGCCCCGGGTCAGCCCGCGTTCGTCACCAGGCCCAGCTCGGCCGGGCCGGCGAGCAGGTCGGTGCGCGGGAGCACGCGGACCGTGTAGCCGAACGGGCCCGTGCGGCGCAGCGTGAGCGCCCCGTCGAAGCGGTGCCGGCCGGCCTCGTACGTCTCGGCGTGCCGCAGGGTCGCGGTGACCGTGTCGACGAGGGTGTCGGACGGCGTGACGCGGCCGTGGACGACCTGGACCTCGACGTCGTCCGGCGTGAGCTCGCCGAGCGAGACGAAGGCGCGGACGACGACCGCGTCACCGACCTGCGGGCTGTCGCTCACGCCGTCCGACTCGACGTGGTCGACCCGGACCGACGGCCAGTGCTGCCGGACCCGCGACTTGAAGCCGGCCAGCGCCTTCGCGGCCTCGGGGGTCGTGGCGCGCGCGGCGTCCGCAGCGGGCACGTAGAGCTGGGTCACGTAGTCGGCGACCATCCGGCTCGCGAGCACCTTCGGGCCGAGCGAGGCGAGCGTGTGCCGGACCATCTCGAGCCAGCGGGTCGGCATGCCGCGGTCGTCGCGGTCGTAGAACCGCGGCGCGACCGAGCCCTCGATGATGTCGTAGAGCGCGGCGGCCTCGAGGTCGTCGCGGTGCTCCGGGTCGTCGACGCCGTCGGCGGTGGGGATCGCCCAGCCGTTCTCGCCGTCGTACCACTCGTCCCACCAGCCGTCGAGGATCGACAGGTTGAGGCCGCCGTTGAGCGCGGACTTCATCCCCGACGTCCCGCAGGCCTCGAACGGGCGCAGCGGGTTGTTGAGCCACACGTCGCAGCCCGGGTAGAGCGACTGGGCCATGGCGATGTCGTAGTTCGGGAGGAAGGCGATCCGGTGCCGCACGGCCGGGTCGTCGGCGAAGCGGACCATCTGCTGGATGAGCCGCTTTCCGTGGTCGTCCGCGGGGTGGGACTTGCCGGCGATGACGAGCTGGACGGGGCGGTCCGGGTGCAGCAGCAGGCGGCGCAGCCGGTCGGGGTCGCGCAGCATGAGCGTCAGGCGCTTGTACGTCGGCACCCGGCGGGCGAAGCCGATCGTCAGGACGTCGGGGTCGAGCACCTGGTCGACCCAGCCGAGCTCGGCCGGGCTCGCCCCGCGCCGCAGCCACGAGGACCGCACGCGCGACCGCGCCTCGTCGACGAGCGAGGAGCGCAGCTGCCGGCGCACCGACCAGATCTCCTCGTCCGGCACCTGGTCGACGCCCTCCCAGCCGCGCGCGTCCTGGGTGATCTGCGGCCCGATGAACTTCTCGCCGAGCTCGACGACGCGGCGGTCGACCCAGGTCGGGGCGTGGACGCCGTTCGTGATCGACGCGATCGGCACCTCGGCCGGGTCGAAGCCCGGCCACAGGCCGTCGAACATCTCGCGGCTCACGACGCCGTGCAGCCGGCTCACCCCGTTGGCGCGCTGCGCGAGCCGCAGGCCCATGACCGCCATGTTGAACACGCCGGCGTCGCCGCCGGGGTAGTCCTCGGCGCCGAGCGCGAGGATCCGGTCGACGGGCACGCCCGGCACCGAGTTGTCGCCGCCGAAGAAGATCTCCATCTGGTCGCGGCCGAACCGGTCGATGCCCGCGGGCACCGGGGTGTGGGTCGTGAAGACGGTGCCCGCGCGGACGGCCTCGACGGCCTCGTCGAAGGTCAGCCCGGACCCGACGAGCTCGCGGATCCGCTCCAGGCCGAGGAAGCCCGCGTGCCCCTCGTTCGTGTGGTAGACCGCCGGGGCCGGGGCCCCGGTGAGCCGCTGCCACACCCGGACGGCGCGCACGCCGCCGATGCCGAGCAGCATCTCCTGCTGGAGCCGGTGCTCCCCGCCGCCGCCGTAGAGCCGGTCGGTGATGCCGCGCGCGGCCTCGTCGTTCTCCTCGACGTTCGAGTCGAGCAGGAGCAGCGGCACCCGGCCGACCTGCGCCTTCCAGACGTGCGCGGTGAGCACCCGGCCGCCCGGCAGCCCCACGGTCACGTGGCACGGGCTGCCGTCCGCCTCGCGCAGCAGCGCGAGCGGCAGCTCGTCCGGGTCCAGCACCGGGTAGGTCTCGGTCTGCCAGCCCTCGCGGGACAGCGACTGCTCGAAGTAGCCGTGCCGGTAGAGCAGGCCGACGCCGACGACCGGGACGCCGAGGTCGCTCGCGGTCTTGAGGTGGTCCCCGGCGAGGATGCCGAGACCGCCGGAGTACTGCGGCAGGACGGCGGTGATGCCGAACTCGGGCGAGAAGTAGGCGACGGACGCCGGCACGCCGTCACCGAGGCGCTGGTACCAGCGCGGCTCGGTGAGGTAGGTCTGCAGGTCCTGCGCGGCCGCGGCGACCCGGGCGACGAACTGCGGGTCGGCGGCGAGGGCGTCGAGCTCCTCCGGCGAGAGCGCACCGAGCAGCGCGACCGGGTCGTGCTCCGAGGACTCCCACCGCTGCGGGTCGAGCGACGCGAAGAGGTCGCACGTCGGCGGGTGCCAGGACCAGCGCAGGTTGCTCGCGAGGTCCCCGAGCGCGGCGATGGGCCCGGGCAGCACGGTACGGACGGTGAAGCGACGGATGGCTCTCACGGCACGCAGCGTACGGGAGGTGACGCCCGCGAACGGAGCGCGACGAGCCCGGCGGAGCCACCCCGGGAGCACCGCGCGGACCCCCCTCAGACTCGCTGTCTGTAAGCGTTTGCCCACACCGCAGGACCCGGTACGTTTCGGGACGGTGACGGTGCGCGTCGAGAGCCCCCGAACGGCCCTGCCCCGAGGAGTGCTCGACCGCAATCCGTGACTATCAGTATCGAAGACTTCGACGGAACGTAATTCGCTGTCGTCCGACCTCTCCACCACGACCATCCCGGTCCCGACGCCCCCGCGTCGGGCACCCCGTCCCGGCGGTGTCAAGACTCCGCCCGGGCGACAGGTGAAGTTCCGGGCCGGACGTGTCGAGTGTTTCCGGCGACGGCCCCGACGGCCGCAGGACGACGCGCGGGTGCGGCTGCACCCCGCCGACAGCAGTGGTGAGGTTGAGACATGACCGAGGCAGTAGCGAGCATGCAGGGGACGGTCGCTCCCGTCGTGGCCACGTCGGGCACCGCGGCGCCGTCGCCCGTGACCGCCCCCGTCGCGTCCCCGGTCCGCCCGACCGCACCCGGCACCCCGGTCGTCGGCCGGATCCCCGTGCTCGCGGTGACGCCCGTCGTGGACGGCGGCCGCTGGCCGGCCAAGGCCGTCGTCGGCGAGCCGGTCCCCGTCGAGGCCACGGTCTTCCGCGAGGGCCACGACGCGGTCGCCGCGACGGCGGTCCTCGTCGACCCGGACGGCGCCGAGGCGGCCCGGGTGCGGATGGTCCCGCTCGCCCCGGGCACCGACCGCTGGGGCGCGACCGTCGTCCCCGACCGGCAGGGCGTCTGGACGTTCCGCGTCGAGGGCTGGAGCGACCCCTACGCCACGTGGGAGCACAACGCCGTCATCAAGGTCGCCGCCGAGCAGGACGTCGAGCTCATGCTCGAGGAGGGCGCCCGCGTCCTCGAGCGCGCGCTCGACGAGGCCGGCCCGGCGATCGGCGACGCCCGCGTCCTGCGGGACGCCATCACGGCGCTGCGCGACACCGACCGCCCGGCGCAGGCCCGCCTCGCCGCCGGGACCTCCCCCGAGGTGGAGCTCGCGCTGACCCGCAGCCCGCTGCGCGACCTCGTGTCGGCGTCCGCGACGTACACGCTGCGCGTCGAGCGGCGGCTCGCGCTCTTCTCCTCCTGGTACGAGCTGTTCCCCCGCTCCGAGGGCGCCCGCTTCGACGAGGAGACCCAGACCTGGCACTCGGGCACCTTCCGCGAGGCCGAGGCGCGGCTGCCCGTCATCGCCTCGATGGGCTTCGACATCGTCTACCTGCCCCCGATCCACCCCGTGGGCCGGGTCAACCGCAAGGGCCCGAACAACACCCTGAACCCCGGCCCGCAGGACCCGGGCGTGCCGTGGGCGATCGGCTCCGACGAGGGCGGGCACGACGCCGTCCACCCGGACCTCGGCACGATCGACGACTTCGACCACTTCGTCGCGACCGCGCGGGAGAACGGGCTCGAGGTCGCCCTCGACCTCGCCCTGCAGTGCGCCCCGGATCACCCCTGGGCCCGTGAGCACCCCGAGTGGTTCACCACGCGCGCCGACGGCTCGATCGCCTACGCCGAGAACCCGCCGAAGAAGTACCAGGACATCTACCCGCTGAACTTCGACAACGACCCGGTGGGCATCCGCGAGGAGATCCTGCGGGTCGTCGAGTACTGGATCTCGCACGGCGTGCAGGTGTTCCGGGTGGACAACCCGCACACCAAGCCCGTCGAGTTCTGGGAGTGGCTCATCGGGATCGTCAACGACCGGCACCCGGACGTCATGTTCCTCGCGGAGGCCTTCACCCGGCCGGCGATGATGCACACGCTCGGGAAGATCGGCTTCCAGCAGTCGTACACGTACTTCACGTGGCGGACGTCGAAGACCGAGATCGCCGAGTACGTCGAGGAGCTCCAGGGCGAGTCCGCGGCCTACATGCGGCCGAACTTCTGGCCGAACACCCCGGACATCCTCCACGAGTTCCTCCAGTACGGCGGGCCGGCCGCGTTCAAGCTGCGCGCCGTCCTCGCCTCGACCCTGTCGCCCTGCTGGGGCATGTACTCGGGGTACGAGCTGTGCGAGCACGTCGCCGTCCGGCACGGCAGCGAGGAGTACCTCGACAGCGAGAAGTACCAGTACCGGCCGCGGGACTGGGCCAGCTACGAGCACGGCGGCGCCAACGAGGGACGCTCCATCGCCGGGTACATCACGCGGCTCAACCAGGCCCGGCGCGACCACCCCGCCCTGCAGCAGCTGCGCGGGACGACGTTCCACGAGGCCCACGACGACCACACGCTCGTCTACTCCCGCCGGCTCACCGCCGACGTCTCGCCGAACGGGCGCGAGGACTGCCTCGTCGTCGTCGTCAACCTCGACCCGCACGGCGCCCGCGAGACGACGGTGAAGATCGACATGCCGGCGCTCGGGATGGACTACGGCGACACGTTCACGGTCCACGACCTCATGACCGGCGACACGTTCCGGTGGGGCGAGTACAACTACGTGAGGCTGGACCCGCACATCCAGCCCGCCCACGTGTTCCACCTCAGGAGGATCTAGGTGCAGGGCTTGGAGCTGACCGGGCCGGGGCTCAAGAACGACCCCAACTGGTACCGCAAGGCCGTCTTCTACGAGGTGCTCGTCCGCGCCTTCGCAGACTCGAACGGGTCGGGCTCGGGTGACTTCACCGGGCTCATCTCGAAGCTGGACTACATCCAGTGGCTCGGCGTCGACTGCATCTGGGTGCCGCCGTTCTACGCCTCGCCGCTCAAGGACGGCGGCTACGACATCAGCGACTACTG
The DNA here is from genome assembly GCF_002198675.1 of Kineosporia sp. R_H_3. Lineage (GTDB taxonomy): Bacteria > Actinomycetota > Actinomycetes > Actinomycetales > Kineosporiaceae > R-H-3. Next base: position 60,330 of record NZ_MWLL01000187.1, on the reverse strand, counting down.
CGCGGTGCTCCCGGAGTTCGGCACGCTGCCGGACTTCCAGGAGCTCGTCACGCAGGCGCACGCGCGCGGCCTGCGGGTCATCACCGACCTCGCCGTGAACCACACGAGCGACCAGCACCCGTGGTTCCAGGCCAGCCGCAGCGATCCCGACGGGCCCTACGGCGACTTCTACGTGTGGTCCGACACCGACGACCGGTACGCCGACGCGCGGATCATCTTCGTCGACACCGAGACGAGCAACTGGACGTTCGACCCGGTGCGCCGCCAGTACTACTGGCACCGGTTCTTCGGCCACCAGCCGGACCTCAACTTCGAGAACCCGGACGTGCAGGAGGCGATCCTCGACGTCATCACGTTCTGGATGGACCTCGGCATCGACGGCATCCGGCTCGACGCGATCCCCTACCTCTTCGAGGAGGAGGGGACGAACTGCGAGAACCTGCCGCAGACGCACGACTTCATCCGCCGGGTCCGCCGCCTCGTCGACGACAAGTACCCCGGGCGGATCCTGCTCGCCGAGGCCAACCAGTGGCCCAAGGACGTCGTCGAGTACTTCGGCTCCGAGACCGAGCCCGAGTGCCACATGGCGTTCCACTTCCCGGTCATGCCGCGGATCTACTACGCGCTGCGCGAGGAGAAGGCGGCCCCCATCGTCGACATCCTCCGCGAGACCCCGCAGATCCCCGCCGGCGCCCAGTGGGGCACGTTCCTGCGCAACCACGACGAGCTGACCCTCGAGATGGTGACGACCGAGGAACGCGCCGCGATGTACGGCTGGTACGCGCCGGACGCCCGGATGCGCGCCAACGTGGGCATCCGCCGCCGGCTCGCGACGCTGCTCGACAACAGCCGCGCCGAGCTCGAGCTCATCAACGCCCTCCTGCTCTCGCTGCCGGGCAGCCCGTACATGTACTACGGCGACGAGATCGGCATGGGCGACAACATCTGGCTCGCCGACCGGGACGCCGTCCGCACGCCCATGCAGTGGACGCCGGACCGCAACGCCGGCTTCTCGACGGCCGACCCCGGCAAGCTCTACCTGCCGGTCGTCCAGTCGCTCGCGAACCACTACGCCGCGGTCAACGTCGAGGCCCAGCTCGCGACGTCCGCCTCGCTCCTGCACTGGACCCGGGCGATGCTCGGCGTCCGACGCCGGCACCCGGTCTTCGGGCTCGGCGAGTTCGTGCCGGTCGAGGCCGACAACCCGCACGTGCTGGCGTTCCTGCGGGTGCTCGGCGACGACGTCCCCGGCGAGGCCCCGGAGACGGTGCTCTGCGTGAACAACCTCTCGGGGTCCCCGCAGGGCACCCGGCTGTCGCTGCCGGAGCACGCGGGCAGCGTCGTCACCGACATCTTCGGCGGCACCGGGTTCGAGGCGGTCCCGGCGGACGGCCTGCTGCCGGTCACGCTCGGCTCCCGGGACTTCTTCTGGCTCACTCTGGGCACCGCCCCGGCGTGAGCACGCGACACGGGCAGGACGCCGACCCGGCGGAGCTCGCCGGGGTGCTCGCGGCATGGATGCCGCAGCAACGCTGGTTCGCGGCCAAGGGGGACGGCGCGCCCGTCGTCCCCCGGCCGGTCGGCCGCGCCGTGCTCGGTGCGGGCATGACCGTCGAGCTCGTCGAGGTCGCGTCGGCGGACGGCACGGCGACGCTCTACCAGGTGCCGCTGTCGCTGCGCGCGGTCGAGGACCCCGCGCTCGCCGCGGCGCTCGTCGGGCGGATCGGCGACGGCCCCGGGGGCCGGTGGGTCTACGACGGGCTGCGCGATCCCGCGCTCGTGCGCGCCTGGCTGCGGCTGCTCGCGGACGGCGGGACGGCGACCGGTGCGGACGGCACCGTCGTGCACGGCGTCCGGCAGCCCGGCGGTGCGCCGCTCGACCCGGACGCCCCCGCGAAGGTGCTCTCCGGCGAGCAGTCGAACACCTCGGTCGTCGTCGACGCCGGCGGACCGGCCCCGGCGATCGTCAAGCTGTTCCGCGTGCTCGCGCCGGGCGAGAACCCCGACGTCGTCGTCCAGTCGGCGCTCGCCGCCGCGGGCTGCGAGCGGGTGCCGCGGCCGGTCGGCCGGATCGAGGGCACCTGGTGGGCCACGGACGGCACTCCCGACAGCAACGCCCCGGTGCACGGGCACCTCGCCTTCGCGTCGGAGTTCCTCGCCGGGAGCGAGGACGCGTGGCGGGTCGCCTGCCGCGCCGTCGACGCGGGCGCCGGCTTCGAGGCGGAGGCGCGCGCGCTCGGCGCCGCGACCGCCGAGGTGCACACGACGCTCGCGGAGGTGCTCCCCACCCGGCCCGCGACCCCCGAGCTGCTCGCCGGGCTCGCCGACGGGCTGCGGGCCAGGGTCGACTGGGCGGTCGCCCAGGCACCGGCCCTCGCGCCGTACGCGGCCGCGGCCCGGGCCGCGGTGGACGGCGTCCGGCAGGCCCGTCCCGGCCTTCTCCTCCAGCAGGTGCACGGCGACTACCACCTGGGCCAGGTGCTGCACTCCCCCGCCCGCGGCTGGGTGCTGCTCGACTTCGAGGGCGAGCCGCTGCGGCCGCTCGCCGAGCGGCTCGCCCCCGACCTCGCGCTGCGCGACGTCGCCGGGATGCTCCGGTCGTTCGACTACGCCGCGCGGCACGCCACCGTCGCGCTCCCCGCGGACGACCCCAGGGTCGCCGCGGCCTCGGCCTGGGCGCAGGGCTGCCGGGCCGCCTTCCTCGACGGGTACGGCGCGGTGACCGGCCACGACCCGTGCGAGGACGCCGCCCTGCTCCTGGCCCTCGAGCTCGACAAGGCGCTCTACGAGGTCGTCTACGAGACGCGCAACCGGCCGGGCTGGGTCGCCGTCCCGATGCATGCGGTGAACAGGTTGCTCCCCCTGCACCTCGGCTGAGATCGTTACCGGGTAGGCCCGCACGGTGCAGGGGCGACGCGCCGTGGCCCGGCGCGTCGCCCCTGTCCCGTTCCGGTGCCCCGGATCAGCCGTCGGACGCGACGGCGGCCTCGCCCGCGGCGACGGTGTCCGCGGCCGCACCGACGAGCGACTCGACCGCCGCGACGTCGGACGCGGAGACCCCCGCGCCGGCCGCCGGGTCCGCCGGGTCCGCGGGGTCCGCCGTCGCGGCCGGCGCGGCACCGCCGTCCGACGACCCCGCCCCCGGCGCGGCGTCGTCCGACCCGGCCGCGCCGTCGTCCGCCGGCACCGCCGGCTGCTCGACACCGGCCGTGCCGCTCGGGTCGGCCGCCGCACCGCCGCGCTCGCGCAGCCCGCAGCCGGTCAGCCCGGTGAGGAGCAGCGCCGCACCCAGCAGGAGCGCCGTCCCGCGGACGGCGCCGGGACGCCCGGTCACTTCGCGCCCGTGACCGCGGCGACGTCGACGCACAGGCCCGACTGGGCCTGCTTCAGCTGGTCGATCCGCGCGGGCAGGAGCTGCTGGAGGTCCTCGCGCACCGTGAGCCGGTTCTTCAGCAGGGTGACGCGCTCGGTGTCGCCGGCCGCCTCGGCCTTGGCGATCCGGGCCTCGAGATGGGCGATCGAGCCACGCGTCGAGGCGTCGGCCGCGAGCCGGTCCTCGAGACGCTCGGAGCGGACGAGCAGGTTCGGGATGCGGTCGCAGGCGCGCTGGAGGCGGAGCATGAGCCGGCCGCCCTTGGCGCCGGGGACCGACGGGTCGTCCGCCCCGTCGGTCGGCTCCCCCGTGCCGTCGGCCATGAGCGCCGCGTCGATCCCGACCGCCGACCCCGCCGGGGCCGCGGACGCCGGCCCCGCCGCCAGCCCGAGACCGAGGCCGAGCACCGCCGACGCCCCTGCAGCGGTGAGCGCGAGCCCGAGAACCCGTCGTGCCATGGTGTTTCCTCCTTCGTGGGCGCCCCCGTCGGGCGCCGCACGAGAAACCTCCCGCGCGCGGGTGGCGGCGGCGTCAGCGAAATGTTCGGGCAGTGTTCGGGACCGCGCCCGGCCCGCCCGCGACGCCGCGGACGGCGGTCACGCGCGCGGCAGGTACAGCCCGAACGCGACGCCGCCCTCGGGCGCGGGCAGCGCCTCCGCGAGCCCGCCCATCCGGTGCGTCAGCTCACCGACGAGGGCGAGCCCGAGCCCGGACCCGACGGGGCGGCTGCCCCGGTAGCGCTGGGTCAGCCGGCCGCGCTCGAAGGCGACGGCGAGGTCCTCCGGTGCCAGCCCCGGACCGCCGTCGCGGACCTGCACCCGGACGTACTGGCTGCCCGCACCGTGCACGGCGAGCACGAGCGGGGCTCCCCCGGGCAGGATCCGGATCGCGTTGTCGCACAGGGCGTCCACCGCCTGCCTGAGCCGTTCGCCGTCGGCGAGGACTGTGTGCGGGCCGGCGTCCGCCTCGGTCCGCAGCGCGACCCCGGCGGCCGCGGCACGGGGCTGCCAGGCCGCTGCCGCGGCTCGCACGACCGCGAGCGCGTCGACCGGCCCGACCTCGAGCCGGAAGTCGTCCGCCTCGAGCCGGGCGAGCGCGAGCAGGTCGGCGACCCGGCCCTGGAGCCGGCCTGCCTCGTCCCGGACGACGCCCGCGGCCCGGGCCGCCTCGGCGGGCGGCAGGACGCCGTCCGCGAGCGCCTCGGCGTAGCCGGTGACCGCCGTGAGCGGGGTCCGCAGCTCGTGCGACACCGCGAGGAGGAACTGCCGCTGCCGCTCCTCGCTGCCGGCGAGCGCGGTGGCGAGCCCGTCGAGCGCCCGGGCGACGTCGGCGACCTCCTCGGGCCCCTCGGCGGGCACCCGGACGTCGCGGCGCCCGGCGGACAGCGCCCGGGCGGCGTCGGCGAGCCGGCGCAGCGGGCGCGTCACGGTGCTCGCCAGGGCGAACCCGGCGAGCACGCCGCCGACGAGCCCGGCGAGGGCGCCGAGCAGCGCCCGGGTGCGCTGGCCGCTCGTCAGGCGGGCGGCGTCGCTCTCCGGCTGGGCGACCAGCAGCACCCGGCCGGTGCCGGCCGGGCGGGCGACGACGAGGTAGCGCGTGCCGCCGGAGGCGCGCTCGACCGCGGGCGCGTCCGCGGCGGCACCGGTGACGTCGTCGGGGGTGAACGGGGCCGGGACGGCGGTCGCGGCGCCGGGGGTGGCGCAGCGGACGACGGCACCGGCGACCGTGCGCAGCATGCGGACGACGGCGGCGTCCTGCACCGGGGCGCAGCCCGCACGGCGCCGGGTCACGAGCCGCTCGGCGACGGTGTCGGCGCGCGAGGCGAGGAGCGCGCCGGCCTGCTCGCCGTTCGTGGCCCGGATCGCCCGGACGAGGATCGCGCCGGTGAGCAGCGCGGTCGCGAGGGCGACGACGGCGACGAGCGCGACGACCCGGGCGGCGAGGCTGCGCACTACGGCTCGACCGAGTAGCCCACGCCGCGAACCGTGCGGACCTCGACGGCACCGGCGAGCTTGGCCCGCAGCTGGGCGACGTGGACGTCGACGGTGCGGGTCGGCGTCCCCGCGGGGTAGCCCCAGACGTCGGCGAGCAGCTCCTCGCGCGGGAAGACCCGGCCCGGGCGGCGCATGAGGTGCGCGAGCAGGTCGAACTCCGTCGTCGTCAGCTCGACCGCGGCACCGTGCGCGGTCGCCCGCCGGGTGTCGGCGTCGAGGACGACCGCGCCTGCGCGCAGCGCCGCACCGGCGGCCGCCGGCCCGCTGCCGGCGGACGCGGCGTCCGGGGCGTGGCCGTGCCGGCGCAGCACCGCCTTGACCCGGGCGACGAGCTCGCGCGGGCTGAACGGCTTGGTGACGTAGTCGTCCGCGCCGAGCTCGAGACCGAGCACCCGGTCGACCTCGTCGTCGCGGGCGGTGACGAACAGGACCGGCGTCCAGTCGCCGTCCTGCCGCATCCGCCGGCACACCTCGCTGCCGTCCATGCCGGGCAGGCCGACGTCGAGGACGACGACGCTGGGCCGCCCGCGCCGGACGGCGTCCAGGGCGGTCACGCCGTCCCCCACCACGCGGACGGCGAACCGCTCGCGCTCGAGGTAGGTGCGGATCAGGTCGGCGATCGCCGGCTCGTCCTCGACGACGAGCACGCTCGGGGGCGGCTGACCGGGTTCCACGGCGACCATGGTGCCGTGCCCGGGGCCCGGCACAGGTGAACGGCGTGTCAGCGTCGTCAGCCGACCGAGATCGCCCGGTACTTCTCCTCGAGGTAGTCGGCGGCGACGACCGGCTCGTGCACCCGCACGCCGACCGGCGGCGGCACCGACTCCACGACCGCGCCCGGGTCGCACTCGGCGAACCAGACGAGCGAGACGAGGTCCTCCTCGGCGGCGTGCGGCTGCGGCGGCAGCACCCGGTGCCGGGCGGAGAGCCAGCGGTCGCCGGTCCAGCGCGAGAGCAGGTCGCCGACGTTGACGGTCAGGGCGCCCGGCACGTAGGGCGCGTCGACCCACTCGCCGTCCGTCGTGAAGACCTGGAGGCCACCGGCACCCGGCTCGCGGTCCAGCAGGGTGAAGGTGCCGAAGTCGGTGTGCGGGCCGATCCGGAACTGGCCCTCGGCGGGCTCCCCCACGACCGTCATCGGCGGGTAGTGGTTGGCGTTGAACGTGTACGTGGGGTGCCGGGTGTGCGGGACGAAGAAGTCCTCGGGCAGGCCGAGCGCGACGGCGGCGACGGCGAGCAGGTCGTCGGCGAGCGCGCGCATCACCGCGCCGTACCCGGCGAACAGCCGCTCGACGTCCGGCATCTCGGCGGGCCAGGGGTTGGGCTGGAACCAGCGGGCGTCGAGCGCGGCGTCCCCGGTCGGGGTGTCGGCGCCGTAGCTCAGCGACTCCTTGAGGTCCGGCGGCGTCGGCGTCCCCTCGCTGTAGCCGTTCGCCTCCACGCCCGGCGGCAGCCAGCCACGGCCGTCGACCCCGGCGGCGTAGCGGCCCTTGACGTCGGCGGGCAGGGCGAAGAACTCCCGGGCGACGGCCCGGACCGCGGCCGTCAGCTCGGGCGGGACGCCGTGACCGGTGACGAGGACGAACCCGGAGCGGCGCAGGGCCGCGTCGAGCGCCCCGGCGACCGCGGCCCGCCCGGCCGGTGTGCCCGCACGCCACGGCGCGAGGTCGACGACGGGGATCGGGGGGCCTGCCGGGGCGCTGTTCTCGGGCATGCCCGGAGCGTAGGAAGCCGCGACCCCGGGCGGAAGGGGATGTGAGCGGGACGACGCGCGGGGCGCCGTGCCGGGGTCATTGGCGCAGCGGTCCCGGAGGCGAAAGACTGGCGGCATGCCCGACGAGCCCCGCGCTGCAGAAGCCCCCACGACCGACCCCGCCGCACCGGCCGGGGCGAACGGCACCGCGCCGGGCGGTTCCGGCCCCGGCCGGGCGATCGGGGCCGACGAGCCCGTCGAGACCACCCCGCCCGCGCCCGACGACGGCGCCGCGCACACCCCGGCCGGCGGCATCCCGCGGATCACGCCGAACCACGCCGCCGCCGCGAGCGCCGCCCCGGTCGACCCGGACGCCATGTCCCGCGTCGCGACCGGCTCGCACCACAGCCCGCACTCGGTGCTCGGGGCGCACCCGCACGACGGGCACGTGACCGTCCGGACGCTGCGCCCGTTCGCGGCGTCCGTGGCCGTCGTCCTGCCCGACGCCTCCGTCGTGCCGATGGAGCACGAGTGGGACGGCGTGTGGACCGCCGTCCTGCCGACCGCGGAGGTCAGCGACTACCGGATCGACGTCGAGTACGACGGCGTCGGCACGACCCGGGTCGACGACCCGTACCGCTACCTCCCGACGCTCGGCGAGATGGACCAGTACCTCATCGGCGAGGGCCGGCACGAGAACCTCTGGGAGGTGCTCGGGGCGCACGTGCGGCACTACCCGGGCGGGATGGGCGACGTCACCGGCACGTCCTTCGCCGTCTGGGCGCCGAACGCGCAGGCCGTGCGCGTCGTCGGCGACTTCAACCACTGGGTCGGCCGCGGGCACGCGATGCGCAGCCTCGGCTCGATCGGCGTCTGGGAGCTCTTCGTGCCGGACATCGGCGCGGGCACCCGGTACAAGTTCGAGATCCTCGGCAAGGACGGCTACTGGCGGCAGAAGGCCGACCCGATGGCGTTCGGCACCGAGGTCCCGCCGTCCACCGCGAGCGTCGTCACCGTCTCCGACTACACGTGGCAGGACGACGCCTGGATGACCGCGCGGGCGGCGCGCGACCCGCTCAACGGCCCGATGAGCGTCTACGAGGTGCACCTCGGCTCGTGGCGGCAGGGCCTGTCGTACCGCGAGCTCGCCGACCAGCTCACCGGCTACCTGAGCGACCTCGGGTTCACGCACGTCGAGCTGATGCCGGTCGCCGAGCACCCGTTCGGCGGTTCGTGGGGCTACCAGGTCACGTCGTACTACGCGCCGACCTCCCGGTTCGGCCACCCCGACGACTTCCGGTACCTCGTCGACCGGCTGCACCAGGCCGGCATCGGCGTCATCGTCGACTGGGTGCCCGCGCACTTCCCCAAGGACGAGTGGGCGCTCGCCAAGTTCGACGGCGAGGCGCTCTACGAGTACGGCGACCCGCGCAAGGGCGACCACCCCGAGTGGGGCACCCACGTCTTCAACTTCGGCCGCACCGAGGTCCGCAACTTCCTCGTGGCGAACGCGCTCTACTGGCTCGAGGAGTTCCACATCGACGGCCTGCGGGTGGACGCCGTCGCCTCGATGCTCTACCTCGACTACTCGCGCAAGGACGGCGAGTGGGTGCCGAACATCTACGGCGGCCGCGAGCACCTCGAGGCGGTGAGCTTCCTCCAGGAGACGAACGCGACCGCGTACAAGCGCGTCCCCGGGATCGTGACGATCGCCGAGGAGTCGACGGCGTGGCCGGGTGTCACGCGGCCCACCCACCTCGGCGGCCTCGGGTTCGGCATGAAGTGGAACATGGGCTGGATGCACGACTCCCTGCAGTACATGAGCAAGGAGCCGATCCACCGGCAGTACCACCACCACCAGATGACGTTCTCGCTCGTGTACGCCTTCACCGAGAACTTCGTGCTGCCCATCAGCCACGACGAGGTCGTCCACGGCAAGGGCTCGCTCCTGCGCAAGATGCCCGGCGACCGCTGGCAGCAGCTCGCGAACGTGCGCGCCTACCTGGCGTTCATGTGGGCGCACCCGGGCAAGCAGCTGATCTTCATGGGCAACGAGCTCGGCCAGGAGGCCGAGTGGGCCGAGTCGCGGAGCCTCGACTGGTGGCTCGAGGAGACCCCCTGGCACGCCGGGCTCCAGCAGCTCGTCCGCGACCTCAACTCCCGCTACACGGAGCACCCGCAGCTCTGGGAGGTCGACAACGACGGCGCCGGCTTCGAGTGGATCGACGCGAACGACGCACCGCACAACACGTTCTCGTTCCTGCGCAAGGACTCCGCCGGCAACCCGCTCGTCTGCATCGTGAACTTCTCCGCGGTGCCGGACGAGAACTACCGCGTCGGCCTGCCGTCGGGCGGGCGGTGGCGCGAGCTGCTCAACACCGACGCCGAGCAGTACGGCGGCTCGGGCGTCGGCAACCTCGGGGCGGTCGAGGCGACGGTCGAGGAGTGGCACGGGCGGCCGGCGTCCGCCGTCCTGCGGGTGCCGCCGCTCGGGGCGGTGTGGCTCGTCCCTGACGCCTGACGTTTCCGGCTCTCTGCGCTCGGGCCCGGCCGTGGTCGGGACGGAGGGCCGGGGTCACCGCTCATGCTCGCGGTAGGTACCGGAAAGCGGCTCCGAAAGAGGGGATTCCGGTACCCGCCGTGAGCATGAGCGGGTCTACGGGGCTGAGTGCCGAGGGCACCCCGGCGGGCGGGGTCCGCGGGCCCGCTCGGTCAGGCACCCGGTCTGGACGCTCGCGGGCGAACCACGGGACTCAGAACGTACCGGCCGGGTGCCCGACCGCCGCCCCCGCGCGGCCGCGAGCCGTCCACCCCACCGCTCATGCTCGCGGTCGGTACCGGAAACCGGCTCTGGCAGCGGCGACTCCGGTACCCGGCGCGAGCATGAGCAGCGGGGGCGGCGGTCGGGCACCCGGCCGGTACGTTCTNCGCGAGCATGAGCAGCGGGGGCGGGGCGGTCAGCGGGTGCGGAGGCGGGCGGCGAGGTAGCCGGACGTCGTCCAGGCGAGGCCGAGGACGACGGCCAGGCCGCGTCTCGGGTCGCGGCTGAGCAGGCCCGTCACGAAGGCCCGGGGCAGCACCTTCGTCGTGTAGGTCCGCTCCGAGGAGAGGGCGCTGTCGGCGCCCGCGAGGCCGGCGACGACGGCCTTGGAGCGGCCCTCGCCGACGCAGCGGCGCAGGAAGTAGCGCCACGTGACCCGGGCCGGGGCGACGGTGTGCTCGACCCTGGCGGCGGGCTCGTAGACGACGCCGGAGCCCGGGGTCGCGGCGGCGGCGCGGATGTACATCTCGGTCTCCTCGCAGCCGGTCGCGGCGGTGCCGACGCGGCCGACGCGGCCGTCGAAGCCGCCGACCCGCAGGAGGACGTCGCGGCGCACGCTCATGTTCGCGCCGATGACGTTGCGGACCCGGGTGCGCTGCACCGGCAGACCGTCGTAGGAGCAGCCGACGACCCAGTCGAAGGCGGGCGGCCACCACGTCGGGCGGGCGCCGTCCGGCCAGCGTGGCGTGATGCGGCCGCCGACGCCGAGCACGTCGGCCCCGTAGGCGGCGGCGAGGTGGCGCGACCAGTCCGGTGCGGCGGCCGCGTCGTCGTCGAGGTAGGCGACGACGGCCCGGGTCGCGAGGGCGGCCCCGGTGTCCCGGGCACCCGACAGCCCCTGGGCGCCCGTGCTCGGGACGACGGCGAGGTCCGGCCACTGCCGGCGGGCCGCCTCGAGGAGGGCGTCGTTGTGGTCGACGACGAGCAGCACCTCACCCACCGGTTCGGCCTGCCCGAGCAGCGACTCCACGGCCCGCACGAGGTCGCCCCAGCGGTCGAGCGTGTAGGCGCAGACGACCGCGCTGATGTCGCACGGGCGCACGAGGTCCGGCAGCGGGCCGGCGTCCGGCGCGGGGAGGTCGACCACCGGACCTGTCTAGCACCGGGCGGGCGCCCCCCGGTGCCGTACCGACGAACGTCACACCGACGGATGGCACGGTCGCGGGCCGGGCCACGCGGCTACGCCCGGTCGGCCCATCCAGCGCGGACGCGCGCCGTCCGACACTCCCCAGACGGCGCAGACATCCTGCCGCCGCGGTGCCCGAACCGGAGGTGTCCATGTACGGCCTGGTCAACCGCGCCGTCGAGGACCTCGTGACGAACAAGTTCGGCCCGGACGCCTGGGCCGAGGTCAAGGCCCGCGCCGGCGTCGACGTCGGCATGTTCGTCGCGATGAGCCCCTACCCGGACGCCGTCACCTACGACCTCGTCGGTGCGGCCAGCGAGGTGCTCGGGCTGCCCGCCGAGCAGGTGCTCGAGGCGTTCGGCGAGTACTGGATGCAGTACTCCGCCCGTGAGGGCTACGGCGAGCTCCTCGACCTCATGGGGCACGACCTGCCGACGTTCCTCGCCGAGCTGGACGACGTCCACGAGCGCCTCAAGTTGTCGTTCCCCGACCTCGTGCCGCCGTCCATGACGGTGAGCGACGTGACCGACGCCTCCCTCGTCGTCCACTACCGCAGCGACCGGGCCGGGCTCGCGCCGTTCGTCGTCGGGCTGCTGCGGGCGGCCGCCGCCCGGTTCGGCCGGACGGCGGAGGTCACCATGACGAGCAGCCGGGACGACGGCCACGACCACGAGGAGTTCCTGGTCCGGTACCTCGACGCCTGACCGGAGCCTGCACCGGACACCTGACCCGAAGGACGCACCAGCGTGACCGTCGACCCCGTCACAGCCCGCGACACGACCGCCGGGCCGGCCCCCGCCGTCACCCTCGACGCTGCGGCGCTCAACGCGATCTGCCCGTTCCACCTCGCGTGGGACGCCTCCGGCCGGGTCGTCCAGGCCGGCCCGGTGCTGCGCCGGCTCGTCCCGGACGTCGTCGGCAGCCCGCTCGTCGACGGTCCGCTGCGCGTCGTCAAGCCGCACGGGCTGCGCCGTTTCGAGGACCTGCGGGCCGCCTCGACGAGCGCCCGGCTGACCGTCCTCGAGGGCCGGGACGACGACCGGCTGCGGCTGCGCGGCGAGCTCGTCCCCTCGGCGGACCGCAGCGCGGTCGTCTTCTTCGGTGCGCTCGTCGTGAGCGACCTCGAGACGGCGACGGCCCTGGGCCTGTCGCTGCGGGACTTCCCCGCCCACGACGGCGTCGCGGACCTCCTGCTCATGGCGCGGGCGCAGACGACGTCCCTCGGCGAGGCCCAGGAGCTCACGCAGCGGCTCCAGACGCTCAACCAGGAGCTCGAGGACCGGGTCGACGAACGCACCCGGAGCCTGTCCGAGTCCCGCGACAAGCTCGCCCTGTACGCGCTCGAGCTCGAGGACCTCTCCGAGCGGCTCCGGGCCGAGAGCCGGGAGCGCGAGAAGGTCGAGGAGGACCTGCGCCTCGCGCACCGGCTGGAGGCGGTCGGCCAGCTCGCGGCGGGCGTGGCCCACGAGATCAACACGCCGGTGCAGTTCGTCGGGGACAACCTGCGCTTCCTCGGCGACGCCCTCGGTGACGTCGAGCGCGTCCTCGCGGCGTACGAGGGCCTCGTCGACGCCGCGCTCGCCCGGCCGGGCGCCGCGGCGGAGGCCGACGGGCTCGCCGAGCACGTCGAACGGCTCCGCACGACGCTGTCGGACGCCGAGATGGACTTCGTCCTCGAGGAGGCCCCGCGCGCCGTCCGGGAGTCGCTCGAGGGCATGGAGCGGGTGAGCAGCATCGTGCGGGCGATGAAGGAGTTCGCCCACCCGGACGTCGACCGGCGCCTCACCGACCTCAACAAGGCCGTCACGACGACGCTCGTCGTCGCCCGCAACGAGTACCGCGACGTCGCGGAGGTCGTCACCGACCTCGACGAGGACCTCCCGCAGGTCGCGTGCAACCCGGGAGAGATCAACCAGGTCGTGCTCACCCTCGTCGTCAACGCCGCGCACGCCGTCCAGGCCGTCGTCGGCAACACCGGCGCCCGCGGCACGATCACCGTCCGCACCCGGCACCTGCCCGGTCCGGACGGCGGCCAGGTCGAGATCGTCGTCGAGGACACCGGGGTCGGCATGGCGGCGGACGTCCTGCCGCGGATCTTCGACCCGTTCTTCACGACGAAGGCCGTCGGCCAGGGCACCGGCCAGGGGCTGAGCATGGCGCACGCGATCGTGACGACCCGGCACCGCGGACGGATCCTCGTGACGTCGACGCCGGGCGAGGGCAGCAGCTTCACCGTCCGGCTGCCGGTGGGGGCCTGACCCCGCCGGGTGATTCCGGGCAGTTCCCCTCACCACTGCGCAGGCCCGGCCGACGGGTCGGGCATGGCGTTGAGGGGACAGGTCGCAGCGGCCATAGCAGCCGTCGTCTCGCCGCTCGTCTTCGCGCTCGCGGTGCCGGGGGTCTTCCCGGCGGCGGACGCGGGGGCGCGCGTGAGCCGGCCGAAGCTGCCGCAGGGGCAGATCCTGCGCAGCGGCAAGCCGCCGTCACCGCGCGGGGCGAAGCTGTGGGTCAACCCGAGCCCGGCCGCAGCGGCGGTCAGCCGCACGCTCTCCGTCCGTCCGAGGGACGCCGCCCTGCTGCGCAAGATCGCCTCGAAGCCGCAGGCCACCTGGCTCACCGAGTGGCTGACACCCTCGAACGCCACGACGTACGTCGCCGCCCGGGCCCGGACGGCCGCGGCAGGCGGCAGCGTGCCGGTCTTCGTCGTCTACGGCGTCCCGATCCGCGACTGCGGCGGCTACTCCGGTGGCGGCCTCGGCACGTCAGCCGGCTACCGGGCCTGGGTGGACGGCATCTCCAAGGGCCTGAAAGGGCGTCGCGCGATCGTCATCGTCGAGCCGGACGGGCTCGCCTCCATGGACTGCCTCAGCACCGCCCAGCAGCGCCAGCGCACCGCCCTGCTCGCCTACGCCGTGGACCGGCTCGGCACGAACCCCGGCGTCTCGGTCTACCTCGACGCCGGCCACTCCCGCTGGCACCCGGCGTCCGTCATGGCCGCCCGGCTCAAGGCGGCCGGGGTGGAGCGCGCCCGCGGGTTCGCGCTGAACGTCGCGGCCTTCGACCCGACACCGGGTGAGATCGCGTACGGCCGCAAGATCGGTGTCGCGCTCGGCGGGCCCGTCCCGTTCGTCGTCGACACGAGCCGGAACGGCAAGGGCCGCTGGGAGGGCACCCTCAGCTGGTGCAACCCGCCCGGCCGGGCCCTCGGCACGCCTCCGACGACGAACTACCCCGACCCGCTCGTCGACGCGCTGCTCTGGGTGAAGACGCCCGGCAACTCCGACGGCATGTGCCGGGGCGGCCCGGCCGCCGGCAAGTGGTGGCAGTCGTACGCGCTGACCCTCGCCCGCAACGCCAACTGGTGACTGCCACCTCAGTCGACCTGGGCGTGGACGGCCGCGACGAACTGCGGTGAGAGGACGCCCACGGCCGTGTCGGTCAGGTGCGACCCGTCGCGGTACAGCAGGACGCCCCCGCGGGCCGCCGGACAGGTCGCCCGCCGCCCCGACGGCGGACAGAGCAGGTCGGTGAGGTCGACGAGGTACGTCCGCGGCCACGCGCCCGCCGCGATCTCGTCCGCGGTGAGGTCGGTGCGCAGAGCGGTCGACCGTGGGAAGGCGCATCGGGTCCAGTCGTCCTCGGCACCGGACATGCAGCGGGGTACGTCACGGTCGGGGTGCGGGGAGTCGGCGACGTAGACGAGCGGCGCACCCACGTCGACGAGCCGGCTCAGCGTCGGACGCCAGGAGGCTTCCCGTTCCGCCGGGTGGCGCAGGTAGCCGTTGAAGCCGGAGACCACCACGAGAGCCGGCGTGGGGCCGTCCTCGATCCTGCGCAGGGCGTCCTCGCGCCAGGCGTCGCACGCCTGCGTGAGCGCCTGAGCCTGTGCGACGCTGATCCGGGCCGCAGGGCATCCGGAGTGGGTGAGGAGCAGCACCGACGTGCCCATCGTCCTCGCCAGATCGGTCACGGCGGTCATCCATTGCGAGGCGTGCGAGTCGCCGAAGAGAACGACAGGACCTTTCGGGCCGGTCGCCCCGGAGATGCAGCCGGGACTGCGCGAGTCGGCCAGCTCGGCGTGGCAACCGGGTCCGATCGGCGGAAGGTCGGTCGCGGCCTCGAACGGGCGAGGTCGCACCGGCCCTGAGCTCAGACTGTCGTCGAAGTGTACGACGGAACGGTCAACGCGCCCGGCTGCGAGCCGGTCCGATCCATCGGTGTCCGCGCTGTCCAGGACGACCGAACCGAGAAGCAGGGCGACTGTCAGCGGGACCACCGTCGCGGCGACCCCGAGCGCCAGACCGTTGCGCGGCCGCGCCGAGACGACGGCACTGCGCCGCAGCGGCCGCTCGACCCAGCGGCTCGTCAGCGCCGCGGGCCCGAGCGCGCCGACGGCGACGGCGAGCCGCACGGGCCACGTGAGGTCCCCCCAGCGGGCGGCGACGAGCACGATGAGCGGCCAGTGCCACAGGTACCACGTGAACGACCACGTGCCGAGACGGCGCATGACGGCCGTGGAGAGCAGCCGGCTGGTGAGCGGTCCGCGGGTCCGGGGGACGTCGCTGCCGGCGGCGAGCAGCGCCGCGGTCGCGAGCGTCGGGACGAGCGCGTGGGTCCCGGGGTAGCCGGCGTCGACGGTCCGGGCGGCCGCCCAGCCCAGCGTCACCAGGCCGACGAGACCGGCGGCCGAGCGTGCGAGCAGGGCCGGGCGCGAGCGCAGCCGGGCCACGACCGGCAGCAGGAGCGCGAGCCACGCGCCGGCGGCGAACTGCCACGCCCGGCTGGGGCTCGACAGGTACGCCAGCGGCGCCGAGGTCTGCGTCCAGTGCAGGCTCAGCGCGAAGGACCCGGCGGTGAGCAGGGTGAGCGCACCAGCGAGCGCCGTCGTCCGGGCGATCCGCAGCCGGCGGGCCAGGGCGAGCGCCCCGACGAAGACGAACGGCCACACGAGGTAGAACTGCTCCTCGACCCCGAGGGACCAGTAGTGCAGGACCGGGCTCGGGTCGCCGCCCGCGCGCAGGTAGTCGGTCTGCTCGGCGACGAAGTGCCAGTTGCCGCCGTAGAGCGCGCTCGCGAGGACGTCGCGGGCCAGGTCGACGCGGGCCAGCGGGGGCAGCAGCACCGCTCCGAGGGCGCACGTCGCGACGAGCACGAGCCCGGCGGCGGGCAGGATGCGCCGGCAGCGCCGCGCGTAGAAGCCGGCCAGCCCGACGCCCGCGTGGTCGCGCACCTCGGCGACGAGCAGCGAGGTGATGACGTAGCCGGACACGACGAAGAAGACGTCGACGCCGACGAAACCGCCCGTCAGCCCGGGCAGCCCCGCGTGGTAGAGGACGACGAGGAGCACGGCGAGACCGCGCAGACCTTCGACGTCGGGCCGGAAGGCGACCCGGGGCTCGGGGCGCGGCGCTGCGGGCGCGGCGGGGAGCGGCGGCGGCACGTAGTCGTCGAGGGTCGGCAGCACCGCGGGTGCGCGGTGCTGGTCGGGGGTCCCGGGCGCCTCGGGGGTCTGCCGCGGCTGCGGCACCGGGGGCCGACGCGGTGCCGGCGGGGCCGGACGCCGCGGTGCCGGGACGAGCAGCCACTCCGGGACGTCGGGCTCGGTCCCGAACGGACGTGCGGGCGTCGTCCGGACCGGTGCGGTCACGGCCCGACCACCGGCAGCAGGGCGTCGACGAGGCCGCCGCTCACGAGGAGCACGAGCCCGAAGACGCAGGCGACGGCGAGTGCCTCCGGCCACGTGACGAGGTCGGACACCGGGGTCACGCGGCGCCGGCGGGCGGCACCGACCGCGGCCACGGCGTCCACGGCCCGGCGGCGCAGCGCCGCGGGCACCGGGACCGGCCAGCCGGTCTCCGGCCACACGAGCGCGACGACCGGGCCGAGCACGGCGGTCCCGACGACCCCGAGGATTGCGCTGAGCCAGAACCGGCCCGGTCCGTCGACGACGAGGCCGCGGACCACACCGGTCCAGATCCCGACCTCGGCGACGACGAACCACCCGGCCGCGAGCCGGCAGATCGACCGTGCCAGCGGGACGCCGCGGGTCGCGGCCCCGGTCGGCACCCACTCCTGGGTGCGGCCGGTGAGGGCGTGCCACACCGCCAGCGCGTGCGCGACGCTGTAGAGCATCCGCACCCGCAGGACGTTGAGGTCGTAGTGCGCCCAGGACACCCGGCGCCACTGGGCGAACATGACCCAGACGGCGAGGACGAGCGGGAGGTAGTGCAGCGGGGAGACGTGCTCGGGCAGCACCCAGAGCATGACGACCGCGGAGGCGAGGCCGGCGAACACGTTGATGCCGGTGGTGATGTAGTAGAGGAAGCCCGTCCAGAAGCAGACCCGTTGCCGCAGCGGCAGTCCGGCGTTGTGGAAGCCGCGGTCGGCGAGCAGCGACATCGAGCCGGTGCACCAGCGGTACTGCTGGCTGACGAAGCCGGCGACACCGTCCGGGCACAGCCCGCGCGCGACGAGGACCGGCACGTAGCGCAGCCCGGACCCGGTGCGCAGCACGGCGACCCCCGTGTGGACGTCCTCGCTGTGGCCGATCTGCGCGAAGCCGCCCGCGGCCTCGAGCGCGGCCCGCCGGTAGACGGCGTTCGTGCCGACGCAGATCGCCGCGCCGACGCCGTCCCGGGCCGGCTGGACCCAGCGGTAGAAGAGCTCCTGGACGGCGCCCGCGCCGCGCTCGAGCCACGTCGCGGGGCCGAGGGAGTCGAAGTACTGCGGGCTCTGGACGATGCCGACCTGCGGGTCGTCGAGGTACGGCACGAGCTCGCGCAGGGCGTCCGGGGCCGGGCAGAAGTCGGCGTCGAGCACGAGGATGTGGTCGCCCGCCGAGTGCGCGTACCCGTGGGCGAGGTTGCCCGCCTTCTTGAGCCGCCCCCGGTCCGGCCGGGACAGGTACGTGAAGCCGTACTCGCCGGCGAGCCGCTCGACCTCGGGCCGGCCGCTGTCGTCGAGCACGAGGACGGCGAGCTCACCGGGCCAGCTCAGCCGCGCGACGTGCTCGTACGTGTTGCGCAGCAACGCCACCGGCTCCCCCGCCGTCGGCAGGAAGACGTCGACGGACGGCACCCGGGCCGGCCGCCAGGCGGCCACGAGCTCCCGGTGGTCGTCGAGCTCGACCCGGCGGCGGGCAGAGGTCGACCACGTCGAGAGCGCCCCGGCGACGAGGGTGAGCACGGCCGGTGCGACGAAGACGGCGGTCTGCGCGTGCGACCCGAAGAAGACGACGACCGCGACCCCGACGGCCAGGCTCATGGCGCCCTGGACCAGCGGGTAGACCCGGGCCTGCGGGCCGAGGTAGAGGTAGCGCTCGTCGGCCGACGGCGCCGCCGGCAGCCCTTCGGCGCGGGGCGGCTCGCCGGTGCGGGGCGCCCGCCGGGCACCGCGGACCGGGCGCGTCGTCGCCGGGGCGGTCACCGGGCCACCGCCGTGCGGCCGAGGGCCTGCTCGACGACCCGCTCCGCGGTCTCGACGAGCGTCCGGGTCACGGCCGGGTCGACGAGCACCGGGGCGCCGCCGCGCGCACCGGCGCCGGCCGGTGCTCCCGCGGGCGTGGCGGCGGGCGGCAGCCCGCCGACGAAGAGGGTCACCCGCTCGTGGCGCAGCCCGGCGTCGGTGAGGACCGGCCACTCCCACCAGAGGGTCTGCCACTGCTCGCCGTCGGCCTGCCGGACGACGAGGCGGGTCGCAGTGACCCGGCCGTCGAGCCGGACCGTCTCCTGGGCCGCGACCTCGGCGCCGTGGAAGTTGTAGCAGGACAGCACGTCGTGGGCCCGCAGCGCGTCGCCGTCCGTGACGACGAGCCCGTCGACCCAGACGCTCCCGCCGGACGCCGTGCTGACCCGGTACCGGTTCCACACCGAGCTGCTGCCGAAGTAGACCTTCGACCACTCCTCGCGGCCGAGGAACTCGGCGTCGCCGCCGACCGCCGCGAGGTCGGCGAGCACGAGGGTCTTGCGCGGTGCCGCGGCGAGCCCGGTGTCCGCGGGGCCGGCGACGTGCAGTGTGGTGACGAGGAACGTCGCCGCGAGCGCGGCGACGAGGCCGCCGCGGACGGCGAGCGAGCGGGCCGAGGGCGGCGCGAGGTCGGCCGCGGGGGTCTGGGGCGAGGGCGGTGCCTCGGTGGCGAACGGCGTCCAGCGCAGTCCGAAGCGCTGCATCGAGGCGACGAGCGCGACGACGACGACCGCGTCGAGGGCGAGGCCGGCCACCGGGTGCAGCAGGTCGAGGGCGACGGGTGCGCCCCACCGGTCGCCGGCGACGGCGAGCCCGGTGACCCGGACGACGTTGGCGACCCAGACCGCCGCGACGCCGCAGCCGAGCCAGACCAGCCGGGCCCGCAGCCGGCCGTGCGAGAGCGCGAGCACCGCGCCTGCGACGACGAGGTACGCGGCGATGCCGGTGATGCCGGAGCAGGCAGGGGCGACGACGACCTCGAAGGCCCGCTCCCCCGTGCCGATGCGCAGGGTGTTCTCGGCACCGACGTCGACCATCCGGGCCGCGCCGAGCCACTGGGCGGCGTGGCCGGACGCCTCGTACGTGGCCCGGGCGAGCGGGCCGACGGCGTGCACGTTGAGCCAGGTCACCGGCCAGGGCCACACGAGCAGCCCGTAGGCGAGCGGCACGACGGCGACCGCGAGCGCCCGCATGCCGAGCAGGAGCACCGCGAAGGCGGCGAGGGCGAGGGGGTGCGCGAGCAGGTCGAGCCGGGTCAGCCAGCGGCCGTTCGACGCGCTGCCGGCGGGGATGAGGAGCAGGACGAACGCAGCGGCCACGAGGCCGCCCGCCGCGACGAGGTCGCCGTGCCCGAGCCTGCCGGACCACACGCGACGCCCCGAGCGCACCGTCGCGTCGAGCATGACGGCGGCCACGAGCGGGACGGCGAGCAGGTCACCCGTCGGTGCGCCGTAGCGCAGGTCCGCGACGAGGCCGGACAGGCTCGGTGCGAACGCGACGGCGGCGGCGAGCACGGCGAGCGCCGCCCGCACCCGCGGCGGGACCGACCGGTGGGCCGGTACCGCCGCGGGTGCTCCGGGCGTCGCCGTCGGGGCGGTGAGCGTCATCGGCTCAGGCGGCCGACATCTGCGAGCGCGACGCCCGCGAGCGGAACCACAGGACGCCGCCGGCGGCGGCACCCATGACGAGCAGGACCAGACCGGCGACGCCGGCCTCGGGCACCTCGGCGGGCGGTGCGCACGTCGGGTCGCCGACGGCGGCCGAGAACCGGCTGGAGGTGCCGATCGTCGCCTTGACCCGGTACCAGGTGTAGTGCTTGCCGGTGCCGAGCTTCGTCAGGTCGAAGCCGTACGCGACCTCGTTCATCCACGGGCCGGTCTTGACGACCTGGCTGCCGATCTTCGTCATCTTCGACGGCGTCCGCGAGGTGTTCGACACGTACAGCTCGGCCGTCATGGTGCCGGTCGCGGCGGACGTCATCGTCACGTGGCCGGCGACGGTGTCACCGGCGCAGTCGATCGTCACGTCGCGGACCTTCATCGCGGCGGCCATGGCCGGGGCGGCGGGCAGCAGCGTGCCGAGGGCGATCGCGACGAGGACCAGGGCCTGGGTCGCGCGTCGCCACCTGCGGTGGGTTCCAGCGGTGGGCATGGCAGTCCTTCCGGGGTCGTCACCCGCACCCCGTACGGGTTGCGGCTGACCAGGTGATCGGCACGCCGCGGATGAACCCTTAGCGACGGACTCCACCCGGACGGCGGAACGCGACGGCGCCCGCCGACCGGACGGTCGACGGGCGCCGGAAACGGCGGCGCGGCTACCCGTGCGCGTGGGCCGCGGTCTCGCCGGCCGGTGCACCGGCCTGGCCGGGGACCCGGGCCGGGGTGCCGGGGGCCTGGAGGGCGGGCTGGGCGGCGACCGCGACGTCCCAGGCCCGCAGCCGCTCGTCGGTGAGGAAGCCCACCGGGTCGGCCACGACCGGGGCAGAGGGGTCGTGCGCGCGGAGCCGGGCGACCGTGAGGACGTGCGCGGCCGGGGTCGCCGTCAGGTCGCCGGGGCGGGCCGGCTGGTCGGCGATCGCGGCGACGACGCTGTCCCCGAAGCCCCAGAGCCCGAGGATGTACGCGGACGCCTCGGTCGCCGAGCAGCCGAAGGCCGCGGCCTGGACGTCGTGCGCGTCCCACGGGTCGAGCGGCCCGCGCTCGCACACGGCCTGCCACTGGTCGGGGTGCGCCCCGGCGAGCACCGTGATGCCGACCTCGTGGAGGAGCCCGGCGAAGAACGCGTCGTGGACGGCGTCCCGGGACCAGCCGTCGCTCACCGCGAAGGCCTTGGAGAGCTGGGCGACGTGGAGCGCCCGGCGGCTCAGCGCGTGCAGGTCGAGGCCGCGCGCCGGTCCCCCGCCGGAGCCGAAGACCGCCCCCGCGACGGCGAGGGCCTGGATCGTCTCGAGCCCGAGCAGGCTCACTGCCCGGGCGACCGACTCGACCCGCGCGGGCAGCCCGAAGAACGAGGAGTTGACCAGCCGCAGCACCTCGGCGCTCGTCGCCACGTCGTCCTCGATGACCGCGACGACGTCGTCGAGGCTGCAGTCGGGGTCCGACGCCATCGCGAGCATCCGCTCGTAGACGGCCGGCGGCTTCGGCAGCGACTCGACGTCGCCCAGGACGCGGCGGAGCCGGTCGTCGGTCACGAGGTCGCGGACGCCGAGCACCCGCTCGAGCGCCGCCACGAGGACCTCGACGTCGCAGGGCTTGGACAGGTACTGCTGCGTCGGCCCGATGGCGCTGATGATCGAGGCCCGGTCGGCGTGGCCGGACAGGATGATCCGGGACGTCGCGGGGTACCGGCGGCGCACCTCGGCGAGCAGCTGCGCGCCGTCCATGCCGGGCATCCGCATGTCCGAGACGACGACGTCGACGGGCGTCTGCGCCATGACCGCGAGCGCCTCCTCACCGCCGGACGCGAACGTCATGTCCCACTCGCCGCGCTTGAAGCGCAGCATCCGGCGCAGCCCCGCGAGCAGGTGGGGCTCGTCGTCGACGAACAGGATGCTGCGGCTCACGGTGTCTCCTCGCCCTCGGCGTCGTCGGCGACGGCGTAGGGCAGTGCGATGGTGAAGGTCGAGCCGTGTCCCGGCTTGGACCGGATGTCGATGCGGCCGCCGTGCTTGACGACGACGATCGAGTGCGAGAGGGACAGCCCCTGGCCGGTCCCCTTGCCGACGCCCTTCGTCGTGAAGAAGGGATCGAAGACGCGCAGGACGGTGGCCTCGTCCATCCCGGTGCCGTCGTCGCTGATCACGATGAGCGCCTCGTCGCCGAGCCGCCGCGTCGAGATCCCGAGGTGCCCCAGCGCGTCGGTGCCCTCGGCCTTGCGGCGCTCGTCGATGGCCTGGGCGGCGTTGACGATGATGTTGAGCACGACCTGCTTGAGCTCGCCCTCGAAGCACGGGACGAGCCCGACCGCGGGGTCGAGCTCGAGGGTGAGCTCGGCGAGGTACTTCCACTCGCTGCGCGAGACCTGCGCCGTCGTCTCGACGACCCTGTTGAGGTCGGTCTGGACCCGCCCCGTGCCCGGGTGCGAGAAGTCCTTCATCGCCCGGACGATCTGCGCGACCCGCTCCAGGCCCTCGAGGGACTGCGCGAGCGCGCTCGGCACCTCCTCGGCGACGAAGTCCAGGTCGAGGGACGACACGACCTCGCCGAGCCGGCGGCGCAGCGCGGCGGCGTCCGGCTCCTGGGTCAGCGCCGTGAGCTGCTCGAGCCCGGCGAGGACGCCGCTGAACGACTCGGAGACGAAGCGGGTGTTGTCCGAGACGTACTGGACGGGGGTGTTGATCTCGTGCGCGATGCCCGCCGCGAGCTGGCCGATCGACTCCAGGCGGCTCGCCTGGGCGAGCTGGCGCTCGAGCTCGGTGACCTGGCTGATGTCGGCGCCGATGCCGATGACGCCGGCGACCTCGCCGCCCTCGGTGTTCGGCAGCACGCTGACGAGGATCGTGCGGACCTCGCCGCCGGGCGGGACGAGCGTCACCGTCGCGTCGACGACGGGCTCGCCGGTCGCGACGACCTGGTTCTCCAGGGCGGCGATCTGCGGCCCGAGCTCGTCGGTCGTGTCGAGCTGGCCCTCGAGCCGGCCGACGATCTCGGCCTGGCTGCGGACGCCGCGCAGCGTGAGGAAGGCGGTGTTGGCCCCGACGTAGCGCAGGTCGGCGTTCTTCCACCAGACGACGTGCGGGATGGTGCCGAGCACCCGGGTGAGCAGGGTCTTCTCGTACCTGAGGGCGACCGCGAGCGACTCGGCGCGGCGCAGCGTCTGCCGGGCCCGCTCCTCGGCCTGCCGGCGCGAGGTGACGTCCCGCTCGACGCCGATGGAGCCGACGACCCGGCCGTCCTCGACGACCGGCTTGACGGACATCGCGACCCAGTACGGCTGCCCGTCCTTGGTGCGGGTCGCGAACTCGGCCGTGGCGGGCGCGAGCGCGGCGAGCTCGTTGGCGAGCCGGGCGAACTCGGCGGTGCGGGTGAACGGGCCACGGACGAGGTCGACCCGCCGTCGGCCGACGGCGGCCTCCCGGCTGTACCCCGACATCCGCTCGAAGGCCTCGTTGACCCACTCGATCCTGCCGTCGGCGCCGTTGATGACGACACCGTCCTCGGTGTGGCGCGCGACGAGCGCCAGCCGGGCGGTCTCGTCGGCCGGCACGTCACGGGCAGGGTCCTGGGCGTGGTCCACATCCCCGGATCGGCCCACGGTGCAGCCCCCTTGAGCCTCTGCGCGGGTGACGTCCGGGCGCGGCCGCGCGCCCGGCCCTTGAGAACGGCGCCCCGGCGGCCGAGACAGCACCTATGACGCTGCTCCCGCAGACCCCTCCCGCGCAGGCCGGTGCCGCGGTGCCCGCCCAGCGCACGGACGCCCCCGAGGGACGACGCATCCTCCTCGTCGACGACGAGCAGCGGATCCTCGACGCGCTGCGGCGGACGCTGCGCGGCCGGTACGACCTCACGCTGGCGACCTCGGGCGAGGAGGGGCTGGCCGCCGTCCGCGCGGCCGAGGCCGAGGGCCGCCCGTTCGCCGTCGTCGTGTCGGACATGATGATGCCGGCGATGAACGGGGCGGAGTTCCTTGCCGCGGTGCGCACCCTCGACGCCGACATGGTCATGCTCATCCTCTCCGGGCAGGCCGACCTCACGTCGACGATCTCGGCGGTCAACAACGCCAACCTCTTCCGCTTCCTCACCAAGCCCTGCGAGCCGGCGGACCTCACCCGGGCGCTCGACGCCGCGCTGCGCCAGCACGAGCTCGTCCGGGCCGAGCGCGAGCTCCTCGAGCGCACCCTCGGCGGGGCCGTCGACGTCCTCACCGAGGTGCTGTCGCTCGCGACGCCGTCCGCGGCGACCCGCACCGACCGGATGCGGACGCTCACCGCGGGGACCGCCGCCGCGCTCGGCCTCGAGGACGACTGGCGGCTGCCGCTTGCCGCGATGCTCAGCCAGGTCGGGTGCGTGGCCGTGCCGCCGACGGTCCTCGACGACGTCGTCGTCGGCCGCCGGCTCTCCGAGGACGACGCCCTCATGTACCGGGCGCACCCGGCGCTCGCCGAGCGGCTGCTGGCCCGGATCCCCCGGCTGGGGACCGTGGCGGCCTGGGTCGGCGCGCAGCTCGTCGAGCTGCCCGACCCCGCGGCCCCCGAGGAACCGGTGCCGCCGGCCGGCGACCGGGAGGGGACGGCGGCCGCCGCCTTCGCGGCGGTCTCGGGCTTCCTCGCCGGCTACGAGGCGGGGCTCGCCCCGCGGGACGTCGTCCGGGCGCTCGGCCGGACCGGCCGGTTCCCGCAGGCGGTGCTCGACGCCGTGCTCGTCGCCTCGGACGGCCTGGAGCCCAAGGGCCGCCTCGTCGAGGTGCGGGCGGCGCACATCAGGGCCGGGATGGTGCTGGCCTGCGACATCGTCACGACGACCGGCCTCGTGCTCGTCCGCAAGGGCGAGAAGGTCACCGAGGTGCTCGCGACGCGGATCGAGAACTTCGAACGCTCCGTCGGCATCGTCGAGCCGCTCGAGGTCCTCGTCGTCGACGCCTGACCGGGGGCCGGTCCCGCCCGCCGCAGCGAGCACCCCTGAGCCGTCAGGAGCCGTCCGGAGCCGTCCGGGGCCGTCCGGGCTGTCCGGGGTCGTACGGACCTGCACCGCACCGGTGCGGTCCGTCGGCACCCGTGGCTAGCGTCGAGGTGCGGGCCCGGGTCCCGGGCCCCGCCACCCGCCGTGCGCGGCACGGCAGGCGGTGGCGCCGCACGGGGAGAGGAACGGCCATGGGGTCCCACGGAAGCTGACGGTCAGACCGCGTCGTGCTCCCCGACGCACGCGCGGTAGACCTCGCCGTCGCCGACGAGCCGGACGACGTCCACGTCGGCCCCGACGAACACCGACTCACCGGCCCGCATCGTCACGCGGTGCGTCCCGGCGAGGACGTCCACGGAGCCGGTGAGGCACAGGAAGATCTGCGGACCGGCGTCCGCCCCGGGCAGCGCGGCGGGGGTGACGACGTCGCCGCGGCCGACGACGATCCGGCCGAGGCGGAACTCCCGGGCGGGGGGCGCCCACACCACCTCGTGCGCCGTGACGGGCCGGCCGTGCGCGACGACCGGGGCGGCGTCCGGGGCCAGCAGGTCGAGCAGGAGCGGGACGTCAACGGCCTTCGGCGTCAGCCCGGCGCGCACGACGTTGTCGGACGCGCCCATGATCTCGACGCCGAGGCCGGACAGGTACGCGTGCGGGACGCCGGCGGGGACGAACAGCCCCTCGCCGGGGGCGAGCCGGACGACGTCGAGCAGCAGCGGGGCGAGGACGAGGGGGTCGCCCGGGTGCTGACCGACGAGCCGGTGCACCCACATGAGCGCCGCGAGCGCGTCGGCGTCCCGCTCGACGGCGCTGCCGGCGAGCGCGACCCGGACGCCCCGGACGACGTCCGCCACCAGGGCGGCCCGGTCGTGCGCGGGCCAGCCGGCGAGGAGCGCGAGCGCGGCCGGCAGGCCCTCCGTCGTCACCGCGGCGTGCAGCCGCTCGGCGCGCGCGCCGTCGAGGAGGTCGACGAGCCGGGCGGCCTCCGGTGCGGTCCGCCACCCGGCGAGCGCCTCGACGTGGGTCACCGCGACGAGCAGCTCCGGCTTGGGGTACGGGTCGGCGAACCGGCGGCCCGGGCCGGCCGGCACCCCGGCGGCCTCCTGCGCGGCGAAGCCGGCCGCGGCCTGGGCGGCGTCCGGGTGAACCTGCACGGAGAGCGCCCGGTCGATCGCGAGGATCTTCAGCAGGAACGGCAGCCGGGGCCCGAACCGGGCCAGGCACGCGGCACCGAGCGTCCGCAGCGGGTCGGCGCCGACCTCGTCGGCCAGGCACGTCTCGTGCCCGTCGACGTCGCGGAGCGCGGACGGCGCGAGCGGGTGGGCACCGATCCACAGCTCGGCCTCGGTGTGACCCGCCGGCGCCCGGCCCTGGATCCGCGCCAGCGCCGTCCGGGAGCCCCAGTCGTACCGCTGCACCGCGTTGCGCATGAGCCGCGGCGCGGTGCGCGGCCGGGTGCCCGCGGGGGCACCGGTGAGGACGAGGTCGTCGGTGATGGGTCCCTCCTGGGTCGTCGGGTCGGGCGACGTCGTCAACACCCGCGGTCCGGTCCCGTCGTTCCCCGCCGCACCTGAGACGTGCACCTCACTGCATCCTGTCGACCGCATGCCTCATCCTCGGTCACTGAGCGCACCTGCGTACGCCGTTTCTGTCACCACGTCGGGCAGGAACGCTGCCCCGCCGCCGCCGGGCCGCCGTCCGTCGCGCGGCGGTCGCGTGGTTGGCTTGGCCCATGAGCACCCCCGCCGGCGCCGACGCGGCCGTCTGCCGCTGCGGGCACCCGCGCCCGGCGCACGAGCACTACCGCGCCGGCAGCGAGTGCTCGCTGTGCGACCGCTGCCCGCGGTACCGGCCGCAGGGCGGACTGCTCGCCCGGCTCCGGGCGGCGCTCGGCCGCTGACGCCCCGGCCGGGTCAGAGGCCGGGTCAGAAGAGCGCGTTCGCCAGCGCGAGCCGGCCCTGGGCGACGCGCGGGTCGTCGGCCCCGACGACGTCGAAGAGCTCGACGAGGTGGACGCGGACGGTGTCGCGGTCCGAGCCGGCCGTCACCCGCACGGTGTCGACGAGCCGGGAGAACGCGTCGTCGACGTGCCCGCCGAGCAGGTCGAGGTCCGCGACGAGGATCTGCGCCTGGACGTCGGTCGGGTCGGCGGCCGCGGCGGCGCGCGCCACCTGCGGGTCGACGTCCGCCGTCCGGGCCAGGAGCTTGACCTGCGCGAGGCCGACCCGGGCCATCTCGTCCGCGGGGCTCTCGTTGAGGGCGGCCTCGTAGGCCGTGATCGCGGCGTCGTAGTCCCCGGCGTCGATCGCGTCGTACGCGGCCTGGTGGTGCGGCGGCAGCGGCTCCTCCACCGGCTCGGCGTCCTCGGCCTCGTCCGCGTCGCCCGCGGCGAGCTCGATCCGGCCGGTGACGCCGTTCGCCTCGGCGGCCTGCAGGAGCTGGGCGACGACCTCGCGCACCTGGGCGTCCGGCAGCGCGCCCTGGAACAGCGCGACCGGCTGCCCCTTGAGGACGGCGAACACGGTCGGGATCGACTGCACCTGGAAGGCCTGGGCCAGCTGGCGGTTGGCGTCCACGTCGACCTTCGCGACGAGGAGCCGGCCGTCGAGGTCCGCGGCGATCTTCTCGAGGATCGGCGAGAGCTGCTTGCACGGCCCGCACCACTCGGCCCAGAAGTCGATGATGACGGGGACGGTCGAGGAGCGCTCGACGACGTCCGCGACGAACGAGTCGTCGGTGACGTCGATGACGTACCCGGACGCGGCGGACCCGCCGCCCGCCGCTCCCCCGCCCGTGGCACCGGCCGCGGGCTGCGGCTTGGCGAGCGTCGACAGGTCCACGGCCCCGCGCAGGGACATGGGCCGTCCGGGTCCGGGCTGGGTGGTCATATGGTCCTCGGGTCCTCTCTACCGGCGTCCACGCCGTCCGTGCACGCGGGCCGCCGGACCGGTCCGACCGGCGGCGGCGTCGCTCCGCGTCGATGTGCTGGGACGATGGTGCCACGGAGCGGGTACGACCCGTGACCGGGATGCCCGGTCAGGAGCCGGAGACCGCGACGTCGTCCTTGGACGCCGCGACGACGCGCACGAGTCCGCCGCCCGCGGGCGGCACCGTGAGGACGACGACCTCGACGGACGTGCGCTCGAGCTTCTTCGCGTACGACCGCTTGCCGCCGAGCGCCTCGAGCCGGTCGTCGACCCGCACCGAGCCCGCACCGGCCTTCACCGTCACCGTGTACTTCTGCTCGACGGCCGCGACGACGACCGCACCCCCGTCCGCGGACCGGAACGCGAGCACCCCGTCCGGCAGGAGCGTGTGCGTGCTCGTCACGGTGCCCACGGCCGCGACGCCGCGGCGGTCCTCGGCGACCCGCGACGACACCTGCCGGCGGAACTCGTCCGGGGCGAAGAGCTTCGACGAGGTGCTCTTCGTGCTGTTCGTGAGGACGTCCGCGTAGCCCTTCGCGACCTGCTCCGGGGTCGCGACGAGGCCGGTCGCGTCCGCCGCGAGCACCTCGGCGCCCTGCGCGGCGGCCGGGACGCCCGGCAGCGAGGCCCCGGGCAGGAGCACCGGCTCGGCCCAGACCCCGTACGGGTCCCGGGCGGCGGGCGACACGAGCACCCGGACGACGGGCGTCGGGCGGCCGGGCGCGGAGCCGGCGACGACGAAGAACCGCGGCCAACCGGCCTGACGGGTGAGGACGAGCCGGTCGCGGGCCATCCCGGCCGTCGACGTCGGGGTCGCAGTGGCGCTCTCCGAGGCGCTCGTGGTGGGGCTCGCGGCGGCGTTCGTGGACGGCGTCCCCGCCTTCTCGCGGATCTTCAGCTCGGCGGCGAGGCGCCGCGCGTACGGGCCGACGACCCGGCCCTGGGCGTCGGCGACCTTGCCCGAACGGTTCGCGGCGGCCAGGGCCGCGTCGACCTTGTCGAGGACGTTCTCCGCCTGCGGGACGAGGACCGCGGGGTAGGCGGGGACCGCGGCCCCGGCGGACGCGCCGGACGCCGTCCCCGCCGCTGCGGCCGGGCCGGCCGCGGTCGCGGTCCCGCCGGACGACCCTGCGCTGCAGGCGGTCGCACCGAGCGACACGGCGAGCGCGAGCGGGACGACGCGGGCCCAGGGCGGTGTCCCGGCCCGGCGCCGGCCGTGCACGCGCGGGATCGTCGTCGTGGCGTCCGGGTCGTGGGCGGTGGCCGGGCCGCCGGCTCCCGGCCCGCGCGGGGCGCCGGTGCCCCCGCCGCCGCGGGTGTCGTCCGTCTCGTCGGTGTCGTCGGTGTCGTCGTCGTAGCCGCTGAAGTCGTCGTAGAACTCGTCGTCCGACCGGCCGCCGCGCCGGCGCAGCACGAGGAGCGCGACCGCACCGGCGACGAGCAGCACGAGGCCGGTCGCGACGAACGCCGGCGCGGACGAGCCGCCTGCCGGGCGGACCCAGCCCACGTCGACCCGCTCGAGACCGCCGGCCGCCGTCCCCGCGACGACGACGGCGCGCCACTGCCCGGGGGCCGGCGTCCAGTCGAGCCGGGCCGCGCCCTGGCCGGTGGCGGTGGCGGCCCAGATGTCCGCGCGGGCCGGGTCGGGGGCGGTCGTCGTCGTGCCGGTGCGGGCGATGTCGAGGGCGCCCTCCTCGCCGGCGCCGAGCACGTCGACGCGGGCGAGGTCGCCGACCCAGGCGGCGACGTCGTCCGCCCGCGCGACACCGACGAACACGGTGGCCCCGGAGGTCGTCGCCGACGCCCCCAGCCGGACCCGGCTCGCACCGTCGGCGAGGACGTCGGGGCGGGTGGTCACCGCGACGACGCCGTCGAGGCGGGTGGTACCGGCCGAGGCCTGGTCGCCCGCGCCGTCCGAGCCGCCGCGGGTCGCCCCGACGACGAGCAGGACGAGCCCGAGGAGGGCCGCGACCGCTGCCGCGAGCCGTGCGACGAGGACCCCGCGGCCGGCCGTCATACGGTCCCCTGCCGCTCGGCGGCCGGCCCGTGCCGCTCGATCGCGGCCTCCAGCCGGTCGAGCTTGGCCTGCATCTCCCCCGTGCGCCCGGCCCGGACGTCGGCCTTGAGGACGAGCGAGACCCGGTCGCCGTGGGCCTGGCACGCCTCGACCGCCCGCCGGACGACGTCCATGCACGCGTCCCAGTCACCCTCGATCGTCGTGAACATCGAGTCGGTGCGGTGCGGCAGGCCGCTCTCGCGGACGACGCGGACGGCATCGGCGACGGCCTCGCTGACCGAGTCGCCGACGCCCGAGGGGGCCACGGAGAAAGCGACGAGCATGGTCACGACAGTAACCGAGCGGTCTTGACCCACATCTCGGCGCGCGGCGGCAGGAGCACGGCCGATGTGACCCACGCGACGCCGGGCATCGACGCCGCGTGAGCACGTGCTCGACGTTGCGTGAGTGTTTCGGCGCCACCCAGGTGGACCCTCATACAACCGTCACGACCGCCGACAGGTCTCGCGTGAGCCAGGACGGCTCACGCACCGAGCGGGCCACGACGGCCCGCGAGCCGCGGACCAGGACGGTCCGCGACGAGCATCGCCATGGAGGGCCGGATGCGTCACGCGGCATGGGCACGACGGGCAGGGTCCTTCGCGACCCGGCTCGTCCTCGCGGTGCTCCTGACCGGGCTCGTGACGGCCGGCCTGCAGTCCGTCCTCGCCGACCGGCTCACGGTCCGGGCGATGGAGCGGGAGGCCGTGAGCCGTGTCGTCGACGTCGCCGCGGGAGCCGAGGCCCGGCTCGCCGACGGCCCGGGAGACCGCGCCGCCCTGGAGGCGGACGTCACCGATCTGGCCACCGAGCGCGGCATCGAGGGCGCCACCGTCGTGGACGCCCCGCCGGGCGACGCGACGTCGGTGCGGGCCGCGGTGCTCCGCGGCCGGGACGTCCTCGTCGTCACGGTGCCGGTCCGGCTCCGGACGGAGGTCGTCGGGCTCCAGGTCACCCTGGACGAGGACGACGCCCGCAGCCGGTCCGCGGCGCTGCGCCGCAGCCTGCTCATGGTCTTCGGTCTCGGCGCCCTGGGCGCCGTCCCCCTCATGCTCCTGCTCGGCGGTCGCAGGCTGCTGCGCCGGCACCGCGACGAGGTGCACCTGTCCGGCACGGACGACCTCACCGGCACCGGTTCCCGCCGGGCCTTCCCGGTCGACCTCGAGGCCGTCGTGACCGCCGTCCGCCAGGACGAGCAGTCCCTGTCGGTCCTCGTCGCCCAGGTCGGCGGCCTCGAGGCGGTCACCTCGACCCTCGGCCGCCGGCGCAGCGACGCGTTCCTCGCCGACGTCGCCGCCCTGCTCCACGAGCGTCACCCGCACCGGGTCTACCGGCTCGGCGGCGACGTCTTCGCCGTCGTCCTGCCGGGGATCGGCCCGGACGACGCCTTCCTGCTCGCCGACGCCCTGCGCACCGAGGTCGCCGACCGCCTGCCGCCGCTCGCCCTCACCGTCGGCGTCGCCGGTCTCGACGAGCGCTGCACGGACGCGGAGACTCTCCTCATCGCCGCCGACTCGGCCCTCGACGAGGCCCGCCAGCTCGGCGGCAACCGCGTCGTGGGCCCCGGCGACTCCGCCTTCGGCCTGCGCTGGCTCGCCAACCGCCCCGGCGACTGACCCCAAACCGCCCGGGCCGAGCCCCGGTCGACAGGTCGACCGTGCGGACGCTTTGCTCTGCCCTCACGTGTGAGGGTGGTGCGGGCAGCGCCGGCTCAGCCGGCGGTGAGGTGCGCGAGCAGCCGGTCGGACGCCGCCCACGGGTCGGTGCGGCCGGCGACGACGTCGGCGGCGAGGTCCTCGAGCCCGTGACCGGTCGTCAGGTCGCCGATGCGTTGCCGCAGCGCGGTCACGGTGATCGCCTCGATCTCGCCGGCGGCCCGGCGGCGGCGGCGCCGGTCGAGCTCGCCGGAGGACGCGGCCCACGTGTGGTGCGAGCGCAGCGTCGCGAGGAGCTCCGCGACGCCCTCGTTCTTGGCCGCGACGGTCTTGACCACGGTCGGCCGCCACGCCCCGGGCGCCCGGCCGTCGCCGCCGAGCCGGACCATGTGCTCGATGTCGCGAACCGTGGCGTCGGCGCCGTCCCGGTCGGCCTTGTTGACGCAGAACACGTCGCCGATCTCGAGGATCCCGGCCTTCGCCGCCTGGATGCCGTCGCCCATGCCGGGTGCGAGGAGCACGAGGGTCGTGTCGGCCAGCGAGGCCACCTCGACCTCGCTCTGCCCGACGCCGACGGTCTCGACGAGGACGACGTCGCAGCCCGCGGCGTCCATGACCCGCAACGCCTGCGGCGTCGCCCACGACAGACCGCCGAGGTGACCACGGGTCGCCATGGAGCGGATGAACACCCCGGGGTCCGTCGCGTGGTCCTGCATCCGGATCCGGTCGCCGAGGAGCGCGCCGCCGGAGAACGGGGACGACGGGTCCACGGCGAGGACGCCGACCCGCAGGTCCTCGGCCCGCAGCGCGCCGACGAGCGCGGACGTCGTCGTCGACTTGCCGACGCCCGGCGAGCCGGTCAGTCCGACGACCCAGGCCCGGCCGCCGTACGGCGCGAGGGCGGCCATCACCTCGCGCAGCGCGGGGTGCGCGTCCTCGACGAGCGAGAGCAGCCGGGCGAGCGCGCGCGGGCTCCCCGCGCGCGCTCCCCCGACGAGGGCAGGGACGTCGACGGGTCGGCTCACGAGGTCGACCCTTCCATGCGGGGCAGCGGTTCTCAGGCCTTCGGCACGCGCACGATGAGCGCGTCGCCCTGCCCGCCGCCGCCGCACAGCGCGGCCGCACCCACGCCGCCGCCGCGGCGCTTGAGCTCGAGGGCCAGGTGCAGCGCGATCCGCGCACCGGACATCCCCAGCGGGTGGCCCATGGCGATGGCGCCGCCGTTGACGTTGACCTTGTCCGGGTCGACGCCGAGCTTCTTCGTCGACGCGAGACCGACGGCGGCGAACGCCTCGTTGAGCTCGAGCAGGTCGAGGTCGGCGGGCGTGATGCCCTCCTTCGCGCAGGCCGCGAGGATCGCGTTCGCCGGCTGGTCCTGCAGCGTCGAGTCCGGGCCCGCGACGTTGCCGTGGGCGCCGATCTCGGCGAGCCAGGTCAGACCGAGCTCCTCGGCCTTCGCCTTGCTCATGACGACGACGGCGCACGCACCGTCGGAGATCTGGGACGCCGAGCCCGCGGTGATCGTGCCGTCCTTGCGGAACGCGGGGCGCAGCCGGCCGAGGGACTCGGCGGTCGTGTCACCGCGGACGCCCTCGTCCTCCTTGAACAGGACCGGGTCGCCCTTGCGCTGCGGGATCTCGACCGGGACGACCTCGTCGTCGAAGACGCCGTTCTTCCACCCCTGCGCCGCGAGCTGGTGCGAGCGCGCCGCGAAGGCGTCCTGCTCGTCGCGCGTGAACGCGCGGTCGGCCTCGTTCGCGCTCTCGGTGAGCCCGCCCATCGCCTGGTCGGTGAAGATGTCCCACAGACCGTCGAACGCCATGGTGTCGGTGAGCTTGGTGTCGCCGTACTTGAAGCCCTCGCGCGAGCCGGTGAGCACGTGCGGCGCCTGCGTCATCGACTCCTGGCCGCCCGCGACGACGACGTCGAACTCGCCGGCCCGGACGAGCTGGTCGGCGAGCGCGATCGCGTCGATGCCCGACAGGCACACCTTGTTGATCGTCAGCGCGGGCACGCTCATCGGGATGCCGCCCTTGACGGCCGCCTGGCGCGCCGGGATCTGCCCGGCCGCCGCCGCGAGCACCTGGCCCATGATCACGTACTGCACCTGGTCGCCGGAGATGCCGGCCTTCTCGAGCGCGCCCTTGATGGCGACGCCGCCGAGGTCGGTGGCCGAGAAGTCCTTGAGCGAGCCGAGGAGGCGCCCCATCGGGGTCCGCGCCCCGGCGACGATCACGGACGTGCGGGCGGGGTCGGTCATGAGGTCCTCCTGGCGTCGACGGCAGCTGCCTCCAACGTAACGACGTGCCCTCCCACGACCATGCCCGGCCCAGCGACGTTCGTCACACGGAGGTCCGCGGCGGCCTCGCTACGGTGAAGCCATGAAGGAGCTCTTCACCGCGATCGACCACGTGGGTGTCGCCGTCCCCGACTTCGACGCCGCCGTCGCGTTCTACCGCGACGTCATGGGCATGGAGCTGCTCCACGAGGAGACGAACGAGGAGCAGGGCGTCCACGAGGCGATGATGGGCGTCGGCTCGTCCGGCTCGTGCATCCAGATCCTTGCGCCGCTGACCCCGGAGTCGACGATCGCGAAGTTCCTCGACCGCAGCGGGCCGGGCCTGCAGCAGGTCGCGTACCGGGTCGAGGACGTCGACGCCGTCTGCGCGACCCTGCGCGAGCGCGGCGTCCGGCTGCTCTACCCGGAGCCCAGGCGCGGCACGGCGAACAGCCGGATCAACTTCGTGCACCCGAAGGACGCCGGCGGCGTCCTCGTCGAGCTCGTCGAACCGGCGAAGGAGCACACGCACTGACACGATGACGGCATGACCGTCGTCGGTGCGATCTTCGTCCCCGCCCTGCCGCCCGAGCGGCTGCGCTCCGTCGCCGTCGCCGCGGACGACGCGGGCGTCGAGGAGCTCTGGCTCTGGGAGGACTGCTTCCGCGAGGGCGGCCTCACGGCGTCCGCCGCGGCCCTGGCCTGGACGACGCGCGTCCGGCTCGGCATCGGCATCCTGCCGCTGCCGCTGCGCAACGCCGCGATCACCGCGATGGAGGTCGCGACGCTCGCCCGGCTGTTCCCCGACCGGTTCGTCCTCGGCGTCGGGCACGGCGTCCAGGACTGGATGGCCCAGGTCGGCGCCCGGCCGGCGTCCCCGCTCGGGCTCATGCGCGAGCACCTCACCGCCTACCGCGACCTGTTCGCCGGGCGGCGCGTCACGACGTCCGGCACGTACGTCCGGCTCGACGACGTCGGGCTCGACTGGCCGCCGTCCGCCCCCGTCCCCGTGCACGTCGGCGCGACCGGCCCGAAGACCCTCGCGCTCGCCGGCGAGCTCGGCGACGGCACGGTCCTCACCGGCGGCACGACCCCCGACCAGGTCCGCGCCGCCCGCACCGCGATCGACGCCGGCCGCGCGGCCGGCGGCCGGACGGACCGGCACCGGGTCACGGTCTTCGTCATGGCCGCCGTCGGGGCGGACGCCGAGCAGCGGCTGCGCGCGGACGCCCGGCTGTGGCCCGGCATCGACCCGGACGGCGAGGTCGGCGTCCACGGTGCCGACGCCGAGGAGGTCGCGAGGCGGCTGCGCCGCTGGACCGACGCCGGCGCGGACGCCGTGATCCTCCAGCCGACGGGCGACGTCACCGACCACGAGGCCTTCGTCGCGCTCGCCGCGCAGGTCGCCCCGCACCTCGCCGACTGAGGGCCCCGGGCAAACCACCGATCTGGTGACCCTCGTCACCGGTAGGTCCGTGTCGCCGTCCGCGTGCCCTGGCTACGTTCGCAGAGGAGGGCGTGAACGTTCCGCCCTCGCGAACGAGCCCGGCACCAAGACCGTCTGGAGGCCCTGCCGTGAAAGAGATCCGCGACGCCATCGTGTCCGGCACAGCGACGAGCGAGGACTTCGCGGCGATCGCCGTCCCCGACCACTACCGCGGGCTGACCGTCCACAAGGACGAGGCCGGGATGTTCGAGGGGCTCAAGACCCGCGACAAGGACCCCCGCAAGAGCCTGCACGTCGAGGACGTCCCGACGCCGGAGCTCGGCCCGGGCGAGGCGGTCGTCGCGGTCATGGCGAGCTCGATCAACTACAACACCGTGTGGACGTCGATCTTCGAGCCGGTCTCGACGTTCGGCTTCCTCGAGCGGTACGGCCGGTCCTCGCCGCTGGCCAAGAAGCACGACCTGCCCTACCACGTCGTCGGCTCGGACCTCGCCGGCGTCGTCCTGCGGGTCGGCCCCGGCGTGCACATGTGGAAGCCCGGCGACGAGGTCGTCGCGCACTGCCTGTCCGTCGAGCTCGAGCGGCCCGAGGGTCACGACGACACGATGCTCGACCCGGAGCAGCGGATCTGGGGCTTCGAGACGAACTTCGGCGGCCTCGCCGAGCTCGCGCTCGTGAAGTCCAACCAGCTCATGCCGAAGCCGGCACACCTCACGTGGGAGGAGGCCGCCTCCCCCGGCCTGGTGAACTCCACCGCCTACCGCCAGCTCGTCTCGACGAACGGCGCCGCGATGAAGCTCGGCGACACGGTGCTCGTCTGGGGCGCCTCGGGCGGTCTGGGGTCCTACGCGACCCAGATGGCTCTCGCGTCCGGCGCGACGCCGGTGTGCGTCGTCTCCAGCCCGGAGAAGGCCGACATCTGCCGCAAGATGGGCGCCGAGCTCGTGATCGACCGGGCGGCCGAGGGGTACCGCTTCTGGAAGGACGAGCACACCCAGGACCCGAAGGAGTGGAAGCGCCTCGGCGCCCGGATCCGCGAGCTCACCGGCGGCCGGG
This sequence comes from Kineosporia sp. R_H_3, assembly GCF_002198675.1. Lineage (GTDB taxonomy): Bacteria > Actinomycetota > Actinomycetes > Actinomycetales > Kineosporiaceae > R-H-3. The sequence goes on along the minus strand of NZ_MWLL01000187.1, from coordinate 23,823 downwards.
ACGTCGACATCACCTTCGAGCACCCCGGACGCGAGACGTTCGGCGCGAGCGTCTACGTCACCAAGCGCGGCGGCACCATCGTCACGTGCGCCTCGACGTCCGGTTTCATGCACGAGTTCGACAACCGTTACCTCTGGATGAACCTCAAGCGGATCGTCGGTTCGCACTTCGCCAACTACTCAGAGGCATGGCGTGCTAACGATCTGGTAGCAAGAGGGCTCGTTCACCCCACGCTGTCCAAGACATACCCACTCGATCTTGCGCCGGAAGCGGCATTTGATGTCCATCGCAACCTCCACCAGGGCAAGGTCGGGGTAATCTGCCTGGCGCCGGGTGAAGGACTCGGCGTGCGTGACGAGGTGACCCGCGAGCGTCATCTCGAGGCCATCATGCGATTCAGGAACGTATAGGCCCACTGCGCGGGCCGAGGAGGTCTCGAACGTGGCCGGCGACCAGAGCCAGCAGAACTTCACCGTGGTCATGCGCGGGTACGACAAGATCCAGGTCGACGAGCGGATCTCGGTGCTCGAGGCCGCGCTCCGCGACGCCCGTGCCCGGGTCGAGGAGGTCGACGCCCGGGCCATGAAGCTCGCCGGGGAGGTCGCCGAGGCGCACCGCCAGCTCCGCGAGGTCGAGCGGCCGTCGTACAGCGGTCTCGGTGCCCGCATCGAGCAGCTCCTGCGCCTCGCGGAGGAGCAGGCCAGCGACGTCATCGCGGCGGCCACGAAGGACGCCGAGGACATGATCGCCGCCGCCCGGGTGGAGGCCGCGCAGATGCGCGCCGCCGCCCAGAACGAGTCGGCGGACATGACGGCGACCGCCCAGCGGGAGTCGGCGGAGGTCCGCCAGTCGGCGACCACCGAGGCCGAGGAGATCGTCGCGACGGCGACGCGCAAGGCCGAGGAGATGCTCGCGATCGCCGAGCGCGACGCGGCCCGCCTCAAGAGCGTCACCGAGCACGAGACGAGCGAGAAGCGGACGACCGTCGACCGCGAGCTGGCGCGGATGCGGGCGACCGCCGAGCGCGAGGTCACGGAGCTGCGTGCGGCCGCCAAGCGCGAGGTCGACGAGCTGCGTGCCGCGGCGAAGAAGGAGGCCGACGACCTCCGCGCGGCCGCCCAGGCGCACCACGAGGAGACGCGCGCCCGCGTCGAGCAGATGAGCACCGACCTCGAGGTCAAGCTCGCCGCCCGTCGCGAGGAGGCCGAGCGGCTCGACGCCGAGCGCCACGAGCAGGCCGTCGCCCAGGCGACCCAGCTCGTCGCCGAGGCCGAGCAGCGTGCGGCCGCGGCGGAGCAGCGTGCCGCGAAGGCGCTCGAGCAGGCCGAGACGGTCCGCCGCGAGGCCGACGAGCACGCGAAGATGCTCGTCTCGAACGCGCGCCGCAACGCCGACCAGGTCATCGCGGAGGCCCGGGCGCACGCCGACAAGGCGCTGTCCGAGGCCAAGGCGGAGGCCGAGCGCAACCGCCGTGCGGCGCAGCGCCAGGTCGACGAGCTCATCCGTCAGCGCGACAGCATCACCGGTCACCTCGACCAGCTCCGTCACCTGCTCGGTGCCGGCCCGGCTCCGCAGCTGGCCAGCCTGGCCGCTGCCGCCGCGGCCGTCCCCGGCCAGGGCAACAACGACGTCCCGACCGCGGGCGACATCGCGGACGGCGACCAGACGATCGTCCTCCCGGCCGACGACTCGGTCCCGGCCAAGTGACGCTCTGACAGGCACCGGGCCCCGGCCCGGACCGACGATGGACGGACGGCGCCGGCTCCCCTCGGGGGCCGGCGCCGTCCGCCGTTTCGACGCGCTCTTCGAGGCCGCCGCCCCCTTGGTGCTCGCCGGCCGGCACCGGCGTGACGAGGTACCCGTGGACGGCGGCCGGTGGGGCGTCACGGCCGTGCTGCGGGTGCCGGACGACGCGGCCGCGGTGCTCGCGGGCCTCACCGAGGCGGCGGCCGCCTGTGCGGGCCCCGGGCACTTCCGCACGGGCCATCCGGACGCCGTCCACGTCACGGTGCGGGCGTTCGAGGCCTACCGCGAGGCGGCCCGCCCCGACGACCCGTTCCTGCACAGGTGCATCGAGGCCGTCGCACGCGTCGCCGGCCGCACCCCGCCCGTGCCGCTGCGGGTCACGGGGGTCACGCTCGCCCCGATCGCGGTCATGGCGCAGCTCGAACCCGTGGACGGCACGTTCGCGACGATGGCGGCGGACCTCGCGGCCGAGCTCGGGGCGGACGGGGCGTTCGAGCCGCCGGGCACGCGCACGATCGTCCACAGCACGTTGCTGCACCTCGCGGACGACGTCCTCGACCCGCGTGGCCTCGTCGACTGGGTGGCGGCCCACCGGTCGGTCCCGCCGGTGGAGTTCACCGCCGCCCGGCTCGACGTCGTCCGGTCGCGGTACGTCGAGCGGCCCGGGCTGCGCTGCATGGCCCCCGAGCGCTGGGCCACGTTCCCGCTCGTCGGCGGCCGGCCCCAGGGGGACCCTAGAGGCGCACCCGCACGAGCAGCCCGGCGAGCGCCGCGGCGACCGGCTCCGGCCGCTCGACCGGCGACAGGTGCCCGGCCGCCGGCAGGACCGTGAGGACGGCGTCCGGCAGGGCGGCGGCCATCGCACGGGCCTGGTCGGGCCCGGTGACGCCGTCCTCCTCGCCGACGACGACGGCGGCCGGTACGCGCAGCCCGGGCAGGGGCGCGGTGGAGTCCGGGCGGCCCGCCATCGCGCGCTGGGCCCAGGCGACGGCGGCCGGGTCGGCGCCGCGGACGAGCGCTCCGACGGTCGCGACGACGTCGGGCCGCCCCGCGTGCGTCGTCGCGCCAAGGAGCGTGTCGAGCATCGGCAGCAGCGCGCGCGTCCCGGCCTCGCCGAGGACGGCCAGCGCGATCCGCTCCCGGTTCGCCCGGGCCTCGTCGCCGTCCGCCTCCGCCTTGGTGTCGACGAGCCCGAGCCCGGCCACCCGGTCGGGGTGCCGGCGGGCGACGGCGAGCGCGACGTAGCCGCCCATCGAGCAGCCGGCGAACGTCGCCCGGGGGTGACCGAGCGCGTCGAGCGCCGCGACGACGGCGTCCGCGACGGCGTCGAGCGACGGCGCGGCGGTCGGCAGCGGCGCCGCACCGAACCCCGGCAGGTCGACGGTGACGACCCGGCCGAGGCCGCGCAGCCCCTGCACCACGCCGTCCCACATCGAGGCGTCGAGCGGGAAGGCGTGCAGCAGCACCAGCGGCGGGTCCGCCGTCACGTCGCCGTACGTCGCGGTCCGGACCTGCAGCACCCCCGGGTCACCGTTCACGACCACCGAATCTAGTCCCGGTGACACCGCGCTCCCACGCAGCCGGGCCCGGCTTCTCCCGCCTACGGGGAGATCTGAGCGGCAGATCGCCGTCGGGGAGTCCCCGCAGACAGCGATCAGCGCCGGCCGCGGCGGGCGCGTGCCGACCAGCAGGGCGTGTGCCAGTGACGGCGGTCGTCGAGGCCGCCGAACGCGACGACCGCGTCCGCCCGCCAGACGACGACGTGCGGCGTCCCGGGGACGACCTCGTGGTCGCAGCCGGGGCAGCGGTAGGTCTTCGTGGACGCCGCCCCGCTCACCGTCCGGACGAACCACTCGCCGTCCGCGTGCGTCTCCCGCCGGCCGACCCCGGCGAGCAGCCGGTCCCGGTCGGCGAGCGCCTCGTCGTCGGCGGGCGCCGTCGCCGGACGACGGCCGCGGCGACGGGGCTGGTTGCTGCGGGGCACTCCCCCAGTGTCCCGTGCGCCGCCGGCCGCGCACGCACCGGCGTCACCGGTCGGGGGTCACCCGCCGTGCGGCGAGCGCCGTCCGCAGGGTGCGCCGGTCGGCGGCGGGCACCCCGGCGGCCCGGGCCCAGCCGACGATGCGGTCGACGTCCGCGGCCGGCAGGTCCGCCGTGGGGACGACGTGGACGTGCTCCGGGGTCCGGCATCGCACGAGGACGCCCCACGGCGAGGCGACGACCACGACGACGTCGCTCCACGGCGTGTGGCTCCACGCGTCGGCGACCGCGACACCGACCGAGGCCGGGCCGATCCGCCAGGACTGCGGCGGCGCCGACCGGGCTGCCGCGCTCCGGGCGCCCACCTCGCCGAGGACCGCGCCGGCTGCCAGCAGACCGAGCCCCAGGCCGCTGCCCACGACGCCGACGGAGGCCGGCGGCTCGTGCGACGCGATCGAGGCCACGAGGACGCCCATGAGGCCCAGGGGGATCACCGTGCTCAGGACCGGCTGCAGGACCCAGTCCTTCCAGACGAGGAGCCGCGCCAGCGAACGGGTCACCGGCGCCCGCAGGATGACGACGTCCCCGGAACCGTCCGGGACGGCGACCGGCTCCGGCGGCACGTCCGTCTGCGCGACCGGCCCGACCACGGACGCCGCCCGCGACCGCCCGGCCTCCCACCACGCGACGACCCGCTCGGCACCGCCCGGCCCCAGCGCCGCGACGGGGACGCCCGCGCACCACCGGTCGCGCCGCTGCCGGAGCACGAGGAGCGGCCCGGCGACCCGGACGTCCCGCACCATGCGCCACGGCATGAACCCGGACGGCAGCTCCGACTCCAGCGTGAGACCGTCCGGCCCGAGCACCCACCGGACGGGCACGCCGACCCCGCAGGCCCGCGGCGACCGCCACGGCTCCCACCACGGCCGGAGCACGACCGGGCCGAACCCCGTCACCGCGATCGTCAGCGCGCAGGCGCCCCCGACGACCAGTCCCCCGGCCCGGGTCTCGAGCCCGATGAGGCCCCCGACGGCCAGCGACGGCACGACGACCATGGCCGCCCAGCGCAGGATCCGCAGCACGAGCGACCCGGTCGCCCGCCGGACCGCCACGGCCTCGCGGCGGGTCAGGGTGACAAGGACCTCGATCGGCTGCACGACGTCGCTGACGCCCCCGTAGGCGCCGGTCACGTCGGCGCGATCATGCCGGGCCGGCCGGTCACCCGGACGCCGCAGGTGCGCGCCCATTCGACGATCTGGTCGACGTCCTGCAAGGACATCTGGTCCCGGGCCAGCAGACGCGCACGACGAGCACCGCTGCGCAGCACGACACTCACGTAGTCGGCTGTCACATGCACCCGCTTCACTCCTCGCCAGCGGGCGTCGGTGAACCACAGCGGATCTGCCGCGCACACGCCTTGCCGGTCGAGGACGACCACGTGGTCGATCTCCCAGGGCACACGTGCGTAGGCCCGCAGTGCGCGGGGCAGAGCGCGACGGTCGACGGCGGTGAGGTACTGGTGCCGCACGATCACTGGCAGGTCGCCGCGAGCAGCACGGCGACCGGCCCGATCCGCTCGCTCTGCCGACGCCTGCGCGGCCGTGTCCAGCCCCTCACGGAGGGGTGCGGGCAGCACCACGGTCCTCTGGACAGCCCGGTCCCGGTCGCCAGCCGCACGGTGCCAGGCACGCAACTGGTCGAGTTCTCCGGCTCGCAGGACATCTGCGCTGAACCCGGCGGAGTCCACCTCTCCGTACAGGATGCACAGGACCCCCGCGAAGACGCCGATCTGCTCGACCTGCTCCCACGCGACACCGACCTCGACGTCGCCGTCGCTCCGACGGCCGCCCCAGAGGTCGAAGACCCACACGTCCGCGGACCCGACACGGAGGTCACCGCGCCGGGTCACCCCCGCATACAGCGGCACGCCGAGGCGCACCGACATCGCACCGGCGAGCAGGGCCGCGGTGAGGACGAGGTACACGGGCCGGAACCCGGGGAGGTCGCGGGTCACGAGCCACGCAGCGGCAGCGACGACGGCGAGCGCCGCCAGGTCACGGGCGAGCGCCCTGAGGCGTCCCCGCCACTGGACGCCGAAGGTGCTCTGGAACACGATGACGTCGCGCAGCCTGACGACGGGTCGCACGACGATCTCGGACGGCGCAGTGCCGCCGTCCTCCTGGGATGCCTCGGGCACCGGCCGATGATCGCAGGGCGTGATGCTGCGGACCAGGGGCCGCAACTGCCCCGTGACCCGCGCGGGTCTGCGCAGTCAGCGGGCCGCTCGCGCTCCGCGGCCGGTCACGCGCCCGCCCGCACCGCGAGCTCAGCCGACGACAGCCCGGAGGTCCTCCGGCTCAGCGCCGGCCCAGGACAACCTCCACGGCTTCCTCACAAGATCCAGGTGCACCGGTACGGAGCGAGAGGTGACGTGCAGCCGCCTGACCCCCGGCCGATGATGACGAGCCACCTGCCTGCTGACCGGCAGCAGTTGTCGGCACGGCTCAGCGCAGCGCCGGGTCCTCGTCCGCCGCCGCGGAGAGCTCCGCGAGCCGCTCGTGCGCCGTCGTGAGCAGCGTCCCGACCCGGGCCACCCCGGCGGCCCGTCGCGCCTCGGAGGTCGCGGCGGCGCCGAGCGGGACGACGACCTCGACGCCCGCGGTGACCTTGCCGCGCCGGACCGCACCGACGACGGTGACGGCGCCGTCCGTGGTCTCGGGCAGGACCGCGACGAGGACGTCGTCCCCGGGCAGCCCGTCGACACCGGCGCGCGAGACACCGGGCGACTGGGCGCAGGGCCCGACGTTGCGCTCGAGGTAGGCCAGCTGCTCGGCGGCGCCGTCGCCGGCGAAGACCCGCACCGACGTCGCGACGGTCCAGGCCCCGTCGCCGACCGGTGGGCCGGCCCACGTGACGGTCCGGCCGCCGCGAGCGAGGGCCTCGCCCGGGGTGCCCGCGCCGCAGAGCCGAACGACGGTCGTGCTCGTCGAGGCCGCCCCGGCGGTGTCGTCGGTCACCGAGACCGGGGCCAGGCCGAGGTCGCCCGCGGTGAGCATCGCCGGGTCGCCGACGACGACCTCGCCGCCGGACCGGCGCAGGCCGGCGGCACCGGAGAACTGCTCCCCTTCGGGCGCACCGGCCAGGTCGTCGTCCTTGGTGGCCCCGGTGGCGGCACGGACGGAGCTGTCCAGCGGACCGGGCACCGAGGCCGGGCCGTCGGCACCGCCCGCCGACTCACCGGACGCCGAGGTGGCCGCGCCCGAGTACGCCTCGGGGGCCGCCGCACCACCGGCCGCGCTGTCCGAGGCCGTGACCGAGAGGCCGCCGCCGCCGAGCGCCGAGACCCCGAACGGCACGACCGCGACGACGCACAGCGCCGCGACGGTGCCGCGGACCGCCGTCCGCCGCCGCTGGATCCGCCGGGCACCGGCGTGCGCACCGCGGACGAGCGCCGCGGTGTCGACACCGCCGTCGACGGCCCGGCTCAGGCCGGCCGACAGCGCCCGCTCGAGCTCGTCGTCGCCGAGCGGACCGCCGCGAGGAGCCGTACCGCTCACCGCCGCTCACCCGCCCCTCGTCCGTCACCGTTCGTGCTGCCGTCCCTGCTCGTGCCGTCCCGGCGCTCCGCCGCGGCTTCGAGCGCACGGTCAGCCTCGACCATCGTCCGCAGCGACGCGAGCCCGCGGTGGGCGTTCGAGCGCACCGTCACCTCGCTGGTCCCGAGGATCGCGGCGATCTGCGCGTCGGGCAGGTTCTCGTAGTGCCGCAGCACGAGCACCGTGCGCTGCTTCGTCGGCAGCCGGCGCAGCAGGCCGACGAGCCGGTCGGTGTCGTCGACGGCGCCGGTCGGGTCCGCGACGCCGCGGTCGGGCAGCGTGTCCGGCCCGTGGGCGAACTCGCGGCGCCTCGACGCGCGGCGGAAGAACGAGGTGCACGCGTTGACGACCATCCGGTGCACGTAGGCGTCCATGTCGTCCGCGCCGCTGACCCGCGACCACTGGACGAGCACTTTCGCGAGCACGTCCTGGACGACGTCCTCGGCCTGGTGCGGGTCGCGCAGCAGGCCACGGGCCAGCCGCACCAGGGCGGGGCCGCGCTCGGCGGCCCAGGCGCTGAACGCCTCGGCGACCGCCGCATCGACCGCCACGCCGCGCGCACCTCCCGCTCCGGGCACCGGCCGGTCCGGTGCCTGCACCCCGAGGGCACCCGTGGCACGCACGACGGGCGTCCGGGGTTGTCCCGGACGGCCGGCGAGCCACGGAAGCTCGAGGGACGCGGTGTCGACGCTCACGACCGGACGACGCCGCGCCGGTGCCGCACGTTGCACGCCCGGACGACGAATCACCCGGGGCGCCCGCCTGCGGCACCAGGCGATCACGCTAGCGCGCCGCCGCCCCCGACCGGGCCGGACCGGCCGAGCCGTGCCGCACCCGTGCCGCACCCGTGCCGCACCGGCCGCGGACGATGCATGATGGCTGCATGCCGACCTACGACGTGCGCTGCCGCGCCTGCGGGACGACCTTCGAGGTCTCCCGCCCGATGGCGCAGGCCGACGAGCCCGCACCCTGCCCGCACGGCCACGACGACACCGTCCGGCTGCTGCCGACGGTCGGCGTCCTCGGCCGGGCCTCCGGCGCGGCCGCCCGCCGGGCGGGCCTGAGTAGCCCTCGTCATCCCGGCGCGCCGGGACAGGAGAGGGCCCCGTGGGACCGGCCGGGGCAGGGCCGGCCCCACGGGGCCCGGGAGCCGAGCGTCAGAGGGCGAAGTCTGCGCTCGTCACCGCGGTGGCCGTGGTTCCGCCGATCCCGGGAAGGAGGATCGTGCCGCGGACCGCGCCACCCGCGTCCTTGACGACGACGGTCGTCCCGACACCCGGGGTGAACGAGATCGCCACCCGGGCGGCGAAGTTGCCCGTCGTCACTCCGTGGCCGGAGATGTCCAGCCGCTCCTGGCCACCGCTGGGGTTGGAGTCGAACCCGGCCACGGTGTCGGTGCCGAAGCCGGTCGGGCCGGTGAACCGGTAGACGTCGAGCCCCGCACCGCCGGTGAGGGTGTCGTCGCCGGCACCACCGGTGAGGGTGTCGATCCCGCCGTCGCCGAACAGCTGGTCGTTGCCGAGCCCGCCGTTCAGCGTGTCGTCCCCGGCGCCGCCGCGGACCACGTCGTCCGCCGTCGTGCCGGTGACCGTGTCGGACCCGCCGCCGCCGAGGATCTCGGCGACGCCGCTGTTCGTCACGCCGGTGAGGTCGATGACCTCGTTGCTGCCCGAGCCGTTGAGCGTCACACCGGCGTAGCCGCCGGAGCTGATCTCCTCGATCCCGGTCATCCCGAGCAGCACCCCGAGCCGGGTCCCCGGCGCCCCGGCGACCACGGTGTCGTGGCCCGGGCCGCCGTTGAAGCTGTCGGACCCCTGGCCCGTCCCCACGACGAGGAAGAGGTCGTCGCCGGCGCCGCCGTTGAGGGTGTCGTTCCCGGCCTCGCCGACGAGCGTGTCGTTGCCGCCGAGCCCGTTGAGGGTGTCGTTGCCGGACCGGCCCTCGGCCCGGTCCCGGCTCGGGGTACCGCTCCAGGTGTTCGCCGCGGTGGTGCCGACGTAGAGGTCGCCGACGACGTCCGTCGGTGCCGAGGCCACCTGCTCGCCGGTGCCGAAGCCGTCGGTCCACGTGACGAGCGCCCGCAGCCGTCGGTTCACCTGGGCCGCACCCGGCGTGTACGACGTCCCTGTCGCCCCGCCGAGCGTCGTCCACGCCCCGCCGCCGCCGGCCGCGCTGGACTGCCAGCGGACCGTGAGCGCCCCGAGGCCGTCGGCGTCGACGATCCCGGAGGTGTCGACGGTGAGCGTCTCGCCCTCGAGGACGTCCGTCGTCGACAGCACCGGTGCACCGGTCGGTGCGTCGTTGACGTTCGCCACCGCGGCGGTCACGGCCGAGGCCAGGGTCTGGGGGACCCCGAGCCCGTCGACCAGGCTGACCTCGACGCGCAGCGCCCTGCCGACGACCGCGTCCCCGAGCGGGCCGGAGTCCGTGCCCTCGGCGAACGGTGTCCACGTGTCCGGCGCCGACTCGTACTGCCAGCGGACGACGAGCGAGCCCGCCGTGACGCCGTCGGGGTCGGTGACGTCGTGCGTGACCGTGAGCGCCTGGTTCTCGGTCGGCGTGGTGTCGCTGATCGTGATCGTCCCCGTCGGCGGGCGGTTCGCCGCCCCGGCGAGGAGGTCGACCGTCTCGTCGGCGAACTCGAGCCGCTCGATGTTGCGGAGCAGGTCCGTGCCGTCGGCCTGGGTGCCGCCGGTGTGCTGCACCCGCATGAGGGTGCGGCTCTGCCCGTCCGGGAAGGTGTACTCCGCGCGGTTGCCGGAGAACTTCGCCGTGTCGACGACGGCGTCCTGACCGGTCGGCCGGACGACCTCGCGGACGATCTCCACGGTCCCCGGGTCGAGGGTGCCCGCGAACACCGCGGACTGGATCTGGCCCAGGGTCGTCCACCGCTGACCGCCGGCCTCGAGCCGGACGTCGAGCCACGCGTCACCGTCGATGACGTCGTCGCCGCCGCGGCCCTCGACGAGGTCGGCACCCGCCCCGCCGAGGATGATGTTGCCGCCGGTGAAGGACGTCGCCCCCGCCGGGAGCACCGAGTCGAGCCCGCGGATCCGCGCCGGGTCGGTGAGCTCGTGACCCCGCAGGGACAGCTCGTCCTCGGTCGCCGCGCTGCGGTTGTCGCCGCGCAGGATGTCGTTCTTGTCGAAGCCGGACAGGCCCTCGACGAGGTCGAACCGGTCCGCGAACGGCTTGCCCGGCAACGGCAGCTCGCCGAACAGGGTCATGTCGTCGTCCGCCGGCAGGGTCTGCCGGGCGTTCGTCACCCAGTCGAAGCCGAGCATGCCGTGGTTCCGATTGGCGCCCGGCGTGGCGAGCATGATGTCGTCGCCGCCCTCGGCGTCGTAGTCGTCGTTGCCCGCGGTGTCGGACAGGACGTCGTCGCCGCCGGCGGGGTCGTCCTGCATGTTGTTGGCGTTGTCGCCCTGGATGAGGTCGAACCCGTTGCCGCCCTCGAGCCAGTCGTCGCCGTAGTTGCCGGCGATGACGTCGTTGCCGGAGCCGCCGCGGACGAAGTCGTCGTGCAGGCCGGCGAAGCTCTCGTCGCCGTCCGTGCCGTGGACGACGAAGTCGCGCCCGGGGCCGCCGAAGACGAGGTCGATGCCGGGACCGGGGTTGATCCGGTCGTTGCCGGCCCCGCCCTTGACGACGTCGTCGCCGAAGGCGTCGGTGATGAAGTCCGGGCCGTCGCCGCCGAGGAGCGCGTCGACGCCGTCGCCGCCCTCCAGCCGGTCGCTGCCGCCCGTGCCGTGGATGGTGTCGTCGCCCTCGTCGGTCTGCAGCCGGTCGTCGCCGGAGGTGCCGACGACGTGGACGTGCTGCGGGCCGCGGAACCGGATCGTCCCGTTGGGCTCGCGGACCAGGCTCGCGCCCTCGCCGCAGTGCGCGACGGACGGCAGCGCGCCGCCCGCGGCGACGCCGGACAGGTCGATCGTGCAGTCCGGGGTCGCGAAGACGTCGAACGGCAGGTCCTTCGCGTCGGTGTTGCGCGAGATGAGCGCCCCGAAGGAGTTGTTCTCCAGCTGGGAGAGCAGGTTCGTGCCGTTGAGCCGGCTCAGGTAGTAGAACCGGTCGCCGAACTGGAGGTTCTCCAGCTGGGTCTCGAAGACGGCGTTGAACGTCGAGCCGAGCATCGAGCCGAACAGGCCCGGCTTCTCCGCGAGGCCGCCGACCCAGAGCTCGACCTCCTCGAGGCCGACCGAGGTCGGGTCGGACCACGCGCCGTCGCCGGCCATGAAGGCCTCGCGGTCGGCGGGGGCCCCGGCGCCGCCGTCCACGAGCAGCCGGGCCGCGGCCCGCTTCGCGTCGAGCGTGTCGGCGCCCTCGAGCACCGGGTGGGTGCCGTAGGCCGCGACGAAGTTCACCAGGGACTCCGGGTTGCGCAGCGAGGCGCCGAAGTCGGCCCAGCTCGTGTACGGCTCGAGGTTGCCGTCGTCCGAGGCCGCGAAGAGCTGGCGGCGCGCGGCGTTGAGGCCGGGGACGCCGGTGTCCCGGGCCCGGGCGAGGTTGAGCGTCGCGAGGTCGAGCGGCAGGCCGACGAGCCGGTTGCGCAGCGCGTCGGTGACGAACTCGTCGATCTCGTTGCCGACCTCGCGGATGTTGCCGCGCACGACCGCGCCGGCGGCCTGCGCCGCCGTGAGCGTGCCGTCGTTCGTGAACGCGACCGGGTTGAGGAACGCGTCGAAGAGCGACAGGTCGGCGGACTGGCCGTTCGCGAGTGTCCGCGGCACGTCCTCGGTGAGCATCGAGTGCCCGAACCGGTAGACGACGTGGGCGAACTCGGCGGTGATGGCCGGGTCGAGCGTCGGGTTGTAGCCGCTCTCGTTGAGCGGCAGGACGTCGATGGCCGGCGAGATCTTGCGCGCGAACTCCTCGAAGACGAGGTGCTGGTACTGCATCTCGGTGACGAGGCGGGCCGCCTGGAAGAGCCGCTCGCCGTGCCAGCCGTCGGCACCGCCCGCGAGCTTCCACTCGTTCCGGAACGCGGTGTCCTCGAGGGAGTCGACGAGCGCCTTGACGTCGCCGACGACCCGGTTGTGCTCGGAGTGGAAGACGTGGTGGACGGCGGTCAGCCCGACGTTCTCGTTGCCACGGCCGTCGCCGGTGACGAAGTGCCGGTCGAGCGTCTCGTCGTCGTACGTCGCGGGGTCGCCGTCGTCGCCGCGGGTGGAGTCGGCGTCCGGGACCTTCTGGACGCCCGGCGTCGCCGGGTTGTTGTCCGTGTCGTGGGTGTCCGGCACGGCGTGGTGGGCGATGTCGTCGAGGAACGCGTGCCGCGTGCCGCCGCCCATGAGCTGCGGCCGTCCGTCGGCCCCCGGCGTGAACTTGCCGTAGAGGTCGGTCTTCACGAGCGGGACGTCGAAGACGTCGGTGTCCTCGAGCGTGATGCCGAGCAGGTCGCGCGCCTGGTCCTTGACGTCCTTCCACGTCGCGAGGCCGCCGCCCGTGACGGGGGCGTCGAGCAGCCGCCCGGTCGCGACGGGGACGCCGCCGACGTTCTCGTACTCGCGCAGGAAGACCTGGTGCGACGGGTGCGAGGTGTACGTCTGGTTCTGGTCGACGAACGGGGTCGTCGTGTTCGTGTGGTCGCGGACGTCGTCCGCGGTGCCGCGGACGCCGTCCGGGCCCGGCAGGTTCGTCGCCCGGGTGAGCACCATGAAGTTCGTGCGGACGTCGTCGGCGGTGTTCGGGAGGCCGTCCGGGCCCGCCGGGTCCTGGTACAGCGGGTCGTCGGGCTGGAGCGGGACGACGACGCTGCCGCTGCCGCCCTTGCCGACGAGGTCGAGGCCGTGGTCGAAGAACTGGCCGAAGAACGTGAACCACGCGTTGAAGCGCGCGGACAGGCCGGCGTCGGTCGCGGTGTTCGGGATGAACAGCCCGTCCGGCGGCGTGGCGGGATCGCCGTCGACGTCGACGAGGTCGTCCTGCGTGCCCTGCCGGGTCGCCGCGGCGACGGCCGCGGGGTTCTTCGTCGTCTGGTCGACGACGAGGTTGCTCACGGTGCGGGGACCGCTGTCGCAGACGACGCCGATGGTCTGGGTGTACGACGTCGAGGCGGCCGAGGGCGGCCCGACGCAGGCCTGCTCCGCGGCACGGAACTGCGGCGAGAGCAGCCGCGGGAACGTCTCGTCGGCGGCACCGAAGGTGCTCTGGCCGTCGTAGAGGTTGTTGTGGACGCCGGTCACGGTGCGCAGACCGTCGCCGGACAGCCGGCTCACGACCTGCCCCGGGCCGGTGCCGAGCGCCGGGGCGCCGGTCGGGCGGGCCTCGGCGATCCTGATCTGGTCGAGGATGAAGCGCAGGTCCTCCTCGACGAGCTGGAAGCCGCCCGGGACCCCGTCCGGAGGCACCGCGGCCGCGGCCGGCGTCGCGAGCAGCCCGCCGGCGGCGAGCGCCGCGACGAGCCCTGCGCCGATCCCCGCCCGCACCGGGCGCCTCCGGCCGGCAGCGCTGCCGGCCCGTCGTGCGTGTCGTGTCATGACGTCCCCTTCACCTCGCCCCGGTGGCCGGCGGTCGTGCCGGTCGCGGCGGGCACTCGCCCCGGGTGCATCCGCGCCGCAGGCAGAGCGTGGGAAGGGGCGCGTCAACGGCCCGTCAAATGACCTCTCTCCTCCTCCGGGAGGCCGATCCGGGCCGTCGTACGAACGGCTGATCGTGATTCCCGTTTCGCCGATCAAGAGGGTACGTGTGCGACGTTTCGCTCCATATCCGCGCCGGGGCGGGACCGCTCGCGGCCGGGACCGGGGTGCGACGGGGGTCGGGGGCGGCGATGGTTCGGCGGTACGCGCGACGGTTCCTCACGGCGACAGGTGTCGCGGGGTGCACCGTCGGGACCTTCCTCGTCGCGAGGACGGCGGCCCTGGCGGTCATGACGCTGCTCACCGCGGTCGCCGGCGGGCTCGCCTGCGCGGCCCTCGTCGACGCCCTGACGACCGAGGTGCTCCTCGGCGGCGCGGTCGCCGCCGGGCACCGGCGGCTGCGCGGGCTGCGGCACGCGGCGGAGCCGGACGACGGCACGGACGCCGGCGGGTCGCCCGGCGCGGGGCCGCACGACGGGTCCGGTGACGTCGTCGAGGTCCGGCTGCTCGGCCCGCTCGTCGTGCGCCTGGCCGACGGGGTCCCGGTCGCCGACGCCCGGTGGCGCAGCGCCAAGAACCTCGACGTGCTCCGCATGCTCGCCCTGGCCGGACGGCCGGTCCGGGTGGACGAGCTGACCCGCACGCTGTGGCCGGACGCCGACGAGCGGCGCGCCGCGGCGTCCCTGCGGACCGCCGTCTTCGAGCTGCGCCGCCTCGTCGGGGCGCGGCGCGTCGTCCGGTCCGGCGAGCACCTGCACCTGACCGACGTCTGGGTCGACGTCGACGCCTACCGCGCGCTCGCCGTCCAGTCCCGGCACGCGGCGGCCGAAGGGCTCGCCGCATCGTGCCTCACGTTCGCCCGGCAGGCCGAGGCGCTCCACCTCGGGCCGGTGGCGCCGCGCGCGACCGACGCCATCCTCGTCGGGGACTGGGTGCAGGGCCTCGAGCGGCTGCGCCGCGACGTGATCCTCGACGCCGGGCAGGCCGCCGTCACGGTGGGCCGGCCGGAGCAGGCCGTCGACCTGCTGCGCTCCTACCTGCTCGACGACACCCTGTGCGAGCGGGCCTACCGCGGGCTCATGGAGGCGTACGCCGCGCTGGGCGAGACGGGCCTGGCCCTCGCGGCGTACGAGACCTGCCGCCGGGCGCTCGCCGACGAGCTCGGGGCCGACCCCTCGCCGCTGACGCACGCGCTGCACGCCCGGCTGCTCGCGGGACCGGGCGACGCGCCCACCCCCACGGACACCCGGCCGGGGCGCCCGTTCGCGACGACCGGCCTGCTCCGGCGCCTGCACGCCGAGCTGCCCGACGCCTGGCTCGAGGTGCTCCACCTGCTCGCCACGGCCCGGGAGCCGCTGACACCGGGGCAGCTGCGCGACCTGGCCGGTGCCGAGGTGGACCTCGACGCCGCGCTCGGGCGACTCACCGACCTCGGCCTGCTCGCCGGCCGCGCCGACGGAGCCCTGGACCTCGCGGACCCGGTCCTGCGGCGGGCGCTGTGCGAGTGGCTGCGGCCCCGACGCCGGGAGGCGCTCGCCCGCCGGGCCACGGCCGCCGTGGCCCGGGCCGCCGCTGCGCGCGACGTCGTCCCGGACGCCGTTCCTGCCGTCGACCCCGACCCGGCGACCGACCCTGCCGGCGATCCGGCGGCCGACCTCTACCGGCGCGCCCTCGCGGCGCTCGCGGCCCGCCGGCTCGACGCCGCCCGTGCCCTCGCCCGGCAGGCGGCGCAGACGGCGCAGGACCCCGTCGGGCGGCTGCGGGCCGCGACGCTGGAGCTCCTGCCGGACGCCCTGCTCGGGACCACCTCGGGCGACCTCCACCGGACCGCGGCCGCGCTCGAGGCCGAGTGCGCCCGGTGGGGCGCGCGCTGCCCGGCCGACCTGCGCGCCCGTGCCGGCGCGCTCGCCCTGCTCGCCGCACCGGGCCGCCCCGACACGGACCGCGTCGACGCGGTCGTCGCGGCGCTCGGACGGGACGAGGCCTGGCTCGCCGCCCCGCTCCTCGTCCGCACCGCGCGCGGGGAGCAGGCGCTGCTCCTCGCGGCGACCTGGGGCGGGTACGCCGAACCGCTCCACGGTTCGCTCATGCGGCTGGCGACCGCGCGGCTGCACCTCGCGGCGGGGGAGCCGCGGGCCTGTCTCGGGCTGCTGCGCGGGCTCCTGCGCGACCCCCGGGCGGACCGGCTCGTCCTGCCCGAGGCGTGCGCGACCGTCGCGGCCCTCACCGTGACGGTCGAGGGTGACCCGGCACGTGCCGCCACGATGCTGGAGCGGTACGAGGAGCTCCTCGGGGCGGACGGCGAGCGCCCGGTCGAACGGATCTGGCGCCTCACGGCGGTCGCCGCTCTCCGCAGCGCGACCGGCCGGGACGCCGGACCGGCGCAGGACGCCGCCCGGCGGACGGCGGCGGCCGCGGGGCTCGCCCTGCCGCCTCCCGGTGCGCCCACGGGTGCCGCGCCCGCGGACCTGCCGGGCATGGTCGGCGTCCGCTCGGCCTGACAGAGTCTGCGGCATGGACCCTGTCCCTGCCGCCGCGTCGACCACCGGGGACGCCGGGCTGCCGCCGGGGCGCCCGGTCGGGTGGACCGGCGAGGCACTGCGGCTGCTCGACCAGACCCTGCTCCCCGGACGCGTCGTCCACGTCGACGTCACCGACGTCGACACCCTCGTCGACGCGGTCCG
This sequence comes from Kineosporia sp. R_H_3, assembly GCF_002198675.1. Lineage (GTDB taxonomy): Bacteria > Actinomycetota > Actinomycetes > Actinomycetales > Kineosporiaceae > R-H-3. The sequence goes on along the minus strand of NZ_MWLL01000187.1, from coordinate 7,239 downwards.
GCGGCTCGTCGTCCGGGGCGCCCCGGCGCTCGGTGCGGTCGGTGCGTTCGGGGTCCTCGTCGCGATGCGGCAGGGCCGCCGGGAGGGCTGGGACGCCGCCCAACTGGCCGCAGAGGTGCACCGGGTCCGCACGGCCCGGCCGACCGCGGTCAACCTGGCGTGGGCCGTCGACCTCGTCGAGCCCCTCGTCGCGCAGGGCGAGGACGCCGTCCTGGTCGCCGCGCAGCGGCTCGTCGCCGAGGACGGCGCCGCGAACCACGCCATCGGCCGGCTCGGCGCGGACTGGCTCCTCGCACACGTCGCGCGCCGGCCGCTGCGGGTCCTCACGCACTGCAACGCCGGCTTCCTGGCGACGACCCAGTGGGGGACGGCGCTCGGGGTGGTCCGCGAGCTGCACCGCCGGGGCGTGCTCGAGCAGGTCTACGTCGACGAGACCCGCCCGCTCCTCCAGGGCGCCCGGCTCACCGCCTGGGAGCTCGCGCAGGACGGCATCGCGCACGTCGTGCAGGCGGACTCGGCCGCTGCCGGCACGATCCTCGGCGGCCTCGTCGACGTCGCGGTCGTCGGCGCGGACCGGGTCGCGGCGAACGGCGACGTCGCGAACAAGGTCGGCACGCTCGGCGTCGCGCTCGCCTGCCGGGAGGCCGGGATCCCGTTCGTCGTCGCGGCCCCCGAGTCCACCCTCGACCTCGCGACGGCGGACGGCGACGCCATCGAGATCGAGCTGCGGGACGGCGACGAGGTGCTCGTGCACGCGGGCGTCCGGACCGCTCCCGTCGGGACGCGCGGGCACAACCCGGCGTTCGACGTGACCCCGGCCCGGTTCGTCACCGCACTCGTCACCCAGACCCGGGTGCTCGAGGTCTCCGCGGGCCGGCGGCCCGGGGACGGTGCGGGCGGGGGGACGGCGTGAACGGGACGGGCGGCAGGCTGCCGCGCGGGACGGCGGCACTGCGACGGCAGATCGCGACCGTGTGCCGCGGACTGGCCGAGCAGGGCGTCGTCCCGGGCACCGCGGGCAACGTCTCCGCACGCGACGGTGACCTCGTCGCCGTCACGGCGACCGGCGTGGTCCTGCGGACGGCGACCCCGGACGACGTGACGGTGGTCGACCTCGACGGGGCGGTCGTCGAGGGCGCGCTCGAGCCGACGTCGGAGCTCGCGCTGCACCTCGCGGTCTACGCGCGGACCCCCGCCCGCGCCGTCGTCCACACCCACGCGCCCGCCTCGACCGCCGCCGGGCTGCTCGTCGACGAGCTGCCCGCCGTGCACTACGCGACCCTGCAGCTCGGCGGCCCGGTCCGGGTGGCACCGTTCGCGCCCTTCGGGACGCCCGAGCTCGCCGCTGCCGTCGTCGAGGCGCTGCGCGACCGGCGCGGCGCCCTCATGGCGAACCACGGCGCGGTGACCTGGGGCGCCGACCTCGCGGAGGCCGCGATGCTCGCCGAGGTCCTCGAGTGGACCTGCGACGTATGGCTGCGGGCGGCCGCGGCCGGGTCGCCGCGCGAGCTGTCCGCCGCCGACCTGGCCGCCGTCTCGACCCAGATGACCCGGCGCGGGTACGGGCGGACGCGGCCGGCGGGGGAGCGGCCCGCCTGAGCGGGCGGACCACCGCCGTCAGCCCGTCGGTCCCCGTCAGCCGCCGTACTCGAAGTGCCAGGCCTCCGGCTTGGAACCGCCCTGCTGCGCCCACGCCGGGTGGAACCAGCCGTAGAGCGGTGCGTGCACGAGCATCCAGGTGTGCTCGGCGGTGCCGAAGCTCTGGACGCCGCCGCACAGGTCGAGCGCCGTGCCCCAGCCGTGGTTGCTCGTGCCGGGGCGCGCGGCCAGGCGCGGCTTCGTCATCGAGAGGGTGACCTGCACCGACAGCGGCCGGTAGGAGTCGGTGATGCACGGGGCCGCGCCGAACTGCCGGGAGTAGGCCCGGGCCAGCTGCTCGAACCCGTGCGCGGCGTCCGCCCGCAGGTGCTCCCCGGGCGCGAAGGACAACGGGCAGAGGGCGTCGAGCGGGATGCGCCCGTTCGGGTAGGCGCTCGCGGGGCCGCCCGGGCACCGGCCGACGGGGCCGAGCGCGGGCGGCCGTCCGCCGCGGGCCACCGACCGTGCGGCCCGGCGCTGCGCCGCGAGCGAGGCCCGGGCGCCGGTGAGCCGGTCCCGGGTGGAGCGGGCCTTGTCGGTCGTCCGGGCGACCGCCGTCTCGAGACGTGCCAGGGTCGTGCGGTGCCGGGCGACCGCCGTCTCGGCCGCGGCCCGGGCCGACGCCGCCGCGGANCCGCCGCGGTCGCGCCGTCGGCCGCGGACCGCTGCCGGGCGACGGCCTGCTCGAGGTCGGCGACGGTGCCGGTGTCCGGCAGCGTCGCGTCGTCGGCGACCGCGACGCCCTCCACGTACATCTGCCGGGCCTGCCGGCCGATCTGCCCACGGGCCGCGGCGAGCGCGGCCTCGGTGTCCGCGAGGCGGGCCTGCTCCCGGGCGGCGACGAGGTCGGCGTCGCGCAGGGCGAGGGCCGCGACGCTCGCGTCCTCGAGCGCCTTGCCGGCGACGAGGGCGGCGCGCTCGAGCCGGGCCCGCGCCGCGTCGAGCTCGTCGCGGGCGGAGCGGATCCGCGCGTCGAGGCGGCGCAGCTCGGCCTCCAGAGCCCGGACGTCGGCCGTCGTCGTGCCGCTGCCGGCCCAGATGCCGGCCCCGGGCCCGGCGCCGGACCCGGCGCCCGCACCGGTGCCGGCGGCCACGACGGGTGCGGCCGGGCCGGCCCCGCCGGCGGCACCGCGCCCGGTCCGCGCGGAGGTGCTCCTCGCACGGTTCGTCGTCCCGGCGCGGGCCGACCGGCCGGTCGGCTGCGGGGCCGCGGGAGCGGTCGTCGTCCGGGCGGCGGGGCGGGTCGTCGTCGAGGAGCCGTGTCCGCCGCCCGACGTGGACGACGACCTCGACGCGGACGCCTTGGACGAGGACGCCGACGCCGACTTCGCCGACTCGCTCGCCGACTTGGACGCCGACTTCGACGCCGACGACGGCGGCCTGGTCGTCGACGACGACGAGCCGCCGTCCGAGGCGCCCGACGGTGACGTCAGGGCGACCGTGACGGGCACGGCGAGCAGGGCGGCCACGACGACGTGGCGCAGCGGCCGTCGGTGGACGACACGGACACAGGGCTGGCCGGGCACGGGAACCTCCTGGGACGCAACACGTCCGCCTCGGTACGGGGATCGCGTCGCCTCGCCCGGCTCCGCGTCAGACGTCCCCGCCTTCGCCCGGCGGGGCATCCGTTCACGCACCGGTCTATCAATCCTTCAACTACTTCCCCGGGGGTCGTAGGTCCTGCCGGGGGACCCGGCCGTGCCCGCCGTGACGGCGCCGGGCCCTACGTCCTGGTAGGTGTACCAAAGGGCAATACGGCGATGCCGTTGCGGTTTCAACCAAGGACTCAGGTCCCCCCGACCTGGGAAGCGGCTCGTGATGACCTCCTTGTCATCTGGACCCCCGGCCTCCGCCCCGAGGCCGGTCCACCGAGGAGGCCGCAGATGCCCACCACCACCGCCGTCCCGGACCTGCGGGACGGCCCCGACCGCCGGACGGTGCTCGCGGCGTTCGCCGCGGCCGCCGCGCTCGGCGGTGCCGCCGTCCCGCTCGTCGCCTACCGGGCCGACGCCGCGACGACCCCCGCCCCCGACGACCACGCGGGCCACGGCGCGACGCCGGCGGCCGCCGACGACACCGCCGGACCCGTTGCGGCGCAACCGGAGCACGCCTGGTGCATGGTCATCGACCTGCGCTACTGCGACGGCTGCAAGTCGTGCACGAAGGCCTGCCAGAAGCGGCACTCGCTGCGCCCCGAGCAGACCTGGATCCAGGTGTTCGAGATGGAGGACGAGCGCGGCGGGTCGTTCCACATGCCGCGGCCCTGCATGATGTGCGAGGACCCGCCGTGCCTCAAGGTGTGCCCGGTCGGCGCGACGATCCGCACCGACGAGGGGCTCGTCCTCGTCGACACCGACACCTGCGTCGGGTCCCGGGCGTGCATGGCGGCGTGCCCCTACGAGGCGCGCTACTTCAACTGGCGCGAGCCGAGGCCGCCGGTCGACCTCGGGATGCCCAACACCCCGCAGATGCCGGTCGCCCGGCGCGGCACGGTCGGCAAGTGCGTGCTGTGCGCCGACCGGCTGCCGCTCGGCGAGCTGCCCGCGTGCGTCGAGGCCTGCCCGATGGGCGTGCTGTGGGTCGGCGACCTCGTCGCGGACGTCGCGGTGAACACCCAGGGCGCGAGCGTCGTCCTCTCGCAGTTCCTCGCCGACAACGACGCCGTGCGGTTCAAGGAGGAGCTCGGGACCCACCCGCGCGTCTGGTACATCCTCGGGCACGGCCAGAAGCTGCAGGGGGCGTGATGTCCACCGTGACGACCGGGACCGTGACGACCGAGACCGTGCGCGCCACCAGCCTGCGCGCGCTGCGCCGGCCCGGCGCCGGCTGGTGGGTCGTCGTCCTCGTCCTGTCCGCCGTGGTCGCGCTGGGCGTCTACGCCTGGACCGTCCAGCTCCGCCGGGGGATGGGCGCGGCCGGCTTCAACGACCAGGCCTTCTGGGCCGCCGACATCGCGGACGTCATCGCCCTCATCGGGGTGAGCTACGGAGGCGCCGTCGTCTCCGCGGTGCTGCGCCTCACCGGCGCCACGTGGCGGGCGCCGCTGACCCGGATCGCCGAGGGCGCCGCGGTCTGCACCGTCCTCGTCGGGATGGCGCTCATCGTGCCGCACATCGGGAACCCGGTCCGGCTCTACGAGCTCGTGACGCACCCGAACACGAGCGCCCCCGTCTTCTGGGACTTCATCGCCGTCTCCACGTACGGCTTCGCCTCCGTCGCCTTCTTCGCGATGCCGCTGATCCCGGACAGCGCGGCGCTGCTCGCGGCGGACGACGGCCGGCTCGGTCGCTTCCGGACCGCGCTGTACCGCCGGATCGCGCGCGGCTGGACGGGTGCACCGCGCCAGCACCACGTGCTCGGCAAGGCGCTGACGCTGGTCTCGGTGATGATCATCCCGCTCGCGGTCTCGGTGCACTCGGTGCTCGCGTGGGCGTTCGCGACGACCTCGCGGCCCTGGTGGCACGAGAGCATCTGGGCCCCGCAGTTCGTCGTCGCGGCGCTCTACTCCGGCGTCGCCCTGGTCATCCTCGTCGTCGCCGGGTTCCGCTCCGGGTACGGCCTGCAGCAGTGGATCACGCCGCGGCACTTCGTCCGGCTCGGCTTCCTCATGGCCGCCCTCGGCGCGGGGTACGTGTACTTCACGTTCGCGGACATCCTGCCGGGCGCCTACGTCGGCGAGAACGCCGTCAGCACGGTGTTCGCCGACCTGCTCGTCGGCCGGATGGCCGGCTGGTTCTGGCTCTTCGTCGTCGGGGGCGCGGTGATCCCGCTGCTGCTCGTCGCTATCCCGGCGACCCGGACGACGGCCGGCATGGTCGTCGCGGCGAGCTTCGTCGTCCCGATGCTCTGGCTCAAGCGCTACCTCATGGTCGTGACCCCGGCGAACCACGACGTCGTCACGGGCGGCCACGGCGCCTACCACCTCACCTGGGTGCGGGCCAGCATCACGCTGGCCGCCGTGGCGGCCGTGCCGTTGCTGCTCATGCTCCTGTTCCGGGTCGTGCCGATCCTCTCGGTCGACGAGATCGAGGAGGTCGAGCTCGAGGAACGGCGCACGCTCACGCAGGCCCTGGCCGCGCTGCGCGCCGCGGGCGAGCCGCGGGTGTCGTCCCCGGCGGCCCGGACCGTCGGCGCCGGACTCGCGGTGCTCCTGCTCGCCGGTGCCTTCGGGGTGCTCGGCGTCGGGCGGGCCGCACCCGCGCAGGCGGCGCAGGCGCCGAAGGGCCCGCGCATCGAGCTCGCCGGGACGCAGACCGACGGCCTCGTCCACCTCAAGGCGTCCGTGAAGGACGCCAAGGGCGCCCCGGCCGCCGCCGGCACGGTGACGTTCTCGGTCATGACGACGGTCTTCGGCCCGCGCGCGGTCCCGCTCGGCAGCGTGCCGGTGACCAAGGGCGTGGCCGAGATGGTCCTCGACGGCGCGCACTCCGGCGGCTACCGGCCGACCCAGGTCGGTCCGACCGAGTTCACGGCCTCGTACGCCGCGCAGGTGGGGGACACCCCGCTCGAGCGCAGCGTCGACGTCGACGTCACCGCCGCCGTCTCGGCCTACACCCCGGCGGCGCCGAAGCCGCTGGAGGGCGTCGGCGCCGTGACCCCGACCGTGCTGTTCGCGGTCGTCGGGGCGGTCTGGGTCACCCTCCTCACGACCGTCGCGCGGGTGCTCCTCGTGAGCCGCCGGCGCGTCGTCCGCCGGGTGCCCGCCACCGAGCCCGCCACCGCCGGCCGGCCCACCACCCAGTCCGCCTGACCCGCTCGTGCACCTCCACCAGGGAGCGACCATGACCACCCAGACCAGCCGGACCACCGGCCTCCGCCGCGGTGAGCGGACCGGCGCGCTGCCGGCCCTGTCCACCCGGCACCTCGCCGCGGCGACCTGCGCCCTGCTCGTCCTCGTGAGCGGGCTGCTCGCGCTGCTCGTCGGCGTCGCCGGGCCGGCCGCCTCGGCGACGCGAACGGTGAAGATCGGCGCGACGCTGTCCACCGCCGACCTCACCGTCCTGCCGGGCACGACGGTCACGTGGGAGAGCGACGGCGGCGAGCACCGCGTGCGCAGCCGGACCGGCCCGGTCGAGTTCGACTCCGGGAACTTCACCGGCTCGTGGTCGTACACGTTCGACACCCTCGGGTCGTACGCCTACACCGACGAGCGGAACAAGGCCCTCACCGGCTCGGTGACGGTGTCGATGTCGGCACCGGGCGGCGGCTCCGGCGGAGGCGGCGGAGGCGGCGGGGGCGGCGCGCCCGCCGCTCCGAAGACGGCCACGGTGTCCATGGCCAACAAGGCCTTCAGCCCGGTCTCCGTGACCGTCGCGCCGGGCGGCACGGTGACGTGGACGAACAACGACTCCATGCCGCACAACGTGACGTCGACCTCCGGCGCCTTCCGCAGCGCGACGATGCAGCCGGGCCAGAAGTTCTCGTTCACCTTCACCAAGGCAGGTAGCTACGGCTACTTCTGCACCTTCCACGGCGGGATGAACGGGACGGTCGTCGTCCCGACCGCGTCGGGGAGCGCCCCGCCTCCGGCGGCGGGCGGCGGCGGAGGTGGAGCAGACGCCGGCTCCGGTGCCGGGGCGGGCGCCGGGGCCGGCGTCTGCT